>JACQSY010000103.1 GCA_016211085.1 Acidobacteriota bacterium | reverse complement strand
GTTTATCGCTACTTATGCCGGCAGGGTCTCTTCTGTGAGGTCCAGTAGTCCTCTCGGTCTACCTTCAAACTTCACAGAATGCTCCCCTACCAAAGTGAACGCCTTGCGGCGTCACACATTTCGCAGCTTCGGTCGCAGACTTGAGCCCCGTTGGATTGTTGGCGCATGATCGCTTGACCAGTGAGCTGTTACGCTTTCTTTAAAGGATGGCTGCTTCTAAGCCAACCTCCTGGTTGTCTCGGCGTTTCCACTTCCTTTTCCACTTAGCGCACACTTCGGGACCTTAGCTGGCGATCTGGGTTCTTTCCCTCTCGACTATGAAGCTTAGCCCCCACAGTCTGACTCCCGGGCTTTTCGTTTTCGGCATTCGGAGTTTGATTGGATTCGGTAACCGGTGAAGGCCCCTAGTCCATTCAGTGCTCTACCTCCGAAACGGAACACCCGAGGCTAGCCCTAAAGCTATTTCGGGGAGAACGAGCTATCACTGAGTTTGATTAGCCTTTCACCCCTATCCTCAGCTCATCCAAGCTGTTTTCAACCAACACTGGTTCGGACCTCCAACAGGTGTTACCCTGCCTTCATCCTGGCCAAGGATAGATCACTCAGCTTCGCGTCTATTCTGAACAACTTAACGCCCTATTCAGACTCGGTTTCCCTTCGGCTCCTCCTAATTTCCGGATTAACCTTGCTGCTCAGAATAACTAGCCGGCTCATTATGCAAAAGGCACGCCGTCACCCGCGAATGCGGGCTCCGACTGCTTGTAAGTAAACGGTTTCAGGTACTATTTCACTCTCCTCGCAGGAGTGCTTTTCACCTTTCCCTCACGGTACTGGTTCACTATCGGTCGCAAAGGAGTATTTAGCCTTACGAGATGGTCCTCGCAGATTCCCACAAGATTTCTCGTGTCCCGTGGTACTCGGGATTCCCGGCCCCTTCCTTCTTCTTCCGCCTACAGGCTTCTCACCTTCTATGAGTCGGCTTTCCAGCACGATTCGGCTAGAGTCCAGAAGTTGTTGCTAGGTCCCACAACCCCCGATCCACCCACTCGCGACCCCATTGTCCAGGATCGCCAATGGGTGGATCGGGTTTAGGCTCTTTCCCTTTCGCTCGCCACTACTGAGGAAATCGAGTTTTCTTTCTCTTCCTTCAGGTACTGAGATGGTTCACTTCCCTGAGTTAGCTTCCGTTTCCTATGGATTCAGAAACGGATAACCCGCCTTTCGACGGGCTGGGTTCCCCCATTCGGATACCCTCGGATCTTCGCTTGCAGCAGCTACCCGAGGCTTTTCGCAGCTAGCCGCGTCCTTCATCGCCTCTTTGCGCCAAGGCATCCACCGTCTACCCTTAGTAGCTTGACCTAGAACTTTTTGCTGCGCAAAAAATTCTCAGCCCAACTTGTGTTTGCCCTTACTTTCCAAATTGTCAAAGAACTTCGGTCGTCTCTTTACGTCCAACCTTGCCAAGAGACCCCAGAAAGTTTCAACTTTTCTCTAATGAGAAACTTTAATTTTAGGTGAGCCATAGGGCTTTGTCAACCCCACGTATCGAGCCGGTAATGGGGTCATAGTAAGACACCACTACCATCGAGCCAATCCTCGTGTGTCCTCGTGCTTGTGTGCTTTACTGAGAGATATTTTCCTGCCGAAAGTTTCACCCAAGCGGCACTTTGCACGCTACGCTGGGGCGCCTTTGGTCCAGCTTCTCTTGACCTGCGACACATACTTGAAGGAACCTTCTTGACATGCTCCAAAATGAGATTGTCGCTGTGGTGCTGGCTGCCGGAGAATCGTCGCGAATGGGCTTTCCGAAACCTCTGCTGCCATTGGGGAGCAGCACATTTCTGGGGCGTCTGCTCAACCTCTATGATGCCGTTGGCATTACAGTGTGGGTGGTCCTGGGCCATCGCCAACAGGAAATTCTCAGCCGCTTTAACTGGGAGCGGGTTCACACCACCATCAATCCCGCTCCCTCTCGGGGACAACTCTCTAGTCTGCAGGTGGCGCTGGCTGAAATTCCGCCGGTTTCCGCCATCATCCTTCACCCCGTGGATTACCCGATGGTGCAACTGGACACGGTCCGCGCGCTTGTCTCGTTCCATCGCCGGGTCCCGCATTGTATTGTCCTGCCGAGGTGTGAAGGGAGACGAGGGCACCCCGTGTTATTCCCTGCGCGCTTTTTTCCGGATCTGCGCCACGCGCCTCTCGAAAAAGGAGCCCGCTCCGTTGTGCATTCGAATGCTGCCAGCGTTCACCTGATCGATGTGGCCGATCCCGGTGTCTATCTGGATATTGACACCACCGACCAGTACCAGGAACTCCGCCGCAAATATCAGCTGTAAGACGCGCCAGGAGCCGCCCGCCAAGCGCACCGGCGCGCGCTGCTCTTTCAGAATCAATTTGTTTTCAGGATGGCGAAGAACAACAGTCGAAAAGCGATCGGGTCAGTAGGTGGGAACCCGCGGATCAATCTTCTCCGACCAGGCGCTGATGCCGCCTTTCAGATTGCGCAGCTTGCGGAAGCCGGCTTCACGCAACAACTCGATGGCGCGGGCGCTGCGAATCCCGGTCTTGCAATGCACTACGACCTCGCGAGCACTATCCAACTCGTGAATCCTACCCAGGAGCTCTGAGAGAGGAATTAAATGGGAACCCTCGATGCGCGCAATCTGGTATTCTTCCGGATTGCGAACATCCAGGATGTAGATGTCCTTTCCTGAGTCCAACTCCTTTTTTAGTTCCTCGACACTGATTTCCCACTGGCTTCCGAGTTGGGGAGCCTCCTCCATGCCCACACCGCAGAATTGGTGGTAATCGATCAACTCATGGATGGTGCGGTTCTGGCCGCAGGCGGGACAATCGGGATCCTTTCTCAGCTTGAGCTCTCGAAAACGCATTCCCAGAGCATCAAACAACAGCAAACGCCCGATCAAGGGTTCTCCCTTTCCAATGATCAGCTTGATCACTTCGGTCGCCTGAATGATCCCCACCAAACCCGGCAAAATCCCCAAGACGCCTCCTTCTGCGCACGAGGGGACCAGACCGGGAGGGGGTGGCTCGGGATAAAGGCAGCGGTAGCAAGGTCCATCCTCAGTGGCAAAAACCGAAGCCTGTCCCTCGAAACGGAAGATGCTCGCGTACACGTTGGGCCGTTGCGTCAGGACGCACGCGTCATTGACCAGATAACGGGTGGGGAAGTTGTCCGTGCCGTCGGCGACAATGTCATAAGCTCGAAAAAGTTCCAGCGCGTTCTCGGAGCTCAGGCGCAGTTCGTGCGTTTCTACCTGGACGTTGGGATTGATGCTCGCCAGCTTTTCACGGGCTGAGGCAAGCTTCGAGCGCCCTACGTCATGCGTCGTGTGCAAAATCTGCCGCTGCAGATTGCTGAAGTCTACGACGTCAAAATCCACCACTCCGATCCTCCCCACGCCGGCGGCAGCCAAGTAGAGCGCTAGTGGAGATCCCAGTCCACCAGCGCCCACACAAAGCACGCTGGCCGCCTTCAGCTTCTTTTGCCCTTCCAGTCCCACCTCCGGCATGATCAGGTGCCGGCTATAGCGCTTAATCTCCTCATTGGAAAGCTCGCCAACGGGGACGGCCGTTTGAAGTGATCCTCCGGCAATGGAGGGGACAATGCTGATGGTGTCGTTCTCTTTGACCGGAGTCTCTTCGCGCTGCAAATAGCGAATGTCCTCGTCGTTCAGGTACACGTTGACAAAGCTGCGCAACTGACCCTGCTCGTTAAAAAGATGGCGGCGCAGACCTTCGTATTGCAGGCTCAAATTCGCCAGAATCTCTCTGACCGTTTTCCCTTCGAGTTCCAGCGAGTCGCGGTTCCCCACGTAAGATCTTAGCGGCGTGGGAATGAAAATTTTGGCACTCATTTTTTTCCTCCCAAGACGTTCCTCCCGGACAACCCCTTTCAGCCCCGGCCCCACTCGTGGAACGTGAATGGCTGAAGCTTGGAGTCGCTCTCATTCTACACAACTTCCATCTGTTCCGATTCAAAAGCGCTGCGGTCCTCCTTAAGCTGCCAGCAGTAAGTTTCGGACGCCTTGCGTTTTTGGACGGAAACAATCAAATACGAGTACCAGGGCCATGCATGGTCCCGGTCAAACTCTGAAGGGCGTGCCGGCACGTCGGGATGGCTGTGAAAAAAGCCCAAGATCTCAAGGCCGCTCCCCGCGAGCTTTTTTTCAATAGAGCGTGTAAACTCCGGCGCGATCAAATAGCGATTGGCGAGGCTGTCTTTTCGTTGGTTCTCCGCAGGCACCAGCCGTTCCACCACTTTGGCTGGATCCTGCCGTGACCCGACCAGGATTCCGCAGCATTCATGGGGATAAGCGCGCTCGGCGATTTCACAAATTTCCTGAAGCTGATGAGAACTGAGACGTAACATGATCAGCTCCCCCCTACCACCTCTTTGCTTTCCCAAAACTCTTCGGAAAGGTACTTGTCTCCGCCGTCCGGAAAGAGGGTGACGATAGTCCCCTTATGAATATTCCTGGCCACTTGCAGGGCTGCGACCATGGCCGCGCCCGAAGAGACCCCTGCAAAAAGTCCTTCCTCACGTGCCAGGCGGACCACCATGCGATGCGCTTCCTCTGTGGAGATCTCAAGTCGCTCATCCGCCAAGGCCGGATCGTAAATATGCGGAACCATTGCGGTAGGCATATGTTTAAGCCCTTCCAGGCCATGAAAAGGCGAATCAGGAATAAAGGAAATCAGCTGGATGCTGGCATCATATTCCCTCAAACGCCGTCCGGTTCCCATGAAGGTTCCGCTGGTGCCAAGGCCCGCAACAAAGTGAGTCACTTCCCCATGCAGCTCTTCATAGATCTCTGGAGCCGTGGAATGGTAGTGCGCCTTCCAGTTCGCATCATTGCTGTACTGGTCCGGGTAAAAATAATTTTCCGGAGATTTCTGGTAAAGTTCGCGGATGGCCACAATGGCCCCATCGGAACCTTCCAGAGGATCGGTCAGCAGAAACTGCGCGCCATAGGATCGCAAGATCTGCTTTCGTTCCACGCTCGCATTGGCCGGCATGGCCAATAGAACGCGGTAGCCTTTCGCAGCTCCGATCATCGCGTATGCAATTCCGGTATTGCCGCTGGTTGAATCAATGATGGTCTTGCCGTGATGCAGCTGCCCGCTCTCTTCGCCCGTTCGGATCATGTTGTAAGCCGGACGGTCTTTGACCGAACCTCCAGGATTGAACCACTCCAGCTTGGCAAATATGCGGACGCGGTCCGAGCGGAAGATCCTGGAGATTTCCACCAGCGGGGTGTTGCCGATTCTTTGAAGCACGGACTTCTTCTGCTCCACTACCAGGCCCGACATGACCAATCCCAATTAAATGTGATAGAAAACAATCTTGTCCTCCCGAATTTTACGCCGCACCAGGTCTTCGATGCTGAGCGATTGGAGTTTCCCGAGAAATTCCGACTCCACTTCCTTCCACACCCGCAGCACCGTTGAATTGGGGTTCAATCGTGGATCAAGCAGCGAAAGGTCTCCTTCAACGGCTTCCAGTACATCCTTGAGGGTGATCGAGGCGGGCAGCCTCGCCAGTATGTAACCGCCCGAAGCGCCTCGAACACTCTTAACCAGACCCCCACGCTTGAGTTGAATTAAGATCTGTTCAAGAAAGCGTAAAGGAATCTGCTGACGTTCAGCAATCTCTCGGGCTTGGGTCCGCCCGTTTTGAAAGCGCAATGCCAGTTCAAAAACCGCCAATACTGCGTAGTCCGCGCGAGCTGTTATTTTCATAATCCACAATCCCTACCAAAATAGTCGGGTTAACATTATGCTCAGCCCGCCTTGGCGTTGTCAAGGTAAAGACCCTTTGTTAGGATCGATGATAGCTCCCATGACTCCCCGGATTCGCTCAAACTTGCACGTACATTCTTTCAAGAAACCTACGAGCACCAGATGCGCAGGGAGTTGAACAGGGCGGAGCAAGTTTATTTGAAATCGATTCAGGCGTGTGCAACGGCCGAAGCTCACACCTTTCTCGGTTGGACCTATAGTTTTCAGGGCAGGTATGCTGAAGCAATGGCCGAATGCCAAAAAGCTATTTTGCTGGATCCCGATTTCGGCAACCCTACAACGACATCGGAGCTTATCTCATCGAGTTGGGCAGGCTCGTGGAGGCCGTTCCCTGGCTCGAAGGCGCGATCAAAGCTTCCAGATACAAGAGGCTATCACTACCCTTACTTTAATCTGGCACGTGTTTACCAGTTGCGTGAGATGTACAACCGGGCAATAGAATGGCTTGAAAAAGCTTCGGAAATTGCTCCAGACTACGAACTCGCCCGAACGGCACTCAGTTTGAAGAAGAAAGTCCACTGACCCTGTTCTGCTCTACAGCGGTGGCCACGGTAAACCATGAGGCTGCAGGATAAGACCGTTCTCATTACCGGAGCGGGAGTGCGGCTGGGACGCGCCATGAGCGTTGCACTGGCTCAACGCGGCTGCCACGTAGCCATTCACTACCGGCTCTCAAAGAGGGAAGCCCAGGAGACCGCAGGCAGAGTCCGTCAGTCGGGTCGCGAAGCGGTGGTGCTCCGCGCTGATCTCTCCAAGCCGGAGCAGGTGCAAACACTGGCGGAAAGGAGCTTAGAGTATTTCGGCCATGTGGATATTCTCATCAACAACGCGGCGCTGTTTTATGCCACTCCCTTCTTGCACGCCGGCGAAGAGGATTGGAACACCATTATGGACGTCAATTTGAGGGCGCCCTTCTTGCTCTGTCAAAAGCTGGCACCGAAAATGTTGGAGCGGCGCGAGGGGAAAATTGTGAATCTAGCCGACATCTCAGTATGGAAACCGTGGGCCGATTACCTACCTTACTGCATCAGCAAGGCGGGTGTGGTGGCGCTCACTCTGGGGCTGGCGCGAGCCTTGGCTCCCCACGTGCAGGTAAATGCTATTGCTCCGGGCACGGTCCTGCCTCCAATCGACGAGGGAGAAAACATTGAGGCCCTGGCACGCCAGACGCTGCTGCAGAGAATCGGCTCTCCCGAAGACATTGTTGCCGCTTTGCTGTTTCTTTTAGAGGGGAGCGATTTTGTTACCGGACAAGTACTGACGGTGGATGGAGGACGTGTCCTGCTCTAGTGTGGCGTCTCCGGAATGCGTTGCATCTTGTTGCGGCCTGGGCGGCCCTGGTTTCGCGAAGCGATGACGAAGGCGATGCAGAGCCATCGTAAAGGAGGAGGAAAACACCGGGACGTAGCGCACAATCCTTGCCGAGGGGTTGCGGCGGGCCATTCATGAGTCCGCTGATTGCTTTTACACAAATGATTGCTTTTACACAAACGTCACCTTGACGCGATGCGAGATGATACCGGTTTCGTAACCACGGTCCAGAAAAAGCTGCACGGCCTTTCTTCCGTTTTTCTGGTAACTGAGCGTTCGCTCATTGACGTACATGGCCACGAAGCGATCGGCCTGATCGGAACTCAAGCCCCGTCCAAACTGGAGTGCGTAATGGAGCGCCTCTTCGCGATGCTGGAGAGCATAGGCAATGCTTTGACTGATGACACCTGAAATTTGCCGTATGGTGCGCACGCCCAGGTCTCTTCGAACAGCCAGCCCCCCCAGCGGCAGCGGCAACCCAGTCGAGTTTTTCCACCAGTGGCCCAGGTCCAATATTTTGTGAAAACCCAGTTCGCGATAGAGGATCTGGCCCTCGTGAATAATCAGTCCGGCATCCGCCTCCCGGGACTGCAAGGCCGGGATGATTTCGTCAAAGGGGACCACCCGGTAACTCAGGGCCGGCTCAAACAGCTTGAGGGCAAGAAAAGCTGAAGTGCGTTCTCCGGGAATGGCTACGGTCCGCCCCTTCAAATCTTCAGGAGGAAAGTAATTCGACGCGATCAACAACGGCCCGTAATCCTCACCCATGCTAGCTCCGCAGTCCAGCAGGGCATAACGCTCATGAAGATATGCATAGGCATGAATGCTGACGGCGCTTACCTCGTATTCTCCCTTCAAAGCTGCCTGGTTGAGCGACTCAATGTCGCGAAGCTCGTGCTTGAACCGGAGGCCCGCGGTGTCGATCTTTTCAGTGGCGAGCGCATAAAACATAAACGCGTCATCGCTATCCGGACTGTGTGCAAGACGTATCATCCCTCTCATAAGAGGCGGGGCACTATATCAAATATGCCAAGGATTCTGTCAAACTCTCGATCCGGTCGCATTCCACACTGCCCCGGTAACGTCCGCGCGGATCGTACAACAGGGCCGCCATGCCGGCCCCGCGTGCTCCGAGAAAATCATCCTGATAATCATCCCCTATGTGAAGCGAATGTTCGGCAAGCGCCCCCGCGCGCTCCAGAGCCGTCTCGAAAATGCGCCGGTCGGGTTTGGCGGACGTCAATGCGCTGGAGTAAGTGACGGTGTCAAAGAGTTCGAGAATCTTTAAAGCACTCAATAGCTCCGGGAGCCGGGAGTCGAAGTTCGAGATGATCCCAATACGTTTGCCACGCTGGCGCAATTCCGAAATCACCTCCGGGCACCCCGGCTCCAGCCTCCAGGGCGTAGGGGAAGCAAACAAGTCGTACAGCGTGGTGAAAAACTTTTCGAAATCTCCGGGCTGCCCCAGTTCAGAAAAAGTCTCCCAGACAACTTCTCGCCACCATTGGCGCTCGCGCTCCCTGACCTGCTGCAAATGGAGGGCGCCGAAAGCCATAGGTGGGCGGCGTCTAAAGGCAGAAACAAAGGCAGGGCCCACCTCCTCGGGATTGCCTTTCAATCCGAAACGGGCAGCGCACTCCGAGTAAACTTCTCCAACGGTGCCGCGCACCCTGAAAAGAGTTCCCGCCGCATCGAAGAAAACATGGTCCACGACGCTCAATCTTTGCACCTTAATTCATAGACAGGGTAACGTTTGTGCGAGCCCGGCAGCGGCCAAATCAAGGTGTGCCGAGGCGATGCCAGGGTCCATAAGCGAGGAGGAGCAACGATGAGATGGGTCGCGGTTCCGCTTTCTTTGATGTCGCTCCTTCTCCATGATGGCTCTGCATCGCCTTCTTCGTCGCTTCGCGAAATCAGGGCCGCCTAGTCGCAACAGCATGCAGCATATTTCAGACAAGGGACACTTAACACCTTCTCATCATAACAGCCGTTGACCCCGAAGTCGGCGTGCCGTCACAATGAACAACGTGGAGTATAACGGCATTCTCATTGAACGCAGCGCGGTGGAGCCTTTTTACAAGAACGGCTACGTGCTCGCCTGCGCACAAACGCGTCAGGCAGCCATCATCGATCCAGGAGACGAGGCGCCGCACTTGATCCAATGGATCGAATCGGAAAAGATGACTCCCATCGCAATCCTGAACACGCACGCGCACATGGACCACATCAGCGGGGTAAAAACGGTTCGGGAGAAGTGGAACATCCCGATTTACCTCCATCCTGATGACGAGTTTCTGTACGTCCAGCTAGAGCAGCAGGCGCGTTGGTTTGGCTTCGACTACAAGCCGGCGCCTCGCCTGGATCGCTACCTGACCGAAGGACAGGAGCTCGAGGTGGGCTTGCTGCGCCTACGGGTTCACCATACCCCCGGCCACTCTCCGGGAGGCGTAAGCCTGCAGGTCGACGACCATGTTTTTTGTGGCGATGTCATCTTTGCAGGATCCATCGGCCGCACCGATCTCCCTGGGGGTTCCTACGAGACCTTGATCCGCAGCATCCGTGAAAAACTTCTGCCCCTTGGCGATCATTGCATCCTGCACCCCGGGCACGGGCCCGACACCACCGTCGGGCGGGAGCGCACGACCAATCCATTCCTCACCTCTTGAGTCCTGTGACCGCGTCCCGAAAGGTTGAAATTCTGGAAAAGCTTGCGTACCAAAATCGCGAAACACATGAGCCGGATGGGGAGCCATCAACAAGGTTCGGTGGCGATCCTATCGACCCGCGGGTTGCGCCAGACGGGACACCCGCGGGTTGCGGTTACGCACTGGCCAGGCGGTATCCCTGTCCGCGCACCGTTTGAATGCGCCGCGAAGCCCGGCCCAGCTTGCGCCGCAGCCGCTGCATGTGGGTGTCTACGGTGCGGTCGGTCCCCCGGTAGGTATCGCCCCACACGCGATTGATGAACTGCTGGCGGGTTAGCACCGCCCCTGGTTTTTCCAACAGACACGCCAGCAGGTTGCACTCTGTGGCGGTCAGGCCAATCTTCTTTTTCCCTACAAACACCTGGCCCCGATCAAGGCTAAGGGATATCTCACCGTTCTTCAGCATCGAGCCCCTGGACACCGCTGCCTACTATAGCAGCACCTGCCGGAGTTGCAAGACGTTCACTCTCGCAGCGAGTGCGCCAGTCCGCAAAAGTGTGTTTACATTATCGATTGCCATATCCTAATATGGCAATATGAGCTATGGAGCACGGGTTTTGAGGGTGATGGGAGAAGAGACCCGCCTTCGCATTTTGCGGTTGTTGCTTCAGTCACCTTTAAACGTAGGCGAGTTGACACAAGTCCTGGGTCTGGCTCAGCCTACAGTTTCCAAGCACCTGGCGCAGTTGCGCCAAGCGGGCCTGGTGGAAGGAAATCGCGCATCAGCGTTCAACTACTACCACGTGAGCGACGAATTTCTACGCCTCTGGAACCCGGTCCTGGCCGCGGTAAATTTAACCGCGGAGCACGATGACCAGGTCCGGCTGCGCACGGTGCTTAGCCAGCGCCAGGAACGCGGTGAATCGCCAGACCGGTTTGTGGTGCCGGGGCGTTCCTGGGCTGCCTGGACGCGTTCCCTGCAATACCTTCTGCCTCCACTGCGCGTTGCTGATTTTGGCTGTGGGGATGGGACCTTTGTTCGCGAAATTGCCGCCTGGGCCCGAAAAGTCGTGGCCATTGACTCCAATCGCCTCTTGTTAGGCAAGGCGAAACAACGTTGCCGGGGCCTGAAGAATGTGGAGTTCAGATTGGAGTCCATGCAAGAGGTCTCGTTGCTAAGCCGCAGCATCGACCTGGTGGTGATCTCACAGGCTCTGCATTATTTGCCGGAACCGGAACGGGCGCTCACTGAGGCCTGGCGGGTGCTGGTTGCTGGAGGCCGGCTCATTATCCTTGATCTCCTTCCCCATCAAGAACAGTGGGTGGCGGGAGAGTTGCGCCACCGTTGGCTTGGTTTTCCAACACGTACCTTGAGAAAATGGCTTCATGCGATAGGCTTTGGCAAGATCCAGTGCGAGAGGGTGGCCAAAGAAACCGGCCCCCCGTTCCGTGTAGTGATTGCGACGGGACTCAAGAAATGACCGAGAGAATTCAGATCTTAAATACGCTTCTCCAGCAACGGATTCTCGTTCTGGACGGGGCCATGGGGACAGCCATCCAGGCCTGCAGCCTGGGTCCAGATGATTTTGGAGGAGCTGATTACGAGGGCTGCAATGAATTTCTGGCGCTCACCCGGCCCGACGTCATTGCCGACATTCATCGGGGCTATCTGGAAGTGGGAGCCGACATCCTGGAAACCAATACCTTTGGCAGCACGGAGCTGGTCCTGGCTGAGTATGGCCTGGAGCAGCGGGCCTTTGAAATTACCGCGGCGGCTGCACGACTGGCGCGTTCTCTTTGCGACGAATTTTCTACAGAGGATCATCCCCGCTTCGTGGCCGGCGCCATGGGGCCCACCACCAGGGCCATTTCCGTAACCGGGGGAGTCAGCTTTCAGGAACTGGTCCATCACTTTGGCAAGCAGGCCCATGCACTGTTGTGTGGAGGGGTAGATTACCTCCTCCTGGAAACCGGCCAGGACTTGCGAAATATCAAGGCCGGACTTATTGGCGTTCAAGACGCTTTTCGGGAGCTTGGTTTCTCAGTGCCGGTAGCTGTCTCAGTCACCATAGAGCCAATGGGGACGACGCTGGCCGGACAGGCCATTGATGCCGTCGTCACCAGCCTCGAACACTTCCCGCTCCTCTACATAGGACTCAACTGCTCCACGGGCCCCGAGTTGATGACCGATCACATTCGAACTCTTTCTGAACTCGCCAGGACACGGGTTGCCTGCTTGCCTAATGCAGGGCTGCCGGACGAGGAAGGGCGCTATCTGGAAACTCCAGCAATGATCGCAGGTGTGCTTTCCCGGTTTATCGATGAGGGCTGGCTGAATCTGGTGGGAGGTTGTTGTGGCACCACGGCGCAACATGTGGCCGCTCTGGTTCAGGCCGTCGAGGGGCGGGCTCCCCGCCCTATTCCAGTGCACCAGCGGGTTTTTCTCTCAGGGATCGAGAACCTGGAAATTGAGGAGGCAACACGTCCGGTGCTGGTGGGCGAACGCACCAACGTGTTGGGCAGTCGCGTTTTTAAGCAGCTCATAGCGGAGTCCCGCTTCGAGGAAGCCAGCGAAATTGCACGCCGCCAAGTCCGAAACGGAGCTCAAGTCATCGACATTTGCCTGCAAGATCCTGATCGCGACGAAGCAGCCGACATGAGACGATTCTTGTCACATGTCATCACCAAGGTCAAGGTGCCGCTGATGATCGACACCACCGACGCGGCGGTGATGGAAGAGGCTTTGACCTTCTGTCAGGGCAAGTCGGTCCTCAACTCCATCAATCTGGAGGACGGCGAGGAACGCTTCAGGAGGGTGGTGCCTTTGGCCAAGAAGTTTGGTGCCGCTCTGGTGGTGGGAACCATCGATGAGGATCGCCAAAAGGGCATGGCCGTTACTCGAGAGCGAAAGCAGGCGATTGCGCTTCGCTCCTACAACCTGCTGGTGCACGAATACGGCGTAAGACCCACCGACATCTTTATTGATCCTCTGGTCTTTCCCTGCGCTACGGGAGACGCCAATTATCTGGGGTCCGCGAGGGAAACCATTGAAGCCCTCCGTTTGATCAAACAGGAACTTCCGCTGTGCAAGACCATTCTCGGAATCAGCAATGTATCGTTTGGTCTTCCCCCTGCAGGACGTGAAGTTTTGAATTCAGTTTTTCTGTATCACTGTACCAAGGCGGGGTTGGACCTGGCCATCGTGAACTCGGAGAAACTCGAGCGTTACGCCAGCATTCCGGCTGAAGAAAAGGAACTGGCGGATAAAGTGCTGTTTCATACCAGTGAGGAAACCGTCACCGCTTTCGTCAATCATTTTCGTGGCGCTTCGCGACCCAAGCGGGAATCCTCGCAATTGCCGCTCGACGATCGCCTCAGCGCCTACATTGTGGAGGGCAGCAAAGACGGGCTGATTGAAGATCTCACGGCAAAATTGAAGGAAGCGACTCCCCTTGAAATCATTAACGGTCCGCTGATGAGGGGGATGGATGAAGTAGGCCGCCTCTTTAACAACAACGAGCTGATTGTGGCTGAGGTCCTGCAGAGCGCTGAAGCCATGAAAGCGGCCGTGGCCTTTCTCGAGCCTTATATGGAAAGGGCCGAAAGCGCCAGCCGAGGAAAGGTCTTGCTGGCCACTGTAAAAGGAGACGTCCATGATATTGGAAAAAACCTGGTGGACATTATTCTTTCCAACAATGGTTACCAGGTGATCAATCTGGGTATCAAGGTGCCTCCCCACGACCTAATCGAGGCCATAAGGAAACATGAGCCGGATCTGATAGGGCTTTCCGGGCTGCTCGTGAAGTCGGCTCAACAAATGGTGGTGACGGCCGCTGAACTTTCCCAGGCAGGCGCGACAGTGCCTATGCTGGTTGGAGGTGCGGCTCTTAGCCGCGCTTTTACTCATCTGCGCATCGGTCCTGCATATAAGGGAATCGTGGCTTATGCCGAGGACGCCATGAGCGGGCTGGAGCTGGCGAGGCGCTTGCTCGATCCTGAGCGACGGACGATTTTGGTCCAGGAACTTCAGAAGGAGCGCGCAGCAGTCGAGCGACAACGCGCGGGTCGTGGGTCCACGGCACCGGTCGTATTCCCAGCGCAGCGCAGCGTTTCCCTGCTCGACACTCCACCCACCCCGCCCGATTTTAAACGCCATGTGCTCCGCAACATTCGCTTGGACGAGGTTTGGCCTTACGTGAATCCCAGCATGCTATACGGCAAGCATATGGGTCTTAAGGGGGGCGTCTCTTCACTTCTCGCCACAGGGGATGAAAAAGCCCGCATGCTTCAGGAGCTTTTTGAAAGTTTAAAGGAGGAATGTCGCCGCGGCCTAATGCAGGCTCATGCAGTCTGGCAGTTCTTTCGTGCCCTCAGCGACCAAGATTCGATCCTTCTCCTGAATGACGGGGGAGACGTACTTTGCCAATTTGAGTTTCCGCGCCAATCCGGACCCCCGGGACTTTGCCTGGCCGACTATGTCATACCCAAAGGCGACAACAGTCGACCTAGCGACTCCATTTGTCTTTTTGCAGTGACGGCAGGACTGGGGATCCGCCAAGCCTACGAAGCGTACAAAAAGCAGGGTGAATACTTAAAGAGCCATGCTGTCCAGGCTCTAGCCGTTGAAACAGCCGAAGCTCTCGCCGAATGGTTGCATGCGAAATTGCGGGGCCTTTGGGGATTCCCGGACCCGGCGACCGTCACGATTCAGGACCGGCTGCAGGGTCGCTACCGAGGCAAACGGTACTCGTTCGGTTACCCGGCGTGTCCCGATCTTTCAGACCAGAAAAAATTATGGTCGCTGCTTCAACCGGAGGAGATTGGAATTGCACTGACCGAGGAATACATGATGGAACCGGAAGCCTCTGTCAGCGCGCTGGTCCTGCACCATCCTCAGGCGCGATACTTCGCCGTCCGAGAAGCAATAGCTTCAGCCGAAGAGCACGACGGCGGCTGAGGGAATCCCCAGTGAGGTCATTGAAATGGGAATTCCAGGGAAAGATAAAGAAACACTGAAAAATCCTGAGAATCCTCACTCAACACAAAAGGTAGTCCAATTCCACTGACCACCTGCGTCTTCCCCACCCATTTCCCCCAACGAAGACCCGGCGAGAGGAAGACGGCTGGATTTTTTTCCGTGCTGCCCTCTTCCCCTAACTCATCACTCACATCCAGCAGCGTCTCGAACAGCACGTTGATGCTGCGATTGGCTCTCCAAATCACACTCCCACCGAGGTGATAGCCCCAGACGGTACTGTTTTGTGGATCCTCACCCGCTTCGGGAAGAACTGTCATCCCGGCGTTTCCGTGAAAGTAAAAATCTCCACGTTGTTTACTCAATGGTAAGTTGAACTGAAACCCCGCCGCGCCTCCTCCAAACCCCTCCTCTTCATCACCGGTTGGAACAATCAGGGTAGCTCGAGGTGCAAAAGCGCTTCCATTCTCCTCTTCCGTCGTCGCCTGGAACCGGTAATTGATCAGCAAATCTCCTAAACCGGCCGCAGCCTTGGCAATGCCACGCGCGGGATCCCCGCTCAAGCGTCCGAAAGGGAGCACAAAGGAAAACTGATGGGTCTGACCCGCGATCGGCCACTCCTGGGTAAACGAAAAACTCCATTCATCCTGGCCGCTCTTGTCAACGTCACGCACCCAGTGGGCCGTAAAAATATTTTGCAAGACGCCTGCTTCCTGGTTGAAGGCTTCCTCAATGAGAAACGAATTGTCGGTAATTTCAAAAGGCTCATTGCCAGACTGTGCCAGGAGTGGGTGGCACGAGAAAAAGAACACGATCCCCAGGAATTTTGACATAGTGAAAATATAGTTTAGCATGTTCAAAGTTTCAACCATTTTCCGGCGCGCCTTGACGACGCGAGGGCCGCCCATCAGATTAGTTGCTGTGGCTAGGTGCAAAATCGAGAAGCTGCTATACCGGGGCTATGGTTTGGGTCGGACCAAGGGAAAGGCCCTTCTTGTTCCCCGCTCCGCTCCCGGCGATTTGCTGGAAACCCACATTGTCGAGTCCCACAGAAGCTACGACATCGGAAAAATCGAACAGGTGGTTGAGAGTTCAGCGGCGCGGGTTGAGCCTCCGTGCACCTTCTACAAGCAGGGTTGTGGAGGATGCCAATGGCAGCACGTCCACTACTCGGAGCAACTAGAGAGCAAGCGCGCCATCCTCCTCGAGCTGCTGGAGCGAGCGCATGTTCTCAATCCTTCAATCGAACTAGAGGTCATTGCTTCCCCGCCTTTTTATTACCGGGCGCGTTTCAGCCTTCGGGTGACCCGAAGGGGGCAGACGGCGCTTTTCAGGGAGCGCTCCCACGAGCCTGTAGTCCTGGACTACTGCTGGTTGTTGCCGGACGAACTCAATGGTTTGCTGCAAACTTTACAAGGTCATCCGGCCATCGTGGGCTGCCATTCTTTGCAGCTGTGGATTAATGAACAGGGACAGCTGGGTTTGGAAACATTTCCGCCACTGCCGAAATTGAAAGCATTAGAGCTTCAGTGGGTGATTGAGCCGGTCCTGCTGCTTCACCCGCTTCTGGCAACGCGGCTTGTTTTTACGGTTGAAGGACTTCGTTACGATGTGGGTCCCAACAGTTTTTTCCAAACCAACCGTTATCTCAATCCTCGCTTGAGTCGAGCGGTGGGGGACATGGCAGGGAGCGGGGATCTGGTGTTCGATCTTTACTGCGGAATCGGCTTTTTCTCGCTTGCTGTCTCGCTTCAATTCGCCCGGGTTCTGGGGCTGGACAAGAACCCTGCCAACATCGTCCTGGCCGAGGCCAACGCGATCCGGAATGGGAGAGGCAACGTCTCTTTTCTTCTGGCGGACGCGGCGTCTGGGCTGCCGGTGAGTGAGCACGCTGACTGTATCATTGTGGACCCACCGCGCGCCGGACTCTCACCAAAGCTGCTCCAAGAGATCAGTGAGCGGGGACCGAAGAGGCTGGTGTATGTTTCCTGTGAGCCCCCCACGCTAGCCCGGGACTTAAGCCGGCTGAAGGGTTTCTACCATCCGGTCAAAACCATACTCTTGGATTTGTTCCCGCAGACCTTTCATTTTGAGACAGTCACTCAACTACAGCATCTGGATTAAATTTTTTGCAGGAGAAAACCTTTCCAGTATCCCCAGGCTGCTCCTCGGAATTCACGGATCAACTCCAGATTGGAATCGATCCGTACCAGCTCATCGGAGAGGTCGAGACGAGTCCCATGGCGATGAACGAACCGGCTGAGCCTCTGGAATCCCGGGGCAGAGCGGAGCCAGGCGGGGGCGAACTTATCGTAGACCACGAGATGGCCGCCGCAACGAACCACTCGGATGGCTTCCACCAGCGCGATTTCCGGTTGCGGCACGATTGCAAGGATCAACACCAGCATTACAGCATCAAACTGCTCATCATCAAAAGGAAGACATTGTGCGTCTGCACGAAGCAGCCTGGCCGCTCTGTTTAAGAAAGCGCGCTGTCGGGCTCTCTCCAGCATTGCCGAATTAAAATCCAGGCCGAAAATCTCGGGAACAAAAGCCAGGTGAGGCAGGTCGAGTCCGGTACCGATTCCCACGATCAGAAGCCGGCCGGGATGGGCCTCCCGAACCAGCGATGAAATTCTTATTCGATCCCGATGCAGCGGCTCTGCGATGCGGTCGTAGCGTGCTGCCAGGCGTGTGTAGGCCTTGTCGATCTCGCGTTGAGTGGGAGCCAACAGCTTATCGTGAGAATTCCAGGTCCGGTTGTCAATGCGCTGAACGAAAAAAGCAAAGCCGCCGATTATCAGACGGCTTTGCTCGCGGGTTTACTTGCGGGTCGCAAGATCGTAGACCAAGCCGGCAATGCCGCCGGACAGGGCCCCGATAGCGGCTCCTTTTCCGCCACCCGCCAAGCCGCCAACAGCCGCACCGGCGCCGGCGCTACCCGCCACGATCAGAACTTCCTTTTTCAGAGAGCGCTTTTTGCTAGGTTCGCTCTCTACGCTTCGTTCAACTACTACCGGACGGGACCGAACGAACTCTTCGCGGTCGACACTTCGCTGCTCAAGTCGCACCGGGTAAACACCTGCTTGGTCACGAAGGTACAGGTTGTGCTCCATCCTATCTCGGGGGATTACCATCTGGGCCTTGCGACCGTCCGCAAGCGTGACTGGGACAATGGTGGCATCAACAGAGCCAGCGGGAGTGGACACGGTGTCGGTGAAAGCATTGGTGACCCCGTAGCGATCCTTCAACCATGCGGGGTCTGCATAAGGTCCGCCTCCGCAGCTGGAAATCAGCAGTGCTCCCAGCATAGAGATTGCAAACAAGCTTTTTGGGAACATAGATATACCTCCCGTTTAGGTAGGATGAAGATTTGCTTCAAAAGTTTCTCGGACGCCTGGGAGCATTTTCGACGTTGACTGATCGCGGCGGCGCACCCTATCATTCCGTATAGCTCATTTCAGAGCATTGGACAGGCGGCAATTACAGACAAAACCTTTTCGAATCAGCAATGAACGACCGGAGATATACGAGCCGTGAATTGGCCCAGATGTGGAATGTGAGCGAGTCCACTATAAAGAGGTGGGCCGATCGTGGAGAACTACGCTGCTCTCGAACTGCGGGCGGACACCGGCGCTTTGCACTCTCCGACATATGCAGCTTTCAAATGCAGCGCGGCTTTGAAGCAACCGGCCTACTGCAGACCGAAGAGTGGGAAGATCCCGATATTGAAGTAGCCGTCAATGAGAAGAAGTTTGATAAAGTCCGCCAACTTGTTTTTTATCTGTCCAGCCAGAATCAACGCTATAAAGTTCAGAATCTTTTGGAACGCTTATGCATGCGTGGCATGGGGATCGTAGACCTGTATGACGATATTCTGGTCCCGGTTTCGGATGATGCCACCAACAAGCACGTCAAAAAGGAGATCTCACTCGCACAACAAAAGCTCATCACTACCAATCTGGAGGATGCGCTTTACTTTTTGTTCCCCCGGTTGATTCGGCGCCTCCAAAATGGAAAGCTGGCTTTATGCGCCGCTCCTTTGAATTGCTACTGCACACCCACAGTCAATGCCATCTCACGCATCGTGGAAGTTGAAGGTTGGGAATGCATGAATCTAGGCGTGAACGTTCCCTATGAAGCCATGGCGGAGATGGTTGAAAAGGAGCCGGTCAATTTGGTGTGCGTGGTGTCGACTCAGCCCTGCAATGGCAAAAACGCTGCGCGGGAGTTTCAACGACTTTCCCGAACCGCCCAGAATTTTCGCATCCCGGTTATTTTGGGTGGCAAGGGATTTTCAGAAGAAGCCTGCCGTCAGCGTTTTCCGCATGACGATTACTTCCCCAGCTTTCGGGCGTTCCGAAAATACGTCATACGCTTGAGTCGTTGACCCGACCAGCTTCAGCTGTAAGCCTCCCCCTCCTCACGATCCCCGCTTCGAATCTTCAGCACTTGCAAACGATGTCGGAGGGAGGGATAGGAGAGACGCAGTAGTTGCGCCGCCCTGGTCTGGTTCCCCTGCACCAGCAAAAGCGCCTGTTCAATTATTCTTTTCTCGGCTTCTTCAAGCCATTGTTTCAGGTCCAGACCTTCATCAACCGTGATTCGGGGAACATCCACCCGTCCTCGTGCCGCCTTACATCGCAAGTGCTCCGGCAATCGCTCCGCTTGAAGGTAGTCGGAATTTTCGAGCGTCATAGCACGTTCGATAATGTTTTCCAACTCCCGAACGTTTCCCGGCCACGCATACTCTTCCAGCAAGGTCACGGCTTCTTCGGCAATTCCTTTGATATTCCGCTTCAAGCGCCGATTGTATTTTTGTATAAAGCGGTGAACCAGTGCCGGCACATCTCCCTTACGTTCCCGAAGCGGGGGCACCTGGATCGGAATCACCGCCAATCGGTAGTAAAGGTCTTCTCGAAAATTCCCATTCTCGATCTCCTTTTCCAGCGACCGATTAGTGGCAGCAATCACCCGCACCGACACTGAAATCTCTTCCGTCCCCCCAACTCGGCGGATCTTGCGATCCTGCAATGCACGGAGAATCTTCACCTGCATGGCAGGCGACATCTCCCCCACTTCATCCAGGAACAAGGTGCCGCCGTCGGCGGCTTCGAACAGTCCTTTCTTGTGGGTAACGGCTCCGGTAAACGCGCCCTTCACGTATCCGAACAACTCGCTCTCCAGCAGGGTTTCTGGAAAGGCCCCGCAGTTAATGGACACGAAGGGGCGGTCTTTCCAGGGGCTGGCGTCGTGGATTGCGCGTGCAATGAGCTCTTTGCCGGTTCCACTTTCACCGATGATCAAGACGGTGCTCTGAGTCACGGACACGGCCCCGATCAGTTTGTAGATCTCCAGCATGGGAAGCGAAATACCGACCAACGGGCTCTCCTGCATCCTTTCAGTTTCGAGCACACGCACCTTTCTTTTGAGCGTTCTTGCCACCAGAGCATTGCGAACCAGGTTCTTAAACTCTTCGATGATAAAAGGCTTGGTGATGTAATCGAATGCGCCCAGTTTCAAAGCCTCTATGGCGCTCTCCGAGGAGGCAAAACCGGTCACAAAGATAAAAGGGCGTTCGGCATCTGCGCTGCGGGAGGCCTTGAGCAACTCGATCCCATCCATACCCGGCATTTGAAGGTCAGAAACAATCAAGTCAAAGCCGTCGTCTCGTTGCAGGAGTTCAAGCGCTTCATGGCTGTTGCTGCTGGCGGTAACCTGATATCCCTCATCTTTGAGGATGCGTTCAATCAGCGTTAGAATAGTGCGATCATCATCCACTACCAGAATGTGGTCCATAAGACCGGATTCCCCCGACTTCCGTACCAGTGAGTGGCGCAGGACCGTTAGTATACATCCAAAACCAGAAACTCTAAGGTGGATTCACTCGAAAGAGAGCATTAGCGTCCGCTTTTAATAAGTCGTCGGACGCGAAGGAGGAATTCCACAGGTGAGAATGGCTTCACAATGTAATCGTCTGCGCCGGTACGAAAACCGCGCGCCACAGCCGATTCTTCTGCCATGGAGGTGAGCACAACCACCGGCAGGCCCGCGCTGGAAAGATTCTGCCGGAGGCGTGTCAGGAGCTCAAATCCGTCGAGCCCCGGCAGGCGAATGTCCAGGATGGCCAAGCTCAGATTATTCCGCAAGGCTGCGGCAAGCGCTTCAGTGCCGTCTGTTACGTGAATGACCTCCAGGCCTTCTTGGTTCAACAGGTATTTGACAAGGGCCGCCGTGAGTTCGTCATCTTCGGCCAACAAAATTCTCCTGACCGCTGGAGAAGGTGGTTCCTCGGAAGCAACAACGCAGTTGCGACCTTTTGCCTTGGCAATGTATAGAAACCGGTCGGCTCGGGCAACAGCATCGTCGAGAGACGAATGGTGAGGGACTTCGAACACTCCTGCTGAAAAAGTCATCTGGATGATGGCACCTTCAGGCCCTTCGATTACGTTGTCTTGAACCCTCTCCTGCATTTTAGTCAATGCACGAACCGCTCCTTCGATCCGGGTGTTTGGAAAAAACATGATGAACTCTTCCCCTCCCCATCGCGCCATAAAATCGGGCTTGCGCAATCCGAGCATCATCTCTCGCGCTATAGCTTGCAGCACCTGATCCCCGAAGCTGTGCCCGTATTGATCATTGACTTCCTTGAAATGGTCAAGATCGAGCAGCGCCATGGTAACCGGATAACCAGCCCGCCCGGCGAGAGAAAGTTCACGCTCAAATGCTTCTTTGAAGGCGGCACGGTTGGGAAGATCGGTCAGCGAATCGCGGCGCGATTCCCGGCTGGATTCAGCATAGCGCTGGAGTTTGAGCATAATTAAGGCAGCCAGCATTTCCGGATCTATCGGCTTTTCAAAGAACTCTTCAGCCCCAAGCGCCAGGCATTCCATGCGGACTTGAGGATTGCTGTGCGCAGATAACACAAAAATGGGGATGCCAGCGGTAGCGGAATTCTCCTTGAGCCGGACAATCAGATTTCTCCCGTCGGTATCCGGCAGCATCAAATCCAGGAGAATCAGTGCGACCTCGCGTGAGGCGAGCAGATCCTGGGCTGCCGCGCTGCAATCGGCGACCACAACCTCGCGTGTGGGTGCGGAAAGTACTGATTTGACCAGGAGTGCCACCTCTGGATCGTCATCAACCAGCAGGATGGCGATTTTTTGCGTGTCGCCCTCCTCTACGGTTTGCTGCAGCACTCGGATCAGCCTCTCGGCTTCTTTGGGCAGCGCCTGGTCCGAGCTGCGTTCGAGACGCTCGGCTGCGTCTGTGATATGGGGAAACCCGTAAGACCTTGAAGAAGAGGAGAACGAGCGGGCCATCCGCTTGATGGATGCGACTGCATCCACGCGATTTTCTCGAAGCCCTTTTAGCGCCGCCAGGAGAGCGTCGATGCGGGCCTTGAGCCCTTCCCGATACCAGGATTGCAGGTCCTTCATTAAAAAAGCTCGAAGGGGCCTCCTCCGTTGGATTCAGTTTAGCATGTTGGCAGCTGCAGCGACGCCTTCAGCCCCGGGCTCGTCTTACCGGCGCAGCAGATTGGAAAGGATAAACAGGACGTTGGCGGGACGCTCGGCCAGGCGGCGCATGAAGTAGGGAGCCCAGGAACTTCCAAAAGGAATGTAGACGCGCGTTTGATATCCCAATTTTTGGAGCTGGAATAAACGCCGATTCCGAATCCCGTAGAGCATTTGAAACTCGCATCGGGCTGCGGCGCCGGGATCGCGTTGCAACAGGGTGAGGGCACGAACGATTATCTTTTCGTCGTGAGTTGCGACCGCCGTGTAACAGGGTGAGCCCAGCAGCCGCTCGAGCAGCAGCAAGAAATTTCGATCCACGTCTGATTTTTCTGGAAAAGCAATTTCCGGAGGTTCCAGGTAGGCACCCTTACAAAGCCGGATATTGCAGCCAAGAGGAATCAAGGCTGCGATATCTTCTCTGCTCCGATAGAGATAAGCCTGAATCACCACGCCGACATGTCCGGCAAAGGAGGGGTAGCATTCCCGAAACAGGCTCAAGGTGGCTTCGGTATAACGGGAACTCTCCATGTCGATCCTCACGAAGTTGTTCAGGTCTCGCGCTTGTTCCAGGATGGAGCTGAGGTGAAACGCACAAAGCTCGCGATTTAAGTTCAAGCCAATTTGCGTGAGTTTGATGGAGATGTTTGCCTGCACTTGTTCACGGTGGATGCGGCGCAGTAGTTCCCTGTAGGTCCTCGTGGCGCGGGCTGCCTCTTCAGGCTCATGAACTTCCTCGCCCACCACGTCAAGCGATGCCAGGACCCCGCGGCGGTTTAAGCGGCGAACCACTGGAAGCGCTTCTTCAGCAGTCCCTCCGGCGATGAAACGCCGTGCATAGCCCCACTTCATGCCTGTCTGGCTGAGGAGCCGCATCACCGTGGGATTTTGCGCCAGCTTTAAAAAGACATGACGCAGCAGCTTCATGCAAGGTTAAAGGCAGGTCGATCGATCCCACCGGGAAAGGACTTCATAAAACGGATCAGCGCTGCAGACTCTTCCTGAGTCTAAAGATTAAATTCTGGTAATGGCAAACCGCCTCATGAAGTTCATGCTTGGAGATCTTTTCGCCGGCGGCGTGTGCATCAAAAATGGAACCCGGCCCAAACAGCAAGGGTTCTCCCAAAGTTCGCAGCGCCGGAATATCGGTTCCGTAACCAACGATCTTGGTTTCAAACCCATCCACGGCACGCATCTGCTGGGGCTCGCTTCTGCGGATAATTTCAAGCGATGCCAAACCGGAAACCACCGGCTCCAAGAGCGGTATGTACTCGGAACTGTGTGCAACCGTGCGAATGAGGATTTCAGCCTCCGCCCGGTCCGGCACCACGTTGGGGGCTTGTCCGCCACGAATCAATCCGACGTTAACGAAGGTTTTCCCCCAGAACGGGCTCACAGGGAAAGCTACAGTTTTCAAACGCCTCAGTGCCTCCACCAGCTTGTCAATTGCGGAATCTCCTTTGTCGGGGTAGGCGGAATGGGCCGCTATTCCGGTTGCAGAGATTCGTGCATAGATCACTCCCTTGTGGCCGGTCACCAGCTGGTTGTCGGTAGGCTCACCGTCTATTACGTAGGACACGCGTGGTGTGGCCTGGGCGGCCGTTTGCGCCCCAATGCTATCGGTCTCTTCTCCCACGACAAAAAGCAGCCCCAAGCCGCGGCGGTCGCCAAGCGGGAGTTCCTCGACAGCACAAATCATGGCTGCGGCAATTCCTTTCGCATCGCAGGCGCCGCGCCCGTAAAGGAATGCGTCATCCTCGCGGGCCGAGAAAAACGGCGGCACTGTATCCAGGTGCGTGCTCAACAGGATTTCAGGAATTCCCTGGCAGGCGAGGAGGTTGAAGCGAGTGCCTTCAACCGGCTGTTTGCTGCACTCCCATCCTTTTTCTGAAAGATAGCCGAATAGAAACTCGCCGATTTCCTGCTCTTGTCCAGAAAGAGAAGGGATATTGACCAGTTCGCGAGTGAGGGAGAAAACGTTCATTTAAGATTCACGTGGACTTTTGGTTAGCGTCGCCTGGGTTTTCGTGCTTTGCGATTCCGTTCATAGGCGGCGCGGACGATCGTTTTTATTCCGCCGCGGACATTGAAGTCTCCCACCACTTCGCAGCGCATCGGCTTACAGGCTGTTACAAAATCATCGAGGATCCGGTTGGTGACGTGCTCGTGGAAAATTCCCACGCTGCGGTAACCGGCAAGGTAGAGCTTCAGTGACTTTAATTCCACCAGAAGCCGATCCGGTACATATTTTATGTGGATGGTTGCAAAATCGGGCTGCCCTGTCTTGGGACAAAAGGCAGTAAATTCCGGGCAGGAAATATTGACCTCGTAGTGACGGCCTCGGCTTTCATTGGGCACGACTTCGAGGACGCTTCGAACTTTATCTGCCATAAACTGAAACGATTCGCAGGCCGGTGTCCTGGCGCAGCTGGCTCTCCGCTTGTGCGGCTTCTTCTTGAGAAATCGTCTTCAAGGGACGGGCGGCGTAGCTGACGCCGTCGTGACTTCCGCGCGTCTCCGGCACCCATTCTCGCGGATAAGGACGCGTGGGTGTATTAAGCTGCACTTCATCTGGCTTGATCCTCTTGAGCAGCGAAGCGATTTCTGCAACCTCATGCAGATTGCTTCGGGTTAGCATGATCTGCGCTGCAAGAATTCCGCCGTACACTTTGCGAAAGCGGGCTCCGGCTTCAACAATTCCCTGCAGCGTCACGCCGGGCACCGGACGATTGATACGGCGAAACGTGGTCTCGGTGCCTGCATCCAGCTTCAGGTATACGCGATCAGCGAGCAAAAGTTCCTCTTGGACATCCGGCTCGCCCAAAAGCGTTCCATTGGTCAGCACTAGCACCGGCTTGCCGGTGCGCTCCTTCACTCTTGCGATCACCTCGCCCAAATTGGAAGCAAGCGTAGGTTCGCCGCTCCCGGAAAATGTGATGATATCAGCAGATTCCCAGTCAGACTGCTCGAGATCGTCCAGAACTTTAGCCGTCGGCACAAAACAATGGCGCTGATTGATCTGCACCTGAATGAAGCCCAACTGACAATAGCTGCAATTAAAGGAACAAATCGAGTTAACGCACAAAAGATCTATACCCAGCGACATTCCCACGCGCCAGCTGCGAACCGGCCCGTAAACAGCCTTGACGCGTTCCAGTTGGATCGCTGCAATGTTTTGTAATTCCAGGGCATTCATAAGTGCACGATTATTATAGCCCAACCTACAGACCACTCGTGGTAATAGGCCGGGGCTTACCGGTGTAGAGATAGCGTTTGATTTTGCGAGTGGTGGTCTTTTCAAATTCCTGGTTTCGAATCACAAAGCTCTTGACCCGCTTGTAGTTGGCCAGGGACTGACAGCAACGTTTTATCTCGCTCTCCAAAATGCAGCGGACCTTTTCTTCATCGTACCCCCGTGGGCCAAATTGGCGGTCGAACACCTCGATTCTGGGAACCACAATGGCTTGAACCTCGACTTTGGCGGGTTCTTCCTCTGGACCTCCCCAAACCACCGACTCCAGAATGTACGGGCTCTGGTTCAGAGCATATTCCACTTCTTCCGGATAGACATTTTTCCCGTTGGGAGTAACGATGACCGATTTTTTGCGCCCGGTGATATGAAGAAAGCCTTTCCCGTCGACAAATCCGAGATCTCCCGTGTACAACCAGCCTTCTTGCAAGGCCTCGCGCGTCGCAAGCTCGTTGCGATAGTAACCTTTCATGATGTTGGGACCTCGGACCAGAATCTCTCCATCGACGATCTTGATTTCCACACCAGGAAGGGCGATTCCTGCTGCCTCGTCCCTAAAGCGATCCAGACGATTTACGGCGATGATTGGCGATGCCTCAGTCATGCCGTAGCCCTGGATAAAACAAATGCCCAGCTCTCTAAATCCCCGCGATATTCTAGGATCAATAGCCGCTCCGCCCGAGATGCACAGCCGAAACCGCCCCCCGAGATTCTGATGCAAACGGCGAAAAATCATGCGACGGGTCGCGGCGCCCAGCAGCAGCTCGAGTCCTGAGGCAATCAGTTTGGCGGTTTTGAATTTCCATTCACCGGCTTCTCTGATGCCTGCCTCAATTCGCCGATACATGGTTTCAAAGAGCAGGGGTACTCCAAGCATGACGCTGGCCCGCGTTTCACGGAGATTGTCAGGGATCCGTCTCAAGCTCTCGGCATGGCAAACAGAGCAGCCCTGATACAACGGAATCAAGAAACCGCAGGTACACTCGTAGGTGTGGTGAAGGGGCAAAACCGACAGCACCACGTCCTCGCACGAAAGAGCGATGACCTGTGAAGTGGCCATAATATTCGCGGCAATATTTCGGTGGGTCAGCATCACTGCTTTGGAACTACCTGTCGTCCCTGAGGTAAAGATGATTGAAGCGATATCCTCACCGTCCACCTCCGCCTCTCGGAAAGCATGAAAGCCGGGACCTTGCCGATATCCAAGCTCCAGCAGTCCCTGATAAGTACGATCTGAGCAGTTTCCTGCCTTCAGGGTTATGATGCGTTCCAGGTGTGGCAGATCCTGATTTAAGCCTTGGAGGGCGTCGAGAAACTCAGAAGCACACACCAGGGCCTTCGACTCCGAATAGCTCAATATGTGGCAAATTTCCGGCGGCTTCAGATCCTTGTCGATCGGAACAGCGGTCAACCCGCTGCCCACAGCTGCCAAATAACACAGTGCCCATTCAGTGCAGTTTTCCGAGAGCAGGCCTACCCGGTCGCCTTTGCGCAGGCCAAGCCTGAAGAATCCACAGGCCAGCCTTTCCACCTTCTCCAGCAGTTCCCGGTAGGTGAGTGGGACATAAGCGCCCGCCTGTTTACTCTGGAGCGCGATCCGGTTCCCATACTGATCGGTCGACAGCAATATCAGGTCACGAAGGGTCTTGATTGGATAGAGCGAAGTGGATTCAGGCTGCTTCACTGTCGTTGCGAAAGAATTACAAAAGGACCATCTAACCCGCGGAACCAAACAGGCTATTGAATTGTTCCACGCTTGCCGGGGGGACACCACTCAAAACCAGGTTGTGTCTGGCGTGCTCGACTTCCTTCATTCCCACCAGCGCCGTGGTAACTCCAGGCGCGGAACGGGCAAATTGAAGTGCTCTTTGCACATCCGACTGAAGTCCGGGTAGACACTCAGAAACAAAATTGGGAAGCCCCCGGGCAAGTCTTCCCTGACATAGGGAAGCACTGGTCATGACAATCATGTTGTTTTCATCCGCTGCGCGCAGCAAAGAAACTTTTCCGCTACCGGAATCCTGCGTGGCCTGCGTAAGCGCCTCGGTCATAGCCAAATTGAAAGGGAGCTGCAAGACCCGGAAATGATGCTCCTCGCCACCCGTTTCGGCAGCTATTTTCAAAAGCTCTCTGAGCGAAAGGTGCTCGGGATGTACCGGCGCCACTCGAAATCCATTCCAGGTTGCCGTCCCATAAAGTCCGATCTGGTTTTCTGCGCATGCTTGTTCCAAGAACTCAAAAGCCGCTCGAATTCTTCGGGAGAACTCGCCACCCGTCACCTGCGAGCGCTGCGTTTCAGGGTTGTGCAGGTAGTAAATGTCAATCGTTTCCAGCCCCAGATTACTGCGGCTGGTTTCCAGCTCATGTTTCAAGTAGCGCGGCGTCATGCAGTGGCAGCCCCCTGCCAGGTCCTCGGAACTGCAGATCCCAGGCTCTACATATCGCTCACGAAAATATTCTGAAACATCTGCCGCTGGTTCATCTTGAAAGGGAATAAAGCCTCCCTTTGTGGAAACTACCACCTGATTTCGTTGAAACCCGCTTTGCAACGCTCGAGCCAGGGCGCGGCCTACCGCCTTCTCGCTGCGCATGCAGCGGTAATTGATGGCACAGTCGAAAACATTGCAACCCATTCCAAGTGCTATCCTGATAGCCTCTTCGTATTTCGCGTCGTCTTTTGAATCAGGATCACCCAGATAGGTTCCCATTCCGATGGTGGAAAATGTCAAGCCGTGGAGGCGACGGAAGTGTTCACGCTGGGCTTCGGATTGAACCTGATAAGAGTGCGTGCCTTCAGCAGTGGCCTTCCCAGGAAGCAGCACGCCTAGACAATCCGGGCGGTTCGCAGATCGGAAAGTAAGTTGGAGGGAAGCGCAAAATGGACATTCTCTTCCCGGGCAACCAAGTGTTCCACCTGGACGCCACTGCGCTGTTTCAGATACTCGATGACCTGGTCCACTAAAACCTCAGGGGTCGATGCCCCCGAGGTCAACCCCAGGACGGAAATATTTTTGAGCCACTCTTCCCGAATAGAGCGGTGATCATCGATTAAATAAGCGGGGGTACCTGCTTTGATGGATTCTTCACGCAGGCGATTCGAGTTGGAGCTATTTTCAGCCCCCACGACCAGGATCAGATCGGACACTCGCGCCAGTTCTCTTACAGCCATTTGGCGGTTTTGAGTTGCATAGCAAATGTCCTCGGAAGGAGGTCCCTGGATCTTGGGAAATTTCGCGCGCAGCGCCTCGATGATCTGGCGCGTGTCCTCGAGGCTGAGAGTTGTCTGAGTGAGATAAGCAATGCGGCCGGGATCAGGAACCTCGAGCTTCTCGACTTCTTCCAGCGTGCTGACCAGCCGGATATGCTCCGGGGCTTCCCCCATGGTTCCGATCACCTCATCATGCCCTTTGTGTCCAATAAGGATGATGGTGTAGTTCTGGCCGGCATAGCGCAGTGCTTCCATGTGGACTTTAGTCACCAATGGGCAGGTGGCATCAATAATGCTCAGGGCTTTTTTACGAGCTTTTTCCCAGACGTCCGGTGCGACGCCATGGGCGCTAAAGATCACCGTCTTGCCGAATGGCACCTCCTCAAGTGTCTCCACAAAGATCACACCTTTGGCACGCAGCTCTTGCACCACATGAGCATTATGGACAATCTCTTTGCGCACGTACAAAGGCTTGGGATAAACCTTCAGGGCCAGGTTTACAACGTCGATCGCTCGCACCACACCGGCACAGAATCCGTGCGGGCTCGCCAGCACCACTTTTTGCAGCATTGAGATTCATGCTAACACAGGATCGGAACACAGCGAAATTGCCTCAAGCACGTGCTTGATTTGACTCCGCCTTCTCGCCCCTCCTAAAATCCGCCCGTGAGGAAAACCGCGTGGGCGGCCACATTGATCCTGATCCTGCTGGTGGCTGGAGTTGCACTCTTTTTCTATATCCCTTCACGCGATCACCAGACGCTCGTTTTTTCCGGCACTGTAGAGGCAGAGGAGGTGGCACTGGGCTCAAGAGTGGGTGGTCGCATCTCAGAAGTGCTGGTGCAAGAAGGGCAGCTCGCCTCCCAGGGAGAGCTCCTGGTGCGATTAGACGCTTACGACCTGCCGGCGCGCAAGGAGCAGGCGTTTGCCATGCTCAGAGAGGCAATGGCGCAACTGGATAAGCTAAGACGCGGTTTTCGCCCCGAGGAGATTGCCCAGGCTCGGGCTGCGGCCGACGCGGCCCGCGCGCGGCTTGAACTGCTTCAAAGCGGTGCGCGTTCAGAAGAGATCGAACGGGCACACGCCGAATTAGAGGCTGCACGGGCGAATACTCGCAATGCACAGGTGGTTTACCAGCGTCTCTCGGCCCTTCTGGAGAAGGGTGTCGTTTCCCGCCAGATGGTGGATGACGCTCGAACTGGTCTCGAGCGTGCTCAGTCCCAGGAACAAGCACTGGAGGAAAATCTCAATCTGCTCCTGGCGGGGAACCGGGCCGAGGAAATCCGCGCAGCAGAAAGCCAGGCTGCAGAAGCCGAAGCTCGGCTGCGTCTGGTGCAGGCCGGTTTTCGCCGCGAGGACATTGACGCAGCCGCTGCCAACGTGGAGCAGGCCCGCGCCCAGTTGCAAGCGATCGAAGCACAACTTTCAGAGACGGAGATCCGGGCCCCGGCTGCAGGCGTGGTGGAGTCTCTTTCAGTTCGCCCTGGGGACCTGGCGGCTGCACACGCGTCCATCATCACGCTTCTTGAACCCGATCAGGTCTATGTCAAAGTTTACGTGCCGGAGAGCCACTTGGCTTTGCTGCGGCCCGGCAAGCCGGTACAAATAAGCGTGGACACTTTTCCAGGGCGGGAATTTCCCGGGACCATTGCCTCGATCGCCCACCAGGGCGAGTTTACGCCTCGCAACATCCAAACGCGCGAAGAGCGTGAACACCAGGTCTTTGCGGTGAGAGTGCGTCCGCGCGATCCCACAGGCCTGCGTCCCGGTATGGCTGCAGAAGTTAAAGCAGACCTTTCTGCGGAAAAGTAGAAAGGGTGGCGCGCCGGGAGCGTTGGAAAAATCATTGGTGATGACTGCCATTCTCCTTCAAGAATTGACCAAGCGTTTCGGGACCCTGACGGCTGTCAATTCGGTCAGCCTCGAGGTGAACGAGGGAGAGATCTATGGTTTTCTTGGTCCGAACGGCTCCGGGAAATCCACGGTAATCAAGCTTCTCTGCGGGCTGCTAGAGCCGACTTCCGGCACGGCTTGGATCGCTGGAAAAAACGTGCGCCAGGATCCGGAGGCGATCCGCGAACAAATCGGCTACATGTCCCAGCGTTTCAGTCTCTACGAGGACCTCACCGTGGAAGAGAACCTGCATTTTTTTGGAAGTATTTACGGGCTCTCCGGAAGGCTTCTGCAGAATCGCAGCCGGGAGGTCATGCAACTGCTCGATCTTTCAGGACGGGGTCGCCAACTGGCAGGCACGCTCTCCGGAGGGCTGAAGCAAAGGCTCGCGCTGGCAGGTGCAATCCTGCATCAACCCCGCATTATGTTTTTGGACGAGCCCACGGCGGGAATCGATCCGGTGGCGCGGCGCGAATTGTGGGACCTTTTTTTTCACTTTTCCAGTCAGGGAATTACGCTTTTTGTTACCACTCACTACATGGATGAGGCGGAACGATGTACTAGCGTAGGCTACATTTACCTCTCACAGCTGATCGCCACCGGGGAGCCGGAAGGCCTGAAGAAACTTCCCGAAGTCAATCCTTCAGGAACACGACGCCTCGAAATCAACTGCCATCCTATTACGCAAGCGCTGCGCATACTCAGAACAGCCCCTTATGTGCGAGACGCCACCATCTTTGGACAAGCCATCCACTTGCTTGCTGACGCCTCAGCCTCCGAATCGGACATTGAAAGAGACCTGCAGATCCAAGGCGTGACCAGTATCCTGGTGCGGCCGATTGAACCTTCTCTCGAAGACGTTTTCGTTTTGTTAACGCGGCGCCAGGAGGCCGCCAGGGTTTGATGTTCCGGGGAATCTTTTCCGTCCTCTATAAGGAAACTATTCAAATCCGGCGTGATCCTTTTACCCTTTTCTTAATTCTGGCGCTTCCGCTGTTTCAGCTTCTGATGTTTGGCTACGCCATCAACACCAACGTCAGGAATATTCGCACCGCTGTCTACAACCTAGACCACCGCCGGGCGAGCCGGGAAATTATCGATGCTTTCACCAATACGGAGTACTTTCAGATTGTGCGCTGGGCCCAATCGGATCAAGAGTTGAACGACCTGATCGTAGCCGGCGAAGTGAAGATCGGTATCAAGATCCCTGCAGATTACACCGACAACCTGCTGAAATGGGGCAGAGCGACGGTTCTGGTGCTTATTGACGGGTCTGATTCCTCCATCGCTTCGCAAGCAGTAGCTGTCTCCAACTCGGTGGGATTGAGCCAATCGTTACGCCGGCTCCTGGAGCAGCATCCTGTCCCCGAACCCGCGCTGGCGGTGGAGGTTCGCCCCAAAATGCTCTTCAACCCCGATATGCGCAGCGCCAACTTTATGGTGCCCGGCCTGATTGCGATCATCTTGCAAATCATCACCACGTTTTTGACTGCTTTCTCCATTGTTCGAGAGCGGGAGCGAGGGACGCTCGAGCAGCTCTTGGTGACACCGGTACGTCCGGCCGGTTTGATGCTGGGAAAGCTGGCGCCGTATTGCGTCATCGCCTTTTTGGAAACGTGCGGCGTCCTGGTGGTAATGCGCTGGATCTTTGACGTACCGATTCAGGGTAATTTGCTGCTCCTGTTGGCGGTGGCTGTGCTCTTTCTCCTAACTGCGCTGGGAATCGGCTTGCTCATTTCCACGCGGGCGCAAAATCAAGTGCAGGCTATGCAGATGGCTTATTTCGTTATTCTCCCTTCCATTCTTCTCTCCGGTTTTGTCTTTCCGCGCGAATCAATGCCGGCGGTTATGCAGTGGGTAGGCTACTTGATTCCCGCCAGCTATTTTATTGAGGTCATGCGGGGCATCGTCTTACGGGGCGCAGGATGGCTCGAGCTTTGGGAAAACATTGCCGCACTGGCCCTCATGGGTTTTCTTTTTCTGACCGTCAGCGCCCTTCGCTTCCGCAAGACTCTGGGATAGGGCGCATTTTTGCAGCATGTCATCCTTGAGGTTTCACGGTCAAGGTTCCAGGTCGAGGGCGGTGCGCTCCCATTCACGGTAAAACTCTTCGAGGCCTTGCTCGACGCGGTGGTGCTCGTGTTGGAGATCTCGAAACCGCAGATGGTCATGGGCAGTTTCTTGCAGTCGTTGCAGCAGTTGATTGCGCCGGCTCTCCAGCAACTCAATCTCCTTCTCAAGCTGCGCAAGCTTTTCCTGTCGCCGGCGAAGCTCATTTTTGGAAAGACCTTCCGACCTGTCGCGCGTTCGTTGCTTCCCGGTCTTTGTGTCCTCGCGCACCGGCTGCTGAAGGTCGGAGAATTCCTCCAGCCTCTTTAACGGTACCAGGCATTGATCCCGGACCATGAAAAAACGCCGGGCCACGCTCCGAATAAAATACAGATCGTGTGAAATGACCAGCAAAGTGCCCTGGTAGAGGGACAGTGCCTGCTCCAGTGCTTCACGGCTTGCAATATCCAGATGATTGGTGGGCTCATCAAGAACCAGGATGTTTGAAGGACGATGGAAAAGCCTGGCCAGCGCCAGACGGCTCCGCTCGCCACCGCTCAACTCGGCGACGCCCTTGTGGACGTCATCTTGCGTGAAGAGGAACCGCGCAGCCAGAGAACGGATTTCAAAATCCGTCAACGTGGCATTCAGTGCGCCCAGGCAGTCATAGACCGTCACGGAGGGAGGAAAAACCGGGTTTTGCGAATACCAGCCTACACGAGGATGGGCTCCCCAAGTGAGCTTTCCCGCCAGCAGTTGAAATTCTCCTTTAAGCGTCTTCAGGAGCGTGGTCTTCCCGCAACCGTTCGGCCCTATGATCGCGACGCGATCCCCTCTGTGAAGCCGCAAATGGACATCCCGGATCAGCACGTGATCCTGGAGCCCTACGACGCCACTCTCAAGCTCGAAGCTGAGGGCACCTCCTCGCTCAGCCTCAGGAATGGAGAAGTTCAAGGTCACGTTTTCCGTCACTGGCTTTTCGACCCAGCGCGCCTTTTCCAACTTCTTGCGCCGCGACTGAGCCTGCCGGGTTTTCTGGCCTGCAATATTGCGGCGTATGAAGTCTTCGGTTTGCAGTTTCCAGGCCTCTTGTTCTTGATAGTGCTTTTCCTGGAGGCGCACCCGTTCGCTCCTTAGACCGCGTGCCGCACTGAAGTTTCCCTTGTAATCGAAAAGCCGTTTGCCCTCGAGTTCCCAGCTCCGCGCGGTGACCTGATCCAAGAATTCTCGATCATGACTGATTACCACAAAAGTCCCGCGCCACTCGCGCAAAAAATGCGTCAGCCACAAAAGACCGCTCACATCCAAATGGTTGGTCGGCTCATCGAGCAGTAGTAAGTCAGCAGGTTCCAGAAGCGCCTTGGCGAGCAACAGGCGGCTTTGCTGCCCTCCGCTCACCTCGGTGCAGCGACGTTCCAACTCCGTCTTGGAGAATCCCAGCCCCATCAGGACGGCCTCAGTCTGGGCTTGGTAATCGTAGCCTCCGTGCAGGGCCAATCTTGCTCGCAACCGCTCGTACTCCGAGGCGGTTTTGATTGGGACCTCCTTGGAGTGCGACATTTCGGCTTCAAGCTGCTGCAGCCGCGCCTCAGTAAGCTTGAAACCGCGGAAGACTTTCAAGGCCTCTTCGCGGACGGAGTATTCAGCGGTGAAATCCGGGATTTGCTCGACGCTGGCAATAACCAGCCGGGAGGGCCGCTCAATAAACCCCGCGTCCGGAAGGATCTTGCCGGCCATCAGCTGAAGCAGGGTGGTCTTGCCAGACCCGTTGCGGCCGATCAAACCCACGTGATCACCGCGATTAAGCTGGACATTGATCTCGGCAAAGAGCCACTCTCCTGAAAACTCTTTGCCGACCTGATTAAGGCGGACCCACATGGTCAACTACTTGCAATCAGCCAGCCCTCTAGCGCACCAGGGCTGAGGGAGACTTCCCTTCCTCAGCGAGGTTCTTCTTGCGGAGTGCCTCGAATTGGTCTCCGGGTTTCCAGCGTGGCATGGATTCGCTATTTGCAATTTTCAGGGCGGTCCGCCGTGCAAACTCCATCATTTGGGCGGCCCCTTCGAAACTCCAAGACGGGTCAAACTCATCGCTGGGTTGGTGGTATCTTTTTTCCGTGTACTCGTTCATCATTCGTTCTCCCCACCCTTCAGGTTTGCCGCGAATCATCAAACCAGGATCCAAATAAACGGCAGGAACTCCCACCTTGACCAGGCTGAACTGATCCGAACGGAAAAAATGACCTTTTTCCGGAAAGGGATCTGGGGAGATTACGATTCTCATTTCTGAGGCCACGTTCCTGACCACTTCATCAAGAGAAGAACGTTCCGCTCCCATTGTGATGATATTTTCCGACTCCTCCCAAACGCTTATGCTGTCGAAATTGATATTGGCGGCAGTTCGAGACAGTGGGAACAGCGGATGGCGAGCATAATACTCTGAGCCGATCAATCCCTGCTCTTCGGCGGTCACGGCGGCGAACAGGATCGACCACCGCGGCCGTTGAGCCGCCATGACGCGAGCCAATTCAAGCATGCCACCGGTCCCGGAAGCGTTATCAAAGGCGCCATTGTAAATGGAGTCGCCCTCTACCTCGATTCCGATACCCAGATGATCATAATGAGTAGTGATCAGGATGATTTCGTTTTTCAACCGGGCATCAATTCCTTCGAGTAATCCCACGACATTGGGAGATTCCACCTTGCGGATGGAAGAATTCACAGAGAGATTCATGGACCATCCGAGCGGGACGGATCTGAAATCAGCTTTTCCCGCCCGCTCGCGGGCTTGAGCAAAATTCAAACCTGCCGCTTTCAAGACCTCGTCGGCGCGAGCTTCGGTGATCCAAGCCTCGATGACGCTGCTTTTTTCAACTTCCTGGGGAAGTGAGAATTGCTCGCCGGTCCAGGACCCTTCCACAACCTGCCATGGATACCCTGCCATATCGGTGTTGTGGACCAGCAGCACACCCAGGGCACCTCGCCGGGCCGCTTCCTCCAGTTTGTAAGTCCAGCGGCCGTAATAGGTCAGGGCCTTGCCTCCAAAAAACCCGGGATCGTCGGAGGGAGGATCATTTACAAGCATCATGAGAATCTTGCCGCGTACATCGGTGCCTTTGTAGTCGTCCCAAGGCACCTCAGGCGCCGAGATCCCGTAACCTACAAAAACCACTTCCCCGTTGCGAATCGTGACCTCTTCTTTTTCGATTCCCGCCCAGGCTACAAAATCTTTCCGGTAATTCAGCTCAAGTGAACTCCCCTGGCGGTCCAGCACCATCTGCATGTTCGGATCCGCATTCATACCTACCATGGGCACCATTTGAAAATAAGAATCTTTATTCACCGGCTTGAGACCCGCCAGCTCGAATTGAGTGGCTATATAGTGAGCCGCCAGGTCTCCTCCGCGGGTGGCGGGAAGCCTCCCTTCCATTAAGTCGGAGGAAAGAAAGCGGACATGAGCACGGATATTGGAAGGCTGGATTTTCACGGCGTCGTTCCCCTTTTGTGCATGCAATAGATTTTGCCAGATCAATATCCAGGTCCAGACCAGCAATGAATATCGATTTTTCATTGTTTTCACGATCCTTTTCGACGTGACACTCAGTTTAGCATGACCGCTTGACCCTGATTTGAGGTCCGGGGAAAACCTGTTTATCATGATCCATCGCTTCATTAACCAGGTTTGCCACCCTAGAATGTCTCTAAGACAAGGAAAGGAGATCTCATGCTTTTTTTCGTGAACTCTCGCGTCGACCCCAAGGGGATGAGCCCGGAGGAGCTTTGGGATCTCTGGGACCGGGAAGCTGATGCTGCGCTTCCGGCAAAGGCCGCAGGAAAGCTGCTGGCCGCCTACAAGGTCTCAGGACAGCGCCGGGTTATCGCGATCCTGAATGTGGATTCCCACGACGAACTGGACCAGATTCTCATGTCGGCGCTCCCTATGGCTCACCACCTGGAGTTTGAAGAAGTTTTGCCGGTGCGTGAATACGAAAAGTTCGCTGCTGATGTAAAGCGTCGCTGGAAACCGGGCGCTTAGCTCAACGAGCCAAGGCCTGACCTGCAATTGCAACCAGATCATTGAACTCGCGACTTAGAACAAACGCTTCTGGCGCCCGGAGCGCGCGCGTACTCCGGTGAACGCTCCCGTGCGCGCGTGCATTTTCAAGGCGATTTAGCAGCGCAGCCGCGAGTCGGGAAGGCTTGCAGAGCGCCTGGCTTATCTAGCAGGGTGCGGAAGCAGCGGCGCTTCCAGGACGCCTATTTGAAAAAGCGACGAGAGGGTCTGGCGGATCCAGGCCTCATCCTTTCCTAAGACCGACTGCAACTTTTCCGGATCCGTATTTCCGTCCAACATCCGCAGTATCTTCTCAACTGAATCTGAACACCGGGCTACGGTTACTTCGCCGCCCGCCGCACGGCACATCAGCAATCGTGTGGGCTTTCTTGAACCTTGAGTTGTTCTTCTCGCAGCTGCGTCCATGATCGAGGGGAAAATCGAGGGAAGATCCCAATCCAGATTGAGAATCTGGATGCCTGGGGCTACAAATGGGAAAGGTCCCGCAGGGTCTTTTCCCTGCTCCAGGGGTGAATCAGTGACAAAAAAGGCTGTCTCGTACTGAACCAGGTCTTTCCAATACGGAAGCTTTTGCTGGATGTTTTCGCAGTCGTTGACCAGAAAATCTCGCAGCAGCGCCGCAACCTGTAGGGCGGTTGCGCGGCTTCCCAGAACCACTTCAGGTATCAGAGCATTGAAGGCGGGCGTCTTAAGCACCGATTCGGGGGACCGGCCTGTCAGGCTGGAGAGGGCTCGCGAGTACTTAAGCAGGTGGACCACGCGCTCGCGATAAAAATGACGAGCGAGAAAAACCGCAAAGCGCTGTAATCCTTCCACCTGGATCCGCGATGCAACCTTCAGCTCCTCCGGCGCAGCCTTTCCCGAAAGGACCTGTCTGCGGTAGGGCCCGTCTGCCAAAAGGCGCAAAATGACGTCCTGAGCGTTGCGCGAACTCATCCGAGGTTCAACTCCCTACGTATGCGCTCCATGGTGCGGGGAATCATACCGGGCTTCAGAAGGGTTGAAAACGCGTCAAAAGTAACCGCCTGGCAATTGGGCAGTCTCTCAAAAGTCCACGCCGCCAGCTTTAACATTTCTTCAGTAGGTTCGACCGGGCCGATCCAGGGACCTTCCAAATCGGAGTAGTGCGCAACCCCAGCAATATGCAGCTCCTGTACATACTCCAACGGCAGGTCGGTAATGTAATCCTGAGGCGAGCGGCCCTGGTAGTAAGCGCCCAGCCATGCGTGGGAAATATCGAGAATCAAGCTGCACCCGCTTGTCTCAAAGAATTTCCTGAGAAACTGGCCCTCGGTCATTTCATCCAGATCGACTGAGAAGTAACGGGGAATGTTTTCAATGGCGAGCGGTCTTCCCACTGCTTGTTTCAAAACCACCGCGTTTTCTATATAGCGCTCGAGAAATTCCTCGGTATATAGCGGGGGAAAAACGTAATCTACATTGTAGCGCCCGTCCTGCGTATGCACGCATTGAAAGTGCTCTGCAATCCAGGGTGAACCGTACAAGTCGGCCAGTTCACGCGCTCGTTGCAGGGAATGGCGTGGTACAGGATCGGAGAGCTGTCCAATGAAATCGTGCAGCAGGAGCGTGAACTGCTCCCGAATTTTTGAAAAATGCGGATCGGACTTCTCTGGAGGATCGGCCATGGCCAAATGGTCGACAAGAGAGGCTGCGCCAAGGATCTCATCGGCAAGATGAGGATTATAAAAAGCGCCTGCCGAGACTTTCGCTCTATTCATAACAAATCATAACAAAAAAAGGACCCTCAGAATCTTGTCCGAGGGTCCTTCTTAGCCCGGCTGAACCAGCCGGGTGTCGACCCGACTAGTGTCAGGTCGGGACGAGGTTCGCCTTCTCAACGACGACGACGCCCTCGTCCACAGCTTTCCTTTCCAGGGATTTTTTCATGTCCACCTCCGAGGCATGAAAGGTTTAAGTTATTATATTCCCTGCTTCAGCTATTTTCCACTTTTTGCTAGGGATTCAGCTGGCGGCTCAAAAGGGAGCGCACAACGGTCTCGACCGGCTGCTTGCGGCCATCAACAGCGAAGTTGAGCTCCCGCATGAGATTTTCGTTCAGGATGCCTCTCAGCCTCTCGAGGGCTGGCCTCAGCGCCGGATATTTTGACAGCGTGTCTTTTCGAATCAAAGGGACCGCTTGATAGGGCGGGAAATAGTGCCGGTCGTCCGTCAACACCACCAGATCCAGAGCTGAAATCAGACCGCTGGTTGTATCGCCGGCAATCAGATCCACCTGGCCGTCAGCCAGCGCTTTATAAATCAGACCCAGTTCCATCACCTTCGAAGGCTCCCTGAATACCAGCCGATAGGTTTGCGACAAGCCTTTCAATCCGTCTGCGCGTTCTATGAACTCATAGCCAAAGCCAGCCCTCCACTGGGGGGTAAAACGCGACGCATCGGAGATGGTCTCAATGTGCAGCCTTCGAGCATCGCTTCCGCGGACGATGATGGCAAAGCTGTTGTTAAATCCAAGGGGGTCCAGCCATTCGATGTCCCAGGGTGCATATGCGGATCGTACCTCGCTCAAGACCTTCTCCGGGTCAGTAAGGGGCGTCTTCTTGAGAATGGCGGTGAGCGCCGTCCCGGTGTATTCGACATAAACGTCGACTTCTCCAGAGAGAAGGGCCTGGTGACACAGAAAGGTGCCGCCCAGATTAAGCTTACGTTCGACCGGCAGCCCGGTTTCGTTTTCGATGTGTTGTGCGAGTAACTCTCCAAGAATAATCTGTTCGGTGAAGTTCTTGGAGCCCACCACAATGCGCTCCCCGGATCGACAGGAGACCGCCAGTAAGGAAAGCAACCAGATGAAAATGGATCGTGTTGTCATTGACTGAGGTTAGCTTCTCTTATGGCGGCGCAAGTGCACCTCCAGCCTCCCCAGTGCGAAGTCAACCATGAGCGCCATCAGCGCTGCCGGGACCGCCCCGGCCAGTATCAATGTGCTGTTGACGCTAGCCACTCCGCGAAAAATGTACATTCCCAGGCCTCCGGCGCCGATGGCTGCCGCAATGGTGGCGACTCCCACAGACGTAATGGCCGCCACCCTAACGCCGGCCATGATGACGTCAAGCGACAAGGGAATCTGAATGTGCCACATGAGTTGGGAGGGCGTAAGCCCGAGTCCACGGCCCGCTTCCAGTACCGATTCTTCGACCCCTCTAATTCCGGCGTAGGTATTACGAACGATTGGGAGAAGCGCGTAAAGGACCATGGCAACAATGGCAGTGCGCGCTCCAATTCCGCCGATTGCCGGAACAGGGATCAAGAAACCGAAGAGAGCCAGACTGGGAATCGTCTGTACCACGTTTGCAAAACCGAGTCCCGCTTTCTCGAACCAGTGGCTGCGCGTCATCACTAAACCTGCAGGAATCCCTACTGCACATGCCAGCACCGTCGAGAGCAGAACCAGGCTCACATGCTGTCCGATGAGTCGCGTGACCTCAGCGCGATTTTCAAGTAAGAATTCAGCTAGTTCCATTTCCAAAATTCCTCACAACACATGAACATCACGAAGCGGTTTCAGGTACTGCATAATTTCGACATCTCGCGAGGACAGGAGTTCCTGAGGCGTGCCCAGGGCAGCAATTCGGCCTTCTCTCAAGAGCACGATTCGCGTACCTAGAAGGAGGGCCTCTCGCAAGTCATGGGTAACCAGCACCACCGTTTTCTTCAGCCGGCCCTGAAGTGCAAGAAACTCCGCCTGTATTTCCTGTCGAGTCAGAGGATCAAGCGCTCCGAAGGGTTCATCCATCAGCAAAATAGGCGGGTCCAGCGCCAGGGCGCGCGCGACGCCTACGCGTTGACGTTGGCCTCCCGAAAGCTCTGAAGGATATCGCTTGCCAAACTGCTGTGGTTCCAGACCGATCATCTCGAGCAGTTCCTTCACTCTTTGGTCAATGCGCTCCGCTTCCCAGCGCTCAAGCTTGAGGAGCAGGCCCAGGTTGGCCCCGACCGTCATGTGGGGAAACAGGCCCACTTCCTGGATAACATAGCCAATGTGTCGTTTTAATTGGATGGGGTCCCACTCCTTCGTGGATCTCCCATCGACTCGGATCTCACCGCGTGCAGGTTCAAGCAACCGGTTGATCAGCTTGAGCACCGTAGTTTTTCCGCAGCCGCTGCGTCCCAGCAGGACACAGATCTCCCCGTAATCGATCCGCAGGCTAAAGTTGGAAATTATCTTGCGATTTTCTCGCTGAAAGAAAACATCCAAAAGGTCTATGGCTGGATTCACGATGTCGGTGCTTGCGCCAGAAACATCGTAAAGTTCAGATCGGCGCTCAAAAATCTCTTTAAAGGAACCATCCCCGCGCGTTTGCATACCAGCTCCTCAAAAGATTGCATGGAATACTTGTACGAAAAATTCATACGGACACGCTCTGAGGGGGAGAACTCAATGAAGTTACCCGCCACCAAGACGCGGCACGGCTGGAGGAATTCGAAGTGTTTTTGCAGCCGGTACAATCCGGGTAGCCTTTCATCTGTTACAGTTTCAAAGACCAGTGTTCCCACTTCTTCACTAATGCCGACACTCATCAAGGGTCCCATAGCAAAGCGGCGATTCTGAGGATTGTCATAACCGGCCAGTGTCGATGCGGGATCGAATATCTCTCCATCGATGAGGAGGTAATCCCCTTTACGAAGCAGCAGCCTAAGACCCTGGCAGTATTGCAGTGGATCAAAGGCGCCCAACGTGTTTCCCAACAGCAGAACCAGCCTCGGACCGCCAGCGGCGGCTCCCAAGCAACAGTAAAGCTGTTCCGGCTTGCTGATATCGGCCTTGAGCCCACGCGTAGGGATTCCCATTGAAGACATTTCGCGAAGTGCAAGTTCCAACAGCGACTGACTGGCGTCTACCGGACGATAAACAACCGTCGGGTTTCTGGTACGCAGCGCCTCCATCAGCGCGCGGTCCTTGATTCCCTGGCCTGAGCCCAGGCTGACCACCTCTGCCAAATCCCAAGGCAAGGCTTCGATCATTTCGTAGAGGTGGTGTTGAAGAAGCGTGCGGGAGCGCCAGAAGTTCTTGTAGGCTCCGTCCGTGCAAAGACTCAGCCATGCTTGCACCGAGATGGGAAGCCAGTAGAAAAAAAACTCTTTTAAGTCTCTACGCCGGAGTGATTCCGTGAAATCGCGGGTGAGTTCCTCTTCAGTGAGGACAATATCGACCGAGATAAGTGACTCTGCCACCGCAATTTTCTCTTCTGCGTTTTCCCTTAAACGCCAAGCGAGGCACGGAGACCTGGTAGTTCGAAGACGGCCAGGAACCTAATGACTTTCGCGGACCAGGTTGCGGTTCCATGCAGGAACCTCCACAACCACATCCTGCGTGCCATCGGGCACACATTGGCAAGACAGCCGCGATTTCGGCGAGAGGTCGGGGGCCATGTCAAGCATGTCTTGTTCGTCCTCCGTGGGCTCGTTACACGATTCCAGCCCTTGCAGCACATGAATGTGACAGGTGGAACAAGCCACCACGCCTCCACATGCGTGATCAATTTCAATCCCGTTGCCCAGGGCGATGTCGAGGATGCTTCCCGGCAAGCCGGTTCTCTGGAAGGGTATTTGCGATGGGTCCACTTCGACAACGCGACCTTCACTCACGAAAGTGATCTTGTAGCGCGTTTCAGGCAGCTGAACGCTGACTTCCTCAATGTAGGGATTTTTTCCAGCCATTTATGGTTGATTCCCCTGACAAGGTAGATCATTTGTGAGGCATAGATCAAGTGCAACAGTCCTTCGGTGTTAGGTTATAATTTCGCCCTGCACGATGGAAAGGATGAAACAGATGACTTCTGACATGCGCTACAACAGTCGTGTTTTACTGGACGGCCCAGATCGAGCTGCGGCCCGTTCTTACTTTAAAGCAATCGGGTTCACAGACGAGGATCTGAAGCGCCCCCTGATAGGGGTGGCTCACTGTTGGATTGAAATCACGCCATGTAACTACAACCACCGCGCCCTTGCTGAAAAAGTCAAAGAGGGCATCAGGGCGGCCGGCGGATTGCCCATCGAATTCAACACCATCACGGTGACCGACGGCATCGCCATGGGCACGGAAGGAATGAAGTCTTCTCTGGTCAGCAGAGAGATCATCGCCGACTCGATCGAACTGGTGTCGCGGGGACATCTTTTTGACGCCCTGGTGACTATCACCGGCTGCGACAAGACGGCACCCGGCTCTTTAATGGCAATGCTTCGGCTCAATATCCCTTCGCTGGCACTTTATAGCGGCTCGATCATGCCTGGAGAGTATCAAGGCCGGCGTTTGACGGTTCAGGATGTTTTTGAGGCCATCGGCGCGCACAATGCAGGTCGAATCACGGCAGAGGAACTTCACGGAATCGAAAGTCATGCATGTCCGGGCGCAGGGGCGTGCGGCGGCCAATTTACCGCCAACACTATGTCCACCGCTCTGGAGATGCTGGGAGTATCGCCCATGGGATTTAACGGAGTGCCTGCTCCACACCCGCGGAAAGCGGAAGTTGCCTTTGAATGTGGGCGTCTGGTGATGAGTTTGCTTCAGCAAGGGATACGACCGCGTCAAATCGTGACCCGTAACGCGCTTCTGAACGCCATTGCAGGCGTGGTGGCAACCGGGGGTTCCACTAACTCCGTGCTGCACCTGGTGGCGTTTGCCAAGGAGGCGGGGGTGCGACTGTCCATCGACGACTTCGACAAGATCTCGGAAAAGACCCCGGTGTTGGCCGACCTGAAGCCCTCCGGAAAATACACAGCGCCTGACATGTTTGAAGCCGGAGGCATGCCATTGGTGGGCCGTTACCTTCTCGAAGCCGGACTTCTTTACCCAAATGAATTGACAGTTACGGGAAAAACCATTGGTGAAGAGGTGCAAAAAGCTCCTGAAGTGCGCGGGCAACTGGTCATCCATCCCCCAGATAAACCCTTGAAAAAAACCGGAGGTCTATTGATCCTCCGAGGAAATCTGGCACCCGACGGCTGTGTCGTCAAGCTTTCTGGATATGAGCGCGACGCACATCGCGGACCCGCCCGGGTTTTCAATCGCGAAGAGGACGCCTTTCGCGCGGTAAAGCTTGGAAAGATCAAACCGGGCGACGTTATTGTCATTCGCTACGAAGGGCCGAAAGGCGGACCTGGGATGCGGGAGATGCTGGCAGTAACGGCAGCCGTGCAGGGCGCCGGCCTGGGAAACAGCGTGGCATTGATCACGGATGGCCGCTTCTCAGGAGCCTCACACGGATTTGTTGTAGGACATATTTCTCCGGAAGCGGCGGTCGGCGGTCCTTTGGCCGTTTTAAAGAATGGCGACATGATTGTTCTGGATATTAAGAAAAGGCGCCTGGACGTCGAAATCAGCAATACAGAGATTCGAACGAGATTGCGTAAATGGAAAGCACCTTCTCCACGTTACAAGAGTGGAGCACTCGCCAAATATGCGCGGTTGGTCTCATCGGCTTCTGAGGGAGCCACCACCGGCTAGGATCTCGCCCCCGAAATTACATTGGATTCTTCCGGCGCGGCGCTGGCGCCGAAATTCAAGACACGGCCTCACGTCCCTTATGAAGCATGCCCCTGGTTTAGTTGGAATTGTTCCCCGGGATCTCAAAAGCGTACTGGTGATCCGCGGAGGCGGCCTGGGCGATTTTCTTTTGATCCTGCCGCTGCTCAACGCGCTGCGTGAAGGCTGGCCGTTGGCCAAAATTCACGTGATGGGACGTTCTTCTCACCTCGACCTTGTCGTGGACCGTCATTACGCAGATGCGGGCCACTCCATAGATCAGGCGGGCTTCTCCTCTTTCTTTCGACCTCTTTCGGAAACAGAGCTGGACCAGCTTCCCTTTTCCCACTTTTTGAAGACTTTTAATCTGGTTGTCAGCTTCCTCAATGATCGGGAGGGCCTTCTTGAAGGGAACCTTCAGCGCCTGGGGATCCCCGTCCTGATGATTCCGTCTCCTAAAGAAGATGGGGTTCCAGCTGTCCAGCAATTTGCCTCGATAGCGGAGGCTGCCGGAATTGTGGTCTCTGATCTCCAACCACGTCTCTACCTAAAGCAGGACGACGATCTAAAGGCAAGGGCTCTGCTGCAGGACTTTGGACAGGATTCAAGCAACCCGACAGTGGCACTCCATCCGGGAAGCGGAAATCCGCGCAAGAACTGGCCGGCGGAAAAGTTCGCGCGGCTCGCAGACTGGCTGGCAAAGGATTGCCGTGTCCAGCTCTTATTGATTTCAGGAGAGGCCGACGGGGAGGCGGTTCGCGCCTTCTTGAGTCATTGGGGCAAGGCTGCACCGCCGCTCCTGGATAGGCTTCCGGTCCGATTGCTGGCAGGTGTGCTCAAGCAATGCCGCCTGTTGATCGGAAATGACAGCGGGATTTCACATCTGGCTTCAGCCAGTGGAACCGCCCTAGTTGCTTTTTTCGGGCCGACTGACCCGCGCGTTTGGCAGCCTTCCGGAGAGAAATCGCGCGCGCTGCCTTTCGAAGCTCCCGAAGACATCCTACGGAAAACGGTCCTGGAACTGCTGAAAAGATCCTGATCCTGCCAGTGTCTGCAAAAAGGTATTTCAGAGACGGGACACTGGGAGCAGGTCGCGGAGTTGAGCGGCGAGCAAACAGAGATCTTATTTAGGAAGGATCCCGGCCGCAGCCGGAAGTGTTCCGCGCGGTGCGCGTTGCAGGCAGGAGGTGTGAGAGGATGCCAGGGGGTTTGCCACAGAGGAGAGAAACCTTAGAAGGCGAGAGGACTGATGGATACGGCTGTAAAAAGAGACAGCTTCCTGGCGCGGGCTTTCAATCGGCCAACCGCTTTTCCAGCGTTCAAACAAAGCGAGGAGCGTTTTGCGGATGCCAGGCGCATCTTCAGGATGAGCAATCCAACAGCCACCGGCGCGCCGCGCCAGGCGGGTGGTGGTCCCTTCGGGACACAGAAGCAAGAGCGGACGGCCCGCGTAAATGGCTTCGTACAACTTGGCAGGGGAAGTAACGTTCTTGCCGCCCAGGTCAGACGTTGACCTCAGGCAATAAGCGCTCCAGCCCGATTTACTTGCTTCAAATCCCAATCGGTTCAGGAGAATAGCGATGAGGGCAGAAGGGATCTGAGGTGAATTCTCCATACCTGACTTGAAACGGAGTAAATAACTTAAGGTCTTTCAAAACAGCCCCTTTTCGCAGTCGAGGTCCTGGAATACTATGCTCTTGATGATGGATTTCTCCACGCGTAGCCTTCAGCCCGAACTCCTGGATCTTCCAGGAAGGGTGAATCCCTCTGAAACGCGCCTGGCGATGCAGGGCTTGCGACAAGTAAATACGTGGCTCGGAGGGACTCGTGCGGTATTAAAGACGCTGAAGCCCATCCTGCGCACATTGGGAGCTGAGAACCGAGTCCTGCGCATTGTCGACCTAGGAGCGGGGTCGGCCGACATCGCTGCAGCCGTCTTAAGATGGGCACAGTCAGAAGGAATCAGCCTCCAGTTGGTTGCCATCGACCGCAACCAGCAGGCGTGTCAATACGCCCTAGAGTCTTTTCCCTTGCCGGCACTGCACCTGATTCAGGCCGACGCTTTCGCAGCGCCGCTCCGTCGAAAGTGTTGTGACCTGCTCTTTTGTTCCTCATTTCTGCATCATTTTCCAGACGCCGAGATACAACTCCTCTTGCAGAAGTGCATCACTTACGCCCGCCACGCCGTCATCGTTGTTGACCTGCATCGCCATTGGCTGGCCTACGCAGGCATTCATTTAGCAAATTTTTTATTTTCTCGCTCCAAGGTGGTGGATCATGACGGACCGCTCTCTGTCCTGAAGGCGTTTCGCAGACAGGAATTGCACAACTTGTTGAGCAGCGCTGCGCGCTCTTTCACCCTCCGGCGGCGCTGGGCCTTTCGGTTTGTTGCGGTCCTTTATCCAGGCATTTCTTAGTCGGCCAGGATTTGTTTATGATGGGCTTTCCCAAAAAACGCTGGAGCGAATAAATGACCCAAACTGAAATTGAAAGAATAGTCGAAGACATTATTAGAGAGCGAGGGCAAATCTGCAGCCTGGCTTATGCTCTTCCAATGGATTCAGGGGGAGGGTGGGAAATCTGCGTTCATTGCATCGATGGAAAGATATTTATGTTTTCACTCCTGGACGAAACTGGAGACAGCCGCGAAGTCCTGAAGTCAAGGGTGCGCACAAGCCTTGGAGCGTGGTCTGCTCCTCAGGCCACTGACATTAAGAAAATTCATTAAGAGATCATAGAGTCGAGAGCGCTCGGGTGATCAGTTCTCTGTCATTGGGATGAAAATCAAGCGCCAGTGCGTGCTTCTGGGCGTTTGGACTCATTTTCTTCCATGTTTTCCGTACAATGCGTAGCACGTCGTTTTCGCCTGTCTTGGCAACAAACTCGTGGAACTGGTATTGAAGAAAAACCAGACAAAGCGCGTCTTCCATCGTCTGCGTTTGGGGATCGCTTTTGATGTTTCTCTTCAGATTCAACGATTCGATTCGCTGAATCACGTCCTGGGGATAATTCAATGTTCCCAGAATTTCACGCATCCTCCTGGCGTGAAAACGAGCCAGGGTCTCACGCCACTCGAGATATCCTTTCCTACCCGGAGGAAATTGCGTTCGAGGGATTTTCCAGCGTTCAATGTGCTGGCATCGCGCTGCCAACAACAGCTCCTCTGAAGGTTCCTTTTCAAGCTTCCTAATCCATTCTGTCAGCCTTTTGGCGTACAAATACTCCCGAGGGCAGGCGACACCTCCATCAATCTCCAGATTGGGGTCAAGTTGATTGGCTGTATCAAAGGCGTCGAAAGCCGCTTGAATTTCTTCCTTGTCCATGGACGTGGAACAAAATTATAACAGTGTTATCAACATCAATCGTTTGAGAGGGAGAGGTTTTCACCATGAATCCGAACCTTAAGCCTGCAATTGCTGAACTGATCGGCACCTTTACTCTCGTCTTTATTGGAGCCGGCGCTGGCGCCCTGGCGACCACATCGGGCGCCGGCTTGGTGGGCGTAGCCCTCGCACATGGGATTGCGCTGATGGTCATTGTTTATACCTGGGGCCCCATTTCGGGTGCCCACGCCAACCCCGCCGTCACCTTTGCCATGCTCGTCCGGCAACGGATGACCTGGGTCAGCGTTCTTTGGTATTGGGCTGCTCAGTTGTTCGGCGCTGCTCTGGCGGGTTTTGCTCTGCGCGGCATCATAGGGAACGTCAATGGGCTGGGTGCCACGATTGGCCTTCTCACGAGCGATGCCGGCAAGACCATCCTCCTGGAAGCAATCCTCACCTTTCTGCTGGTGATCACCATCTACGGGACTGCTGTTGTGGGTAGGTCTGGCAACGCCGTGGGCCTGGCCATAGGATTCGTTCTGACCATGGACATCCTCATGGGCGGAGCTCTGACAGGGGCCTCCATGAACCCAGCGCGCACCTTCGGCCCAGCCATTGCAACCGGAGATCTGTCCTATTGGTGGATGTATATCATGGGTCCTTTCCTTGGCGCCTTTGCCGCTGCTTTCACTTACGACACTTTTTTCCACAGCGGCGGCGAAGCCCAGCCACGGCCTTGATTTCGCCTAACCGCGTAGTATCAGAGGCGCGCACAGAGCGCCAGCGAAGTAAGCGCTTCTGTGCCTGCCCCAGGAGCGCTCCCTGCGGTTGATGCGCCTCTGAAAGACGGTGGCTGTGTATTCCCTACCCTTTTCCGCAAGCGCTCCATGTTTATTGCCTCGAGGAGCACTCTTTACATCTTGCTGCTCACCGGAGAATGATCCAGTGGACCGTCAGCCATGAACTAATACCTCCCGCAAGAACCAGCCAGAACCACCGCACCGGCTGGAACCGTTTCCCGGGTCGAGGACCCGTCCACTGAAGATCAGCTTTCTGGTAATAACGAAGGTAGTTTTCTCGAATTCCCAGAATGACGGAAATCGCGACTGCGTAAAAAACCGTGAAAATCAAGCCAAACAGAATCAACAAGCCTGCCCGCTCACTAATGGTCACGTCATCAGCCCCACCGGTGAAGACACCCCGACATCAGGAGCATCTTAAATTTTGACATTTAAGGGATTCCTCAGGCCCCTTCGATTTTCATGGTAGCAATGTAGGGAAGGTTCCGATATCGATCGCGATAGTCCAAACCATAGCCAATCAGAAATTCATCAGTCACGTTGAATCCTACGTACCGGAGTGGAATATCGGCCAGACGAAGGGCAGGTCGATCCAATAGGGAGCAGATGGCCAGAGAAGCCGGTTCCCGAGATGACAGCACGCGCACTAGGTAGTTCAAGGTAAGCCCCGTATCGACGATGTCCTCCAACAAGAGCACATGTCGGCCGGAGATGTCCTGTTCCAGATCCTTAATGATCTTCACCTCGCCACCACGGCTCGCCAAGTAAGGGCTCTTGGCAATGAAATCCAGGGTAAGCTCCACCTTCATCTGCCGGATCAAATCGCAAGCGAAGACAAAAGCGCCCTTTAAGATCACTACCAGCACTGGTCTGAGGTCACGGTAGCTGTGAGAAATCTCGGCCGCCAGCTCTCCAATGCGTTTCGCAATGGCCTCCTGATCAAACACCACCTCTTTTACAACGGCAGGAACCAAGTGCGGACGATTCGATAAAGGAACTTCTTTCACTCAAGCACACCGAACTTGAAAAGCAATTTCCGGTAGTCACGACCGTACAGGATTTTCACCTTAACATCCGGATAAAGTTCCCGCATGCGGCGAATCTTGCGGTTCTTTCTCGTGACCAGACTCTGCTTCATGGTGGTAAGCTCGACATATAAATCGAACTGAGGCAGATAAAAATCAGGAGTGAAGCTTTCGATTACACGTCCCTTCTCGTCCCACTCCAGTGGAAAACACGCGGGCTCGTAACGCCACTCGATTTGATAAAAATCCAGGAAGCGTGCGAATTCTTCTTCGCTGCGATGGGCAAATACCGTCTCCTGCGCGTCACCTAGCATTCCTGCCCTGACCATAACAGAGACTGCTGACACCACTCCTTGGGCTAACAGGAATAAGTGATTTTTCTGCCGCTCACTGCACAACAGAAGGAGGCACCGCCGAGAGGAATTGTAAGGTCACATTGCCGAAGAGCTCTTGGGCAACCAAAGGTTGGGTCGACTCGATCACAATATAGCCGCGCAGTAGGCCTGCCGATGCAGGAATCAACTGTTGCACGGTTTCCGACAGCCTCCGGTTAGGCCCGAGGCTCAGAGATTTCGAGCCGACCAGAGTTCCATCAGAACGGAACACTTGGATTGTGACTTCGGCAGCCGCAGCGTTCGGGTTAAAAAACGCCAGCCCGGTAAACGTGTTCAAGGATGGCCGCGAGGGATCCAGCGACCCGTTGGAGACCTGGCTGAAGATGGCGCGTTTGAAGAGCACCGACTGCAGCGGCATGGCGGCCGCAAAGTCAATCCGTCGCGGATCGCCAAAAATGACATCACCAATAATGCCTGGGCCATCGGCTTCAACAACGATGGAACCGGTAATGGCGGGACTGGTGGTCGGTCCCAAACCAAAAACGTCCGCCACGTCGCGTTCAAACGATTGATTGGGATTGAGCACCAGGCCGCTCGGGCCAAACACTCCAATCACAGACCCGTCTTCCCTGAAGGCACGCAAAGTCACGGAGCGTGGAACACCTGCGGTATTGACGAGTTTGATGTTCGTAAAAATTGAGAGCCCTTCCGCCGTCCCATTGGCCAGCTGCGCAGAATAAGCAAGATTGGCAGTGCCAGCAGGTGAAGCGTTGAGGCCAAGCACGGTGTCTTCGAGCTCGACGAGTTGGAATCCAACCGCACCTACTCCGCCCGTCACATCTACCCGGATCATTCCTCCCGAAACGGAGCCAGGCAATCCGAAAAGCGAGCCGACCGACTCAATGAGCTGTCCTTGGGCGGCGAGCGTGCGGCTCACTTCCGCAGCCAAAGGCTGCCCGGCCGCGTTCACTATCTTGAGCAGCAGCGTGATGCTTTCCGTGGTGCTCGGGTTGGCGATGCTGAGAAGGGTGGTCGCATCGCGGGGTCCGCTCAGACTGGGGAAACTGGCCGGCCCTTGATAAATCCGCGTGAAGAAAAGGACCTTAGAGGCGGCACGAATCGCTACCGAGCCATCCATCTTCGTCAGCGATCCCGTCAATCCATTGCCGAACTGGAAAAAGCTTGCCATTTCCGGACGGGTGGAACCTACCTTAACCCAGCCGTTCTGAAGGGTGGCAAGGCTGGTTCCGAATAGCTCGCTGCCAAGCCTTGCCAACTGTTTCTGCGGCCCCAGCGTCTCGATGTGCGGGTTATCGGCAAAGGGTAAAGGCTCCCCCTGGCGGCCAAAAGCCTGAAAAAGCAACTCTGCATCCACCGGCGCGTGATTGGTCACCGCATAACCGGTAAAGTTCTGGCTGTTGCCCTGGTAAAAAGGAAAGAACAGGTCAGCGATCGTCGCCAGGCTGTCCGCCGTCTTAAACAGAATTTCCTTGCCGCTCAGGTCAAAGCTGGAGCCCTCAAAGGCCTCAAAGACCGGCGCGCTTCGATAGCGTATCGGCAAGCTTCGGGTGGAAAAATCTGTGGCCACGCTATTGACGCTGGCCTTTCCTGGAGAAATTCCCACAATCACCTGTAAGTTGTCTAAATCCGGCGTCACCTGGATTGACTCATATTTGAAACGGATATCTCCGTTGGCATACAAAGTCACTGAGAAGCGATTGCCGGGACGTGTTTCACCGCTATCGGTAAACTCAGGCACATTTTCCCACGCGAACGTCAACTCGCCGGTACCGGCAGTTGCCGTAACTTTCTTGTCATCGCCCCGAGAGCCGGGATCCAGGTCGGTAAATAACGGGGCAATGCGGGGCAGCCCGGTTAGAAAACGTTCCCGGCTGCGTGCTGCCCCTGGTTGGCTGTCACCCCCGGTGAACGTAAGATTGCCGTCACTGTTGACCACTACCTCCCGGTAGGCCTTTCCGTAAAAGGGGAAACTAAAGCCGGCCGGGAATTCAAACGTCATCTCATCATCGTCAGTCAGTGCGTCCAGATCATTGATGTTTTCATTAGAAACCAGGTTGATGCCGGAGACGGTCTGCCCTGCCGCCACCCGGATCACGGTCTTCTCATTGGGGTTATCGGAATCCGTGCCGCTTTCATTGGCCGCGTTGTAATAATCCTTGATGAAATTGCTGAAGCGTGCGTCGTACGGACCTACGCCGCTTCCCCTCGTAAAGTCGGAATCCAAAGGCTCGATATAGACGTAATAGTCACCCGGAGTCAGTCCCGGCAGCTCATAGCTTCCATCATTGGTAATTAAGAAATCCGAAACCACCGAGACCATCTCTCTGCGCTGCTCAATCAAGCTGGAGTCAATAGGAACGGCCACCACATTGGCGCCCTGAAAAGCGCCTCCGGTTCTGCGAAAAACCTGCCCTTTGATCGTTCCTGTAGACGGGCGGAAAATCGGTTCCGGATACAACCACGAAAACCAGACTTGGTCATCTCGCAGAGGCTGGGTGGATCCCCCAACCTGAGCCACTGGATACATGACCGGAACTGAGTTGTTATTGAGCAAGTTGCCATCCTCAGCAAAAGGGCGCCCGGCCTGAGTATGGTCGAGCCCTAATAGGTGTCCCACTTCGTGCACCACCACTACCTTGAAAGCGCTGTGATTGGCACGGGTCCCATTCAGGACCACCCAACCTGACTGAAAACGCTGCGTTTGAGTGTCGGCAAACCGGATTCCCGCAAAACCTAAAACAACGTCCTTCGCCTCAACCCCAAGTCGGTCTGCGATGATGCTTCCGTCACTATCAAAAATAATGGGGTTCTCAGGGTGAAGCTGACTCCCCATAAAGCTTCGGTAATTTTGACCATTGAGATCGGTGCTCAGCGGCTCCTGCTCTGAAAAAGTGAGGGTCGCCGTCTCCACGCCCTTCCATGCTTCAAAGGCGTCGCGAACCAGTTGCTCTGCGTCCTCGTTGTTTAAACTCCCCAACGGACCCTGATCTATTGCGTAAGGAACCCCCACTGTGGGATCCCACATAAACGGCAGTCCACCAGAGCCGACAAATGTGGGTCCCCCTGCCAGGAGCAGTCGACCGGCAGCGGCCAGGCAGACCAGAAAAATCAGCCGGAAAGGTGAAGTGTATGAGTTGGAATTGACGTTATTCACTCGCTTGCCTCGTAGCATCAGTTGCTGAGCAACAAGAAAATACTCTTCTTATCGCCACGAGCGAGTCTTTTTCTTGAGCTGATAATTGTTTATCTTTTCGACCACTGCAGTGAGAGCTTGTCGCGTGATTGGTCCCCGCGACTTCATCTGCTCGACTTCAGGAAGGGACAGCCCGGATTCCGCTATGTCCACCGGGGAGAGATTCACAGCCAAGTTCTCGTTTTGGACCCCGTTAATGAAACTCACCTGCTGATCAGGAGTCTTGGTGACCCGAAATGCCCCTTGCGCCATTCCCACCGGACTGGTCAGGCCCGAATCGCTCTCCGAATAGAGAAACAGCAGCACCTCTTTACCCTTCTGGTATTGGGGCAGCCCAGCAATACCCCCTAATCCAGAAGACGCCTGTTTGAAGACGATGGTTTCTCCCGTGTGAACGCCTTTAATGCCGTCAAGCACCTCAAACGTGTACCGGACAATAGGGAAACTGGTTCCTTCCTCGAGCTGGTTTTCCACCGCCACACAACGCCCCCAGAAAACACGTTCGGCCAGCGCCACCATTTCAAACAGGTTCACCGTTCGAACCGTGGCCGCCGAGGCTATTGAGAAGGAAAGAACTGTCATCAGTAGCAGAAGAACATTCTTTTTCATAAGGTTAAAAATATTATACGACACCTTCGTCTCGCAACCATGCCGCCTGCCTTGACCACTCCGCTGCGCTTCCTTATGCTACCGCTCGGAGCATGCCGACAGTGTGACGCGCACCACAAAAGCAACTGGTGGAGGACCTCAGTCTTACAACATGAAACGGCGGTCGCTCGAAGACACGGCCCGTACGATCTTTTCCCCTGATGATGAGGCTTCGATCCAACGCTGGGTGGATTATTGGAAAAGAAGCCGCGAACGTAATCGCCAACTTTTGGAGAACTTTTCAAAACTGGTCTTAATTGACTTTCGTGGAAAGCGCGTGCTGGATATTGGATGTGGCACGGGGGGCCTGGGAGAACTGATCTCATCTCAATGTGCACTCTACGCAGGCGGAGACTATCACTCGCATGTGCTCCAATTCACAAGGCCCGCCCACAACCGGCATTTTCTCCGATGCAACGCTACACATTTCCCTTTCGAAGATTCTTGCTTCGATTACATTTTTGCTTTCGACGTGATTGAACACCTTACCGGCGGCTTTGATTGGCAGCTACGGTGCTTTTCCGAACTGGCCCGCGTCTTAAAGCCTCTGGGAATGGTTTTTTTTACCACGCCTAACTGGTGGCACCCGTATGACGCCCATTCTGAACTGTACTTCCCGCATTATTTGCCTTCTTCTTTAAGAGATGGTTACATTGGTCTCTTCAACCCGGGGTTCCTGCAAGAGCATGGCAGTTTCAGTCGCATTCAGCTCCTCACGCCTCGCCGACTGCGGCGAGCCATCGCGGACAGCAGGTTCGAGCTGCTTCACGATCTACCTTGTGGATTGGATCGCCGGCAATATTTACGGCTCTTTCCGTGGCGCACTCCCCTTCTTTACGCCGGACTGGGATGGTATCCACATGCGGAGTTCTGGGGAATTCTCGTGCATCGTGGTATGAAAGAATCACAGCGCCTCAAACTTAAACACTCCTGGTATTACGAGAAGCACCAACCATCCAACGGAGATATGGGCGATTTCTCATCCGTTTTAAATTTTCGACAAGGGCTCTTCAACCATCAACTCGGCAGAGGATGGTACTGGCGCGAGGAGTCGGAGTCGGGTGACAAATTCCGATGGATATCACGCGAGGCCGTGTGTTATCTACAGACGCGCACCTCGCCTCGAATCATACGCCTTTCAGGTTTCACCCATCGCTCCAATCATTTGGAGGTATGGGTGGAAGGAACCCGCATTGGGGAGCATTTCTTCGATTCCCCTTTGAACTTCACCTTGGAATACTTTCTTCCCTTTAATGACCTCGGCGAGCGCATGGTAGAGGTACGCCTGCGCGTGCCCACTGCGGAACGGCCACCCCAATCGTCCGACCAGCGAGAGCTGGGAGTCATCATTTTCAGTGTCGAGCTGCTCCCATGATCGTGCGGATGGCACTCTGGTTGGTGTTTCTTCCCTTTCAGCTCCTGCTGCTGGCTTGTTTTGCCATAGCGGACTTTCTTGGGTTTCTGCGACGGAAGGTTTGCCGCTGCTGTACGGCCCTTCCCAGCAGTGTTTCCCCGACCCGCGAATTGTGCTCGATCGTGGTTCTCAACTGGAACGGCAGAACACTTCTGCAAGAAAGCCTTCCCGCTCTGGTGCACGCTGTCCAAAGCAGTGGAAAACCCCACGAAATTATTCTGGTGGACAACGGAAGCAGCGACGATAGCGTGGAGTGGGTCCGGGAAACGTATCCCTCTATTCGCATCCTTGCGCTGCCCGAAAATCTTGGTTTTGGTGAGGGAAACAATCGGGGTGTGGAGGCTTCAAAACATGACATCGTGGTCCTTCTTAACAACGACATGATTGTGGAGCACGGTTTTCTGGATCCTTTGCTGTCGCCTTTTTCCGATGCCGCAGTGTTCGCAGTCACATCTCAAATCCTGTTTCCAGAAGGCAAACGGCGTGAGGAAACCGGGTTTACACGGGGCTGCTGGCGAAGAGGCTACCTGCACCTCTCCCACCAAGCGGTCGATAGTGAAAAGGAGACGCCAGTCTTTTGGGCGGGCGGCGGCTCCTCCGCTTTCAATCGCAAAGCCTTTCTGGCCCTTGGTGGATTTTCCGAAGTCTTTTCGCCCTGCTACTTTGAAGACACGGACCTCGGTTATCGCGCCTGGCGCCGCGGCTGGAAAATTCTGCTGGCACCCCGCAGCCGCGTACTGCACAAGCACCGCAGCAGCAGTTCGGCGCGCTTTAAACAGGAGGAGCTGCAACAGCTCATTGAACAACGCAAGCTCTGGTACGCGTGGAGGAATTTTCAGTGGAACTTTCTGGTTCCTCATTTGCTGATGATTCCGTTTTTCTTCTTTGAGAGGTTCTCCCCCCAGACCTACTTGCGCAGTCTGCATCGTCTCCTGGACATTTTTCATTTTCGAATCGCCGAGCCTTCCCGCATTTATTCAGATTTTGAGCTCCTCAACCTGCAGCTGCCCGGCTGGAGTAATCCACCATCTTTAGCGACAGCCGGCGAGGCGCATCTCCAGGATTCGCTGCGCATCCTGATTGTCAGCGCTTACTTACCTCAATTAGGGCAACACGGCGGCGCCGGCCGTGTGTTTCAACTGCTGCGAGAGGTATCCAAGAAACATCGAGTCAGCCTCATCAGCTTTGTAGAGAACGCTCGCGAAGAACGCCAAACCTCTGAGCTCGCACCCTATTGCGAAGAAGTGGTGACAGTCCTGCGACGCGGATTTCTCCCTGTGTCCCTGTTCCCTTATGAGCCGTTTGAAGAATTCAACAGCCTGGAATTTAGAGAACGGCTTCGCACCCTGCTGCAAAGAAAGCGCTTTGACATTGTGCACTTCGAATGGACGCAAATGGCGCAGTTCGCGGATCTCGTCAACGGGAGTCGCAAAATAGTCACTGAAATCGAAGTGAATTACGCGGCCCACCAGAGTTTAATCCCGCTGGAGAAGCGTGTCGTTGGTAAGCTGCGAAAGAAATACAATACGCTGCAGACCCTATATCGGGAAATCAACCTCTGTCGTCAGGTGGACACAGTGGTCTGTGTCACCGATGTGGATCGCAGTTTCCTGACCGGCTATCTCGACTCTTCCAAGCTGTTCGTTGTGAACACGGGTGTGGATACCGAGTACTTCAAATTCGAAGACCCTCTCGAAAGCGATCCCAACGGCGTGTTGTTCGTGGGCGCGTTTCGGCACCAGCCCAATGTGGATGCCGTCCACTTCTTTTGTGAGGATATCTTTCCACGGATACTCGACGTGCGCCCGCAGGCCCACCTCTACGTTGTAGGCTCGAGTCCGCCGCGATCCATCCTGGAAAAAGGCGCACATCCGAATATCACCGTGACCGGTTTTGTACCCGATATTCGTGACTACTATCGCTTGGCTCGGGTGGTAGTCGTTCCGCTGCGCACGGGGGTGGGCATACGCGGGAAAATTCTAGAAGCCTGGTCTGCGGGCAGAGCCGTTGTAGGCACACCACTGGCTTGCCTGGGCATCGAGTGCTCTCATGGAGAGAACGTTATGATCGCGGACGCAGCGGAGGATTTTGCGCTCTGGACGGTGGCGTTGCTGGAAAATTCGGAATTTGCGGCGCGTCTCGGGGCCGCTGGCCGCGAGACCGCCGTTCGCCGCTATCGCTGGGATCTACTAGGCAAACAGCTGGTTCAACTTTACGAAGAACTGGCAAAAGGCGGAGGAGTGGCTAGGTGAACGTAAAAGCACAGAAAAGAGTTCTTTTGGTTCAATGTTGCCACTTGCCTCAGTTCTTCTACGTGCACAACCGCCTGCGTGAATTGCACCCCGAGTGGGAAATTCACCGCCTTATGTCCTCGCACCCCCAAGTACAGGAATGCCTCAAAACATTTTCACTGGTTGAAGGTACTTATTTCGTCGAGGACGCGCGACAGATCCCAGAGTTTGACCTCATAGTGTTTCCTCTTCTGAACCGTGGGTACTCCAGAATAAGAAAGCGGGCGGCCTCTTTGCCGGGTCAACTCACAGAGTGCGACTATCAGGGCCACGTGTCTCCTGTGGGCAAGTGGCTTCTGTTGAAATCAATCTTCGCTCCGCCCTACAAATGCCCGCCTGAGTTCCTGGATTTTGCCAAGGACTTCCCCGTTTGGCGACTGAGCGGGAACGTGCTCCTGATCCCGAGTTGTCGAGAATTCACTTTGAAACGAACCGAGAAGCGTTGGAGCGCGTTGATCTCAGAAGATTCCCGCGTTTTCAAAGCACCAGGATCCGCACGAAAAGCGTGGCAGCTCATTCGAACCCGCAAGTTCGATTCGGTGTTAGCTTTTTTCTCTGGAGAAAAAGGCTATCTCAGTTTAAAACTTCTTCCCTTCTTCAGCCGCATCCGGCGGATCGTCATTGTCAATGAGAATGGCGATCACCTCGAAGGCAGCCTACGTTCCATGACACGATTCTTAGCTTACCGCCTTTCCTCCGGCCGCGCTGCCTGGAAAAACCATCCACGCATCCTATTGATACAAACGGAAAGTCCTCGCTATGTTTGTGAAACAGCCCGCCTGCTAAAATCCAAAGTCTTCCCGCGGTGCGAAATCCTCGCGCTCTGCCGAAATGAGGATCAAAACGAAATCGAAGCTTGCGCAGACCTGGATCAGATTGCTTGGTTCTCCAGGAACTCTTTTCAGCAGAATTGGCGGACGCTGCTGCAAGCGCTGCGTTTTCGCCCTGACCTTCTCTCAGCCATATTTACCGGCCGGCCGGTCTTCAGGAAGACCAAGCTGCTTTTTTTTCTTTTCCCCATCCGCCGAAGACTGGTAACCAATGCACAACTCGATTGCTATCCACTGACCTTCGGTACTTTGCCCCGAATCTTCCGCAAGGACCTTTTCACGTTTCAACCTGCGCATGAAAGAATCCTGCTCATTCAGACTGAGGACCCGCGCTACGTTCGCAAAGCCGCCCGCCTGCTGAAAACCAAGGTTTCTCCTTCCTCGGAAATTCTGGCTCTTTGCAGGTGGCAGGATCGCGAGTTCCTGGCCAGCTGCCCTGATATCGACACACTTTGCTGGTTCTCCAAGAGATTGTTCTGGAGGAATTGCCGCACCCTGATCCGGCTGCTGCGTTTCCGTCCTTATAGAGCCGCAGCCATCTTTACCGGACGGCCGGTTTTTCGCAAGGCCAAGCTGCTTTTCTTTTTGTTCCCGGTGCTTCGCCGGGTGGTGGTCAACGCCCAACTTGGGTGCTACTCGCTTAACCCCCGCACTTTTCCACTGGTCTTTCGAAAGGATCGCTACTTATTTGAAGAGATCCCTTTAACGCCTCGAAGAATCCTGCTGATACAAACAGAAGATCCTCGCTATGTTCGTGAAGCGGCTCGCCTGCTCAAGACTAAGATTTTTCCTTCGTCTGAAATTTTGGTTCTTTGCAGGTGGGAGGATCGCGAATTCCTGGAGGGTTGCGCGGATATCGATACGCTTGCCTGGTTTTCCAAGCGATCGCTTTTCAAGAATTGCCGCACCCTGATCCGTATGCTGCGTTTTCGTCCTTATAGTGCCGCAGCCATCTTCACCGGACGGCCGGTTTTTCGCAAGGCCAAGCTGCTTTTCTTTTTGTTCCCGGTGCTCCGCCGGGTCGTGGTTAACGCCCAACTGGGGTGCTATTCGCTCAACCCCACCACCCTGCCACTGATCTTTCGAAGGGACCGCTACTTGTTTGAAGAAATTCTGGCAAACCCTCAGAAGATCCTACTCATACAGACGGAACACCCTCTCTACGTGCGGGAAGCGGCAAGACTCCTGCGAGCCCGGATTTTTCCTTCTTGCGAGATTCTCGCTCTTTGCCGTTGGGAAGACCGGAAATCCTTTGAGGATTTCGCCGAGATCAAAAAACTGGAATGGCTTTCTAGGGGTTCCTTCCATGCCGGCCTCAAGGCCGTTTTCAAAGCGCTCCGTTTTCGTCCTGCGGCCTGTGCTGCGATCTTTACGGGCAGGCCGGTTTTCCGCAACGCGAAGCTCCTCTTTTTTCTTTTCCCCTATCGCCGCAAACTGGTGTTTAACGCTCGATTGGATTGTTATCGGCTGTGGCCTAATACCTTCCCTAGGATTTTTCGTCGCGAGCCGATTCTTTTCGACCTTCCCGAGACGAGCATCGAGCACAGGGTCCTGCTGATCCAAACTGATGAAGGTGCACTGCATAAGAAAGCAGCGGAGATGGTTCAGGATCCCAGCATCCTAGGCCAAACACGCTTGGCTGTCCTGGCCCCGCGGGACCAGCAAGACCACTTTAGGGATGTGCCCGGAATTGAAAAGGTGTTTACATACGGGAGAGGTTGTAACCATTTAAAGGTGATGTTTTCACTGCTCGCTTACCGTCCCACCGTAAAAGCGGCGGTGCTCACGGGAAAGCCGGTTTTCAAGCTGCAGAAACTCCTGTTCCGGCTGTTCCCCGCGAAAGAGACGTTGATCTTTAATGAGCAGCTTATTTGTTTTTCATCTCAGGACACGCTGAGTTACAGCCGGGGTTCTGACTCGTTTCTGCAGGAAGCTCCGCTGAGCGCCCTTTTCCGGCCCCTCTGCAAGGCAACGCTTTTTTTTCCCAGATTTTTTTATCTTGTGATATGGGTCACCTTGCAGCGGCGGCGGCGCTCCTATACTGTCTCCTTAGAAAGCTCAGTTTCCCCCTTGAGTAACAGCCGGGAGGAGCGACCTATCAAGCCCCCTTGACCTCTCCTCCTCCCGGTAGCTGTTAACTCCGCCGCCCGATTCCAAGCCGGAACTCAACTACATGCAAGGTGGTTCAGAGGCGCCCGTCAACGAGAACTTCTGCTGCAGGAGCGCTTACTTCGCTGGCGCTCCGCGCGCGCCTCGGATTCGTACTTCGAATTCTGAGGCTTAACGAATCAAGGAAAGATTCTCCAGAACGGAATCCAACATTCCCCGGGTACCAACGACCTGATCTGAAGGAAGAGCGATATCGGCGGTACGCACGCCCTGATTGAGGGTCATTTCGACAGCGGTTTCAATCCGGCGGGCGATATCTTCTCGTTGAAAGGAATGCCGGAACAAGAGGGCTACCGATGCAATGGTTGCCAGCGGGTTGGCCTTCCCCTTGCCGGCGATATCGGGCGCGGTGCCGTGGACCGGCTCATAGAGAGCAGTTTCACCTCCCACGCTTGCTGAAGGGAGCATTCCAATAGAGCCGGTCAACATGGCAGCCTCGTCACTCAAAATATCGCCGAACATGTTTGTGCACAGCAGCACGTCAAATTGCCGAGGGCGCGCAATCAACTGCATGGCACAGTTATCGACGAGAATATGGCTGAGGCTCACGTCGGCATACTCATTGGCCGCCTCGCTCACCACGCTGCGCCATAATTGGGAACTCTCCAGGACGTTGGATTTGTCAACACTGGTGACCCGCCTTCCCCGAGAGCGGCTTGCCTCAAAAGCAACGCGGGCAATGCGCTGAATTTCAAAGTCATAGTAAACCTCTGAATTAAACCCGACGCGCCCTTGGCTGCGTGTCTCCAGCCCCCGCGGCTCACCAAAATAAATGCCCCCAATTAATTCCCGCACAATCAGGATGTCGACTCCTTTGACAATTTCAGGCTTTAAAGGAGATGCAAAAGTGAGCGCTTCATGACATTTGATGGGCCGCAAGTTGGCAAATAACCCCAGTTCCTTGCGCAGTTGGAGGAGGGCACGTTCAGGACGCAGATGGTGAGGGTTGGAATCGTAGCGCGCATCTCCTACGGAACCCAGGAGCACGGCCCGTGACTTGCGACATGCTTCCAACACCGCAGGAGGCAACGGGTCCCCATATTCCTCGATTCCTCTCCCACCGATCGCGTACTGCTCAATCTCAATATCCAGGGCGTATTTTTTCGCGCTCTCTCTAAGAACCTCTAGTCCAGCCTCGACCACCTCAGGCCCGATCCCATCCCCGGGAAGCGCGACTACTCTTGAGCTCATTCCTTCCTCTCCCGTTTATGTAACTCGTTATTAGAGCGTGATATGATAACATGTTGAAACCACCAATAAAGGCGAATTATGCCGTCGCTTTGGTCCGGATCAATCAGTTTTGGCTTGGTTTCGATACCGGTGCGCCTGGAGACAGCGCTGACCAGCCGGGACCTTGCCTTCAACTTCCTGCATAAGGAGTGCCTGCAGCGAATCAATCAGAAGTTTTATTGCGCGACCTGCCAGAAGTACCTTGAACGCAGTGACCTCGTGCGTGGTTATGAATATGAAAAAGATCATTACGTGGTCATGAACGAGGAGGACTTTGAGAAAGCTGAAGGCGAATCCTCACGCGTTATCGATGTCTTCGGTTTTGTGCAAAGCGATGACGTTCTACCCACCTATCTAAACCGAACCTACTACGTGGTTCCTCAGGAAGCGGCCGAGAAGGCCTATATGCTCCTCCTCAGAGGAATGCAGGAAACCTCACGCGTTGCGCTGGCGAGGTTCGTGATGCGGGGCAAAGAGTACATTGGTGCCATTGCTCCCTCAGCCGGAGGCATGCTCCTACATATCCTGTTTCACAAGGGAGAATTTAAGCATATTCACGAAGTGATCGAGCTCCCCACCGTGGACATTCGGGAGAAGGAGCTCCAACTCGCCAAACAGATCATCGAGAATCTCACGGATGAATTCAGCGAAGACATGCTGATAGAGCGATATCGCGAGCGTTTGATGACCATAATCCGGCAGAAAATTGAAGGCAAGACGGCTTTGGTGACAGAGCAAAAACGCCCAGCCAAAGTCGTGGATCTGATGGAGGCGCTCAAACGCAGCCTTGAAGCAACCGCTCCCAAAAAACCAGCAACTCGCATCAGCACCCCTGTGCGATCCGAAGTGCGCCAGGAAAAAAAGCGCAAACGAGCTTGAAATCCCTACGAGTCGGACCTTATGTACCAGTATTTCACTCGTCAGGACGTCTGCAATATCCTGAGCATTCGCGAAGGTCGCCTTCAATATTGGCATCGTATTGGGCTCGTCAGTCCCAGTCTTCGGCAGAAGCGTAGAACCTTTTACGGTTTTCAGGATTTGATATGCCTGAAAACTGCCGAAGGGCTTGTGGGGCGCGGCATACCTGCCAAGAAAATCAAGCACAGCATCAGCGCATTGAAAAAACGCTTTCCGGAATTCGACGAAAATCTCTGCAACAAGCGCATCTATGTGGTGGGAAACCGCGTGATCATCAGCCATAAGAACCGCCTGATCGACCACTCCGGGCAGCTGTTGTTTAAATTCGATGTTGATGAGTTTGCCAAGGAGATTGAAAACCGGGTGCGTCTCTTTGGATCACAAAAGACGGCAGACGACTGGTTCAGAGAGGGGTTGTCTCACGACCGACACGAATCCACTTACGAGCTGGCGCTGAATGCTTACCGGCAGGTGGTAAAACTCGACCCGGATTATGCTGACGCTTACGTCAATATGGGAACCATCTACTATAACCAGCGCAAGTTCCTGGAGGCGGAGCGCTACTACCGCCTTGCCCTGGCACGAGATCCGTATCACGCGCGTGCCTGCTTTAATCTTGGCAACGCGTTGGATGAGATGAACTGCGTGGAAAAAGCAGCGGAGTTTTACGAGAAAGCGCTGGAAATTGATCCGCTCTTTGCAGACGCCCATTACAACCTGGCCGTGATTTGTGAAAAATGGGGCCAGCCGGACCGCGCAATTAAACACTGGAAACGCTACTTGGCCCTGGAGCCGGAATCCAAGGCCGCCGCAACCGCCCGGAAACGCCTCAGGCTGCTGCAGTTTCAACAGGCGCTGGCACTCAGCCGCCACCAGGAGCGCTGAGGCGCTCTTTAGATTTTAATCCTTAGCCCTTATCATAGTAACGTGCCTGTAATTACCGGAGTGATGGAAGATTATCTAAAGGCTATCTACCAGCTCACCTTAAAAGGAGAGAAGGTTTCCACCTCTGAACTGGCGGTGGCACTTGAATGTACCGCAGCCAGCGTCACCAGCATGCTCCAGAAGCTTTCCGAGATGAAGCTCGTTCAATATGCCCCTTATCAGGGTGTTTCCCTGACCTCTTCCGGCAAGAAGATCGCTCTTGAGGTCATTCGTCACCACCGGCTGATCGAGCTCTATCTGGCGGAAATGCTGGGCTACAGCTGGGACAAAGTTCATGCTGAAGCAGAAAAGCTGGAACATGTCATTTCTGAGGAATTTGAAGAAAAGATCGACCAGGCACTCGGCTTTCCCACCCAAGATCCCCATGGCGATCCCATACCCAGCAAAGAAGGCATGGTCGAACACGAGAGCCTTTCTCTTTTGTGGGATGCCCCTATAGGCAGGAAAGCGACCATTCGCAGGGTGAGTGATCGGGATCCTGAAGTTCTGCGTTACCTGGCCACCATTGGCATCTATCCTAACGTGACCGTCGAACTGGTCCGCAAAGGTCCCTTCGGCGGCCCTCTTCACCTACGGGTCGGCCCCATGGACCACACCATCAGCGAGGCTCTAGCTCGCCAGATCCACGTCAGCGTCGAATGAAGCTCCCGCTCACTCCCCTTCGTTTTCTTGCAAGGACCCGCCGGCAGTTTGCGTCACGTGTGGGCGTCATCGACGGGAATTCTGTCTGGACCTACGCAGAGTACGCTGAGCGCTGTTGCCGTTTGGCCGCCCTCCTTCGCTCGTGGAATCTGCGGACTTCTGGTCGCGTGGCTTTTCTCTCTTACAATTCACACTCTCTCCTTGAGGCATACTATGGCGTTCCGCTGGCTGGCGGCATCTTACTGCCGCTAAACATCCGCCTGGCGCCTGCTGATTTTGCGTTCATTTTAAACGACGCCGGCGCCGAAATTCTTTTTTTCCATCCCGATTTTCTACCAGTCATTGAACAAATTCGCGGCGAACTAAAGGATGTTCGCAAGTTTGTTTTGCAAGAACCCGCTGCACACCCTTCATGGGTTGAGCATCTCACCTACGAAGAGCTCTTGAACCAGCAGGAGAGAGGATCGGACCTGGTTTGGGAAGATATCGACGAGGACTCCGTCGCCGAACTCTTTTATACCTCCGGCACTACCGCATCACCCAAAGGCGTGATGCTCACCCACCGCAATTTGTACCTTCACGCGCTCCAGATGGTGTCGCTGCTTCGCGTCACCGACCAGGATGTGCAACTCCACACCATCTCACTTTTTCATGTGAATGGCTGGGGAACACCTCAGTACCTGACCGCCGCGGGGGGTTGCCATGTGTTGTTAAAGAAATTTGAGCCTCAACAGGTCTTCGAACTGATACAGCAGCATCGCGTCACGATGTTTTCCATGGTTCCCACCATGGCTACATCCCTGCTGCACTTTCCAGCTCGCGGGCGTTTCGACACTTCGTCCCTGCGACACGTGATGCTGGGTGGTGCGGCTTCAAACTCCCAGCTGATCCGCGACCTGGAAGATCTTTTCAAATGCGAATGCTTTGCCAGTTATGGCTTGACGGAAACCACACCTGTTCTCACCGCCGCGCGCATGAAGTCCCAACTCGCGCCGGCATGTGACCGCCACGAGGTCCAATCACGCACCGGCTACCCGGTGTTGGGGGTAGAGCTCACCATCTTTGACGCCGACGACCAGGAACTCCCTTGGGATGGTAATTCTGTGGGAGAAATTGTCGTTCGAGCCGATATCGTCATGGCGGGTTATTGGAATCGACCGGAAGAAACCCTGCAAACGCTGCGCGGAGGCTGGTTGCATACCGGAGATCTTGCCACCATTGATCCCGACGGCTATGTCACCATCGTGGACCGTAAGAAAGACATGATTGTAAGCGGGGGCGAGAACATTTCCAGCCTGGAAGTCGAGAAAGCGCTTCTGACCCATCCAGCCGTGTTGGAGTGTGCGGTGGTCCCTGTGCCGGACCCGGTGTGGGGCGAAACTCCGCAGGCCGTGGTGGTCTTAAAGCCTACTTCGAAGGTAAGCGAGGCCGACCTTGTTTCCCACTGCCGCCGCATCCTGGCGGGATTTAAAATTCCCCGCAACGTGGAATTTGTGGAGTCTCTCCCCAAGAGCGGGACCGGCAAAGTGCTCAAGCGCGAGCTTCGCGAAAAATACTGGTCCGGTGAAATCCGCCGGGTTCACTGAAGCCAAACGCAAGAGCGGATTCCAGCCCGAACCCCGCAGTTCCCAATTCAAACGTCGATTGATCACTCATGTTGTTTGCGACTCCGATCGATGCTGCATCCAGCCCCTTAGAAAAATCGCCCCCAGAATGATCATTCCCCCGACCAACGCCCCGGCCGAAGGCACTTCTCCGGTTCCCAGGTAGACCCAAACAGGATTCAGCAGCGGCTCCAGCATTCCCAAAAGTATTGCCTCGAGTGCAGAAATGCGCGTGATTGCAAAAGCGAACAAAGCATACGCGATGCCGATTTGTACAGTGCCCAGGAACAGCACCCCCAGCAGATCTCCTGGAGCAGTCGGCCAAAATATTTTGGAGGATATAAGGCCGTATACAGCGCCGGCAGCAAACAAGAGGAAGTTTCCCCAGACCAGTGCTGACCACGTGGAAGCTTCCTGGTGGTGACGGAGCCGCATGAGCACCGCAAAGCATGCAAACACGACGCCGCTCGCCAGCGCCAGGAGATTACCGATCTGACTGCCTGATTCAAGCTTTCCATAAAAAAACAAAGACATCCCGAAGACAGCAACAGTGACCATCAGGACGTCACGTCTTTTCAAGCGCGTTCTAAAAACTAGTGGCTCAAAGATCAGCACATAAACCGGAGCCGTGTATTGAAGAAAGATCGCATTGGCCGCTGCCGTCAGCTTGGTGGCAGAAACGAAAAGGAGGAGATTGACGGCGTAGCTGGCCACAATCCACCATTCAAGAGACGATACCGGAAGCTTTAGGCTCGCCCCCCGAGCGCGCGCAATAAAGTAGACGGTCAGCCCAGCCACCAGAGAACGCCAGGCGGCCAGCGGAACGGCTTCGAGTGAAATCACCTTGATTAGAAGACCGCTGGTGCTCCAGAAAATGGCCGCTAGAATCATTGCCGGAACCGGTCGCATCGTTGTGAAGAATAGACGAGAAAGGAGGATTTACGAAATGCGAAATAGGAGAGGTGCCACGTCTAAAAGCAAGAAGTCTCCCGCGCTCGCGATTCTGCAGCTATCCATGTCGAAGGATTGACGAAGTGTCCTGAACAAGTTTCCCAACCCACAAAGGGGAAAAAAACGGGAACGAGGGAGACATCCGGTTTTGGAGTGGCTCGGGGGCTTGGATTCGAACCAAGATTGGCGACTCCAAAGGCCGCTGTCCTACCGTTGGACGACCCCCGAATCGAAATGATCTTAGCTTACCAGAGGGAAACCTGACTAGAAGGGAACTTCACTCGCGTTCGGATAAAGAAACCGAGCATGCAGAGCTGCTCACGCCTGCGCGTGCTCCGCAACATTCCGGGGCACGGGACGCCGTGTACTTCCGGTTTGCCGGGCCAACCCGTCACACACTTGGAAGAAGATGCCACGGAAGGACGCGCAAGCTCTCTGCTGGAAGGAAGCTGGCCACGGCGCGTGTCCCCCCGAACTATTTGCCCGCTGACTCCACCTTTTGAAGGGGCTTGACCATTCCCAGCACCACCTTAAGCTTTTGTTCTATCTCGCGGGCAATTGGAGCATTATCCTTAAGAAACTGCTTTGCATTTTCACGCCCCTGCCCCAGCCGCTCCTGCCCGTAATTGAACCAGGAACCGCTTTTTTCCACGATCTTGTGGGTGGTCGCCAGATCCAGTAAATCCCCCTCGCGCGAAATGCCGCGTCCATAAGTGATGTCAAATTCAGCTTCCTTAAAAGGAGGCGCCAGCTTGTTTTTCACCACCTTTGCCTTGGTGCGGCTCCCCACGTTGGCTTCTCCCTCTTTGATGGAAGCCATGCGGCGGATTTCCAGGCGGATTGAAGAATAAAATTTCAAGGCACGGCCCCCGGTTGTAGTTTCCGGGTTTCCAAACATGACGCCGATCTTTTCACGGATCTGGTTGATAAAAATCAAGCACGAATTAGACTTGGAGACGATTCCCGTCAGCTTTCGCAACGCTTGCGACATCAGACGGGCTTGGAGACCCACATGCGAATCTCCCATTTCTCCCTCCAACTCAGCTCGGGGGACCAGGGCTGCTACTGAATCCACCACCAGAATGTCAATGGCGCCGCTGCGCACCAGCATCTCGGCAATTTCCAAAGCCTGCTCGCCGCAGTCGGGCTGAGAAATGAGTAGCTCGTCGATATCCACTCCTAGCTGACGCGCATATTCCGCGTCCAGGGCGTGCTCCGCGTCAATAAAGGCCGCCGATCCTCCTTCTTTCTGCGCTTCGGCAATTGCATGCAGGGCAATCGTGGTTTTTCCGCCCGATTCCGGCCCGAAGATTTCCACGACCCTCCCGCGCGGAAAGCCCCCGATGCCCAAGGCATAATCAATGGACAGCGCCCCTGAAGGAATGATCGGGATGTTAAACGTGGCCCGGTCCCCCAGTTTCATAATCGAACCTTTACCGAACTGGCGCTCGATCTGGCTTAAAGCCATTTCAATGGCGCGCTTCTTGTTCTGGTCTTCCTGGGTGACCTTCCCTTTTTCTACTCGCTCCATAATGCTCCTTTACGATCCCTGCGAAATTTCTCGCAATAAATAGCTCACCAGCGACTGGTCTTCACCCAGCTGGTGAAGCAAATTTTCGTCCTGACGGAAAAAAAGCTGGCCCATCCCGTTTTCCGTAACCGGCCATTTCAAGGTCCCCTTCCGCTCCGGAATAACTCTCCCCAGGTAATCCTGAGATTTTCTCTTCCACCCGCGCTTAAAGGCAATATTGGCCATCAAAAGGTACGCCGGATGAAACAAGGGATCCAGCTGAACCGCAGCCTGCAACGCTCCTAAAGCCTTGCCCAGCTTGCCGCTTAAATAATGGGCCACGCCCACCATGTAGTGTACGGCTGCGGAGGAAGACTCAATGGCCAACCCTTGCTCAAAAAAGCTGATCGCCTCCCGCCACCGTTGCTTCTCCAAAGCCATGATTCCTAAAAATAAATTGGCGGACACGGACCTCTTGTTCAAGTGAATCGAGCGGTGAAAGCATCGCTCTGCCTCTTGAACTCGCCCTTGATTCCTTAAAAAGTAACCCGTTAAAAGTGAGGCCTTAAAGCTGTTCGTAAACAACCCCTGAACCAGATACTGATTAATTTCCAGAACTTCTCGCAGCTTGGAATTCAAATGTTCCACCTGCCGCTCCAGAAAGCTCAGGCGCGCAGACACCTCATCGTCATAAAACTCCGCCAAATCCCCGTCCAGATAGGCCGGGATATTCGGCGAAATCAACTCACTGCCGCAGTGGCTGCAACACGTATTCTTAATCTCGTTTGCCGCCAGGCACTTTTGGCAAAATGTCATCCCCATGTTTTTGCCAGTATATCCTTCCGCACTGAACAAAACTGCTCTCCTCATTGCGGGAAAAGCCTCCCGTAAAAGAACCTCCAAAAAAGGCAAAATCAGTGATAAGGGATGCTCCCCTCTTCCGCATGCCGGGGATTTTCTCACGGGCAGCCCCTACCTTTATTACGCTTCTCAACAAAAAAGTGCGAGGAGACCCGGACGGTCTGCCGGGAAAATTTCAAGGGATCTAACGCAGGATTGCCTTGAGCTTGCCGCTTAACTCATTTCGACCGCCATGGCCACGGCGTTTCCTCCCCCCAGGCATAGGCTGGCAACCCCCCGTTTCAGTCCCCGTTGCTGCAGCGCGTAAAGCAGCGTGGTCAAAACACGAGCACCGCTGGCGCCAATGGGATGTCCCAGGGCCACGGCCCCCCCATGAACGTTGACGCGATTCAAGTCCAAAGGAGTTTCCCGGCCCAGCACAACGCACTGGACCGCAAAAGCTTCGTTCACCTCATAGAGGTCCACGTCCGAGTCGTTCCAGCCCGCGCGGGCGCGTACTTTTCGAATGGCTTCCAAGGGCGCCATCAGCAAAAGCTCCGGTTCGATGCCGCTGGCAGCGGAAGCCGCAATGCGCGCCATGGGGCGAACGCCATATCTTTTAAGCGCAGTTTCAGACAATACGGTCACTGCCCCAGCACCGTCGCTGATCTGCGATGAGTTCCCCGCCGTCACCGTACCGTTCTCCTGAAAAGCTGGCCTTAGCTTTTTCAGGCCTTCCAGCGAGATGTCTTCCCGGGGTCCTTCATCTTGATCGAAGACCCGGTTACCGCCCTTTTGAAGAATTTCGACCGGAAGAATTTCCGCCTTAAAACAGCCTCCCTTCTGGGCCGCCAGCGCGCGACGATGAGATTCCAGTGAAAATCGATCCTGTTCTTCTCGAGTCACGCCGTATTTCGCCGCTATGATCTCGGCAGTACACCCCATTGAGTAATTGTGGAAGGAATCCGTCAAGCCATCGTGCAACATAGAGTCAACAATCTCAACGCCTCCCATCCGGTACCCTTCGCGAGAGCGAGGCAGCAGATGGGGGGCATTGGTCATGCTCTCCATCCCGCCGGTAACTAGAACTTCCACGTCTCCGCACGCGATGGCCTGCCCCGCCATCATCACCGACTTCAAGCCGGAGCCGCAAACCTTGTTTATGGTCACCGCGTCCACCTTGACCGGAATCCCTGCTTTCAAAGCCGCTTGACGAGCGGGGTTTTGCCCCAATCCGGCGCTTAAAACGTTGCCCATGATGACCTCATCAACCGCCTCAGGAGGAATCCCTGCCCGGCGAATCGCTTCTCGCACCACCAGGGCGCCGAGCTCCACAGCCGAAAAAGCTTTTAAGCTTCCCAGAAACTTGCCTACAGGCGTACGGCACGCAGATACAATAAAAGCGTTTTTCATAATGCCCAATCATAGCAGAAAGCCTCGGCAGCGAAACCGTTGTCAGCGCCGCTTTATAAATGCTATAGTGGTTTTTTTCTGGAGGACTGATGGCCAAGGTATGTGAATTGTGCGGGAAAGGACCTCAATTCGGTCACCGAGTTTCCCACGCCCACAACTTATCCAAACGGCGTTGGAATCCCAATCTTCAGCAGGTACGTGCCATCACCAACGGAACCATCCGTACGATTCGGGTTTGCACGCAGTGCCTGAAGTCGGGAAAAGTCCAGAAGCCAACCCTGCGCTGATTCTGTAACGATTGGTATAGGTGCTCAGGCGCTCTTTCGCGGCCTTTCTACCTGCTGTACCCCTTCTATTCCCTTGATGAAATTCATTATTTTTTCAAGGTGACGGGTGTCGGCAATTTCCACCGTCATATCGATGATGCCATAACTGTCTTCAAGGGTACGCGCCTGGACGTTGAGAATGTTGGTGTCGATGCTTGAAACAACGGAGGTGATCTCAGCCAGGACCCCGGTTCGATCTTCGGTGTATATGGACAAGCGAACCGGGTAACGCGTTTCATCCTCTCCGTCCCTGGTCCACGCTACCTCAATTTTTCGCTCCGGATTCAAGAGAAGGTTCTCGACGTTAGGACAACTCGTGGAGTGCACGGAGATTCCACGGCCCACGGTGATATAGCCGATGATCTCTTCGCCACGGATCGGGTTGCAGCACTTGGCGCGATACACCAACAGGTCATCGTGTCCTTTGACTTGAATGGCCGAATCGGTTCGCCGGAACACTTTTTTGACCATGTGCGTGAGACCGGATTCTTCCTTCTGTTCTTCCTCTTTGGTCTTTTCGGGCTCAAGCTGTTTGACAATCTGACGCGCTGAAACTTTTCCAAAGCCGACTGCTGCAAAAAGCTCCTCCGCTCTCAGGTAGTGCAACTCCCGTGACAGGTGTTCCAGTTTTTCCTGGTATTTCTTCAGATTGAGCTTGAATCTCCGGGCCTCTTTATCGAGAAGCTTTTGCCCCAGTTGGATGGCCTCTTCCTTTTGTCTCAGATTGATCCAACGGCGGATGTTGTTGCGGCCGCGCGAGGTCTTGACAAATGAAAGCCAGTCACGGCTGGGGTGGCTCTCATTGGAAGTCAGAATCTCCACGATTTCTCCGTTCCGGAGCTTGTATTTCAGCGGCACAATGCGCCCATTCACCCGAGCCCCCACACACTTGTGACCGATCTCAGTGTGAATGGCGTAGGCAAAGTCAACCGGAGAAGCCCCTCGCGGCAACGTGATCACCTCTCCCTTGGGAGTAAACGTGTAAACTTCTTCCGGATAGAGATCAATTTTTAGATTGCTCAGGAACTGGTGTGGATCATTGACCTCGCGTTGCCATTCCAGAAGGTGCCGCAGCCACAAGAAACGCTTGTCATCCTTGTCCTCCTGGACCTTCCCTTCCTTGTATTTCCAATGCGCGGCAATCCCCTCTTCGGCTACACGGTGCATTTCGTGGGTGCGAATCTGCAGCTCGAAGGGATGTCCATTGTGGCCTATCACCGTTGTATGCAACGACTGGTAGAGATTACGCCGTGGCATGGCAATGAAGTCTTTAATGCGGCCAGGGACGGGGTTCCAGAGATTGTTGACAATGCCGAGAACGGTGTAGCAGTCGCGAACGTTTTCCACTAGAACCCGGATGGCAATAAAGTCATAGACTTGGTCCAGGCCGATTTTTTGCCGCTTCATTTTCTGATGAATGCTGTACACGCGCTTGATGCGGCTCTGCATTTCCGCTTCGATCCCTTGTTCTTGCAGGCGAAGCTTCAGCTCTTTTTTGATCTCCTGAATGAACTTTTCTGAGTTCGCCTTGCGCACTTCGATTTGCGAAACAATGTTCTGGTAAGACACCGGATCCAGGTAGCTGAATGCCAGGTCCTCCAGCTCGCTTCGAATCTTGGCCATTCCCAGGCGATGCGCTATGGGCGCATAAATATCCAAAGTTTCCTGGGCGATCACTTTCCTCTTCTCAGGAGGCAGATGTTGAAGGGTGCGCATGTTGTGCAACCGGTCAGCCAGCTTGACCAACATGACGCGAATGTCATCCACCATGGCCATCAACAGCTTTCTGAAGTTCTCAACTTGCTTCTCGAGCTGTGAGCTGAATTTGATCTGGCTGATCTTGGTCACGCCATCAACGAGGTGCGCTACATCCTCTCCAAAATATTCCCGGATTTTATCGAGCGTCGTGTAAGTGTCTTCCACCACATCGTGGAGCAGGCCTACACTCACGCAGACCACGTCCAACTTCAGTTCCGCAAGAATATTGGCGACTTCAAGGGGATGAGACAGGTAAGGCTCTCCGGAACGGCGGACCTGGCCCTTATGCTCTCGAGCCGAAAAAATGTACGCTTTCCTTAAGAGGTCCAAATCGGCGTTCGGATGCGCCTGCTGGACCTTCTCTGCCAGATCTTCGAACCGAATCATTATGGGTCATCCCCTATTGTATCACTACGAATAAAGCGACCCCGAGCAAACTGCTGACGGCTTTTCAGAACGTTAAGCAATTGATTTTGAAGGGAAAATAACAGACCTTGAGGGCCCACCAGGAGACGGTTTTTATAACCCTGGTGAGCCCTGGAACAGAACGACTTCAGCGTATCAGATAAGGGTAGGCTCCTTCCTCGACTTCTTTCATCACCTTCACGAGATGTTTCCAAGGATTTTGTGCATAGTCCTTCTGGTAATCACCAGGAGAGTTGATGCCAGGGTAATCCGGAACAAACTCGTCCTGGAGTATTTGATCTGGATTGCCGTAGCGACTGGCCAGGGCTCGCACCTCAGGATTGTCCAGCGCCGTCAAGCGTCCTTTTTCGATCAAAGTCAGCCAGCGATCGGTGGCGCGAATGCGAACCCGGTAGGTTCCCAGCAAATTGTGCATGTGAAATCCATGGCCTCTGGGAACATTGTTCTCCTTGAAGAATTTGTCTCGCGTCCCGTCCTTTCCCGGCTGGTCTGAGTATATGCCGACGCCCAAGGCCCAGTGGATGACCCCCGCATGGTCTCGCTCCGAAGCCTGCCAGCCGTTCATCAGTTCGTCGAAACGTAAAAAGGCCTTGGGATTGGTGCCTAGAGCCCCCTCGTATAAATACCAGTAGCCGGCCTCTTTCTCGTGGTAGGGGTATACCACCGTACCCAGACGCGGATGATCCAGGAAGGCGCGAATCACGTCACCCACCTCCCCGCCGCCACGCACTTCTTTTACGCGGCTGTTCTCAAAGCGAACTTCCATCCGCGGGAAGACTCCGGTGTGATTACGCGTCGAGGCAATAACACCGTCAGCATCCGGAACTACCGGGGGGAGCCAACGCGTAAGGCGCGGATACATCGGGCTGGGGCGAATCGTGGACATCCCGTGCGGAAACATGAACAGGTGTGCAGGTAAATATGATCCTTCGGCCCACATCTTTGCCACTTCCTCGGTGACCGTAAACTTAAGATCAGAACCTTCAGGATCATTAAAGCGCACCTCTTCCACCCAGGCGAGCGGCTCGATGGTGCGTTCCTCCACCAACCGCCAGATGTCGCCCGGAAACAGAGCCACACGGCTCATGATCTCCGGATACGCCTCAAAAATAAAATTCCCGAGAATCTTTCTCCCATGTACACCGTAACGATAAGGATTTCCACGGCCGCCTCCGCTGCCGAAAAAGACGGCGTGGAACTCACGCGGATACTTTTCAAGAAAGTCACGCGTGTCTCCCGTCCATGTGGTGAAATGAGGATTCGTCTTCAACTCCTCGAGTATGGAAGGAGAAATCTTGACATATCCTACTTCCCGGCTGGACTGTCCTCCTACTTGCCCTCCTTCCTCCTCCGTCACTACCCGCGTTCTCCTACCGTTCTCCAGCATGGAGCCGTTGGGATAAAACCTCTGGTAAAGCTGAGGATTACGCTGGCGCAGCCATTGCAGGGACTCCATCGGATCGGGCCAGCCCTCTACCCAGCGCACAGCCTCCATGTAACCTTTTTCCGAAGTGTAGCCTCGATATCCAAAGGAGTCTGTCAATCGCACCACGTCTGCTATGGGCGCAGGCAACACAAAAACGGCATCGATATTGCGCTCCTCAAATGCTTTCACGAGGGCTTTCAAGACAATAAAATTCGGCTCCTCGTACGCTTTGCCACTGGTGAAAATCAGCACGCGCTCCCCGGGGTTGACCTGACCCAAGGGCGTTCGGCCCCAGTTCAGTCGAACAGCCTGGCGCGCGTTAGGGAGCACGTCGTCCACAGTCTTGGGGGGGCGGACATAACCCGGGTAGCGTGGAGACGGATAGGAGAACTGCTGAGCCGGCTGTTCCTGCTGGCGCGTGCAGGAGGAGGCCGCAACCCACGTGAGAATAAGAAAACGTACGAAAGGTTGTTTCATCTTTCTTCCTCGTCAACGATTAATAGAGATTTGCAGTGGCAACGACGCACTCACGCCGTAAGAACCGCCTGATCCCAAATCGCAACTATTCTCTGTCGCGATTGCGGGGCACCCCTTCCCCACTGAATATTCTTTCTTGATGAAAAGTAGAGGAATAACAACTGCCCCGCTAATTACAATTAAGCACGGATATATCACCGGGGTGAGAAAGGGTCAACTTTTTTCTCCTATTTTGTCCTGGGAAACGGAATAGAGATCGTACCCCCTTGGTGAGGATTCGGGTTTTAGGGAAGAGAAGTATGAAAGAACTCAGAAGTTACCTTTCAAAGAAGCAGGCCAGGGCGAAGTG
>JACQSY010000107.1 GCA_016211085.1 Acidobacteriota bacterium | reverse complement strand
GGCCTGCTTCAGAGCCCCAGCCAACTGCCGAGATGCTCCTTTCGGAAACGCTTTGGCAGGTCGCACATTCTCCTCCTTGGCTTTGATGCACTGCTGAAGGAGAGTCTATATTAGTATCTATATGATTGCAACTTGGTATAAACAGGGTCGGCATGCGGCAATGTAAACGGCCCCCGCACAAATCAAATTCGCCCTTAACTTGCAGATTCCGGTAGGGCATCATAGAATCGTCTCGTGAGCTTGCTGGGTGGCTTGTCCATTCGTTGAGGAGAGGTGTCCGAGTGGCTTAAGGAGCACGCTTGGAAAGCGTGTGTAGGGGAAACTCTACCGTGGGTTCGAATCCCACCCTCTCCGCCAGAGCTCTTCTAACCGTATCATAACAAAGATGTTGTGATTGGCGGGGAATTATATACTCTCCGCCAACCCACTTCCGCCGATAAATAGGGCCTTGATTGGCCTTTTCTGCTGCAACATTGTGAGCTCTGGATGGATAGTATGGAACCCTCTGTCCGTGCCCGTTTGGCAGTCAAGTACCGACATGCCGACGACGCAGGATTTGACATCGGCGAGGACTGGGCCGGCCCAAGCAGCTGCCTTTTAAGCACACCCCCCGCTTCCAACCACTCCATTTATTTAACGCCGGTTTTCATTGTTTTTAACAATTTGGGGAATCTGCTTTTCGCTCAAGGCTAACCCCAATTGGCACAATTCCAGGGGTTTTGCTGCAGTTTTGCTACAGGTTTTGCGGAAGTCGCGCTGCCTTAGCATTGGGTTGTCTTTATCACTCCTCTCTCGATTGGTTCATAGGTCAAGGGCGTCACATGCCAACACCACCCAGGCCAACGATGTTTTGGATTTGCGGCTACGTGAGCTCCACACCCTACAACTGCAGCTCGTCAATCAGACCCTTGTAAAATGCGTTGCCCTCGCTCCAGCCAATCTGCAGACGATCCGGTTGAGCCGCAGTACGACGAATTCCGGCCCCGAACCCTGTGGGGCCTATCGAACGCCTTCACATCGGCCTTTAAGGAACTTGATCCGATTCCGCAGTTCAGGCCACTGCCAAGCTGGGTGGCTTTCTCGAGACCCGGTTCAAACAGAGCTTCTAAAGCATGACGGCGCCGGGCAGCACTTGGTAGAGAGTGGTGGCCTGCCCGGCCCACATCTCGAAGCCACAGCGAAAAAAATCCCTAAGAGGGATCTTGTTGTTTTACAGTTCGCCGGGAATACCACCCGTCTGTTATTCTATTTCCAAGAAATGCTTTGCGGATTCAAGAAGAGTTGAGATTAATGCCGTCTTACTGAAGAGAATGTAAAGCATAAGTAAAAGCAGGTACGTGAGCGCATTTGACCCTGTCCACTCCGCGACCTTCTCGACGATTATGAGATATGGAATCCAATTTGTCTCGTGATTAACGTTTGCGGCCATCAACGGCAAAGTCAGAAGAAACAAGCAAAGCGCAAACCTCCAGAACTTATGTGCAAGTCCGTGTGTGGTTCTCAATGACTCTTGCTTTCTCGGGGAATCACAACTCCATTCTGTGGTTTCTTTTTCGGATATCCATAATCCCCAGAACAACTGGGATTTCCTAATTGTCCGTTTAAATCTCTCGTGCCTTCGCAAATGAGAAACAGTATCCAGAAGTCTACTTGCTTGTCGCATTGAGCCTCTCCATACTTGATTCCTCCTATATGGGCGCACAAATTCGCCTTCTTGAGGTCGTTGCATCAGGAGAGAGGGCTTTGAAGCCGAGACGGGAATCATCGCTGGTGTTCGTTCAGGGAACGAAATCACGTGTAATTAGCGGGAGATTCCCGGACACCCGGGGGTGCTCCGGCGGATCGATTTTAGCTCAGGCGACTCGTTCCTGAGGCATCTCGTTTGCATCCTCCCGTTTGTTCACTCCGTCCAAGAACGCTTGGTACGGCGTGCGGCCTTGCGTGCGGTAGCCCTGGCGGGCGCGCTCGCGGTTGTAGACCTCGACATAACGGTCCAGATCGGCCTGGCGCTGCTC
>JACQSY010000112.1 GCA_016211085.1 Acidobacteriota bacterium | reverse complement strand
GCTCCTTGCAGTCGCGCCTCTGATGGGTCGTGCCAAATGAGGCGGCGCCTGTAATCATCGCCGTGAATATCAGAGGCGCGCACGGAGCGCAGCGCAGTAAGCGCTCCGTTTATGGCACCAGAAGCGCTCCTTGCAGTCGCGCCTCTGATGGGCCGTGCCAAATGAGGCGGCGCCTGTAATCATCGCCGTGAATATCAGAGGCGCGCACGGAGCGCAGCGCAGTAAGCGCTCCGTGTTCGCAGATGGAGTGCTGGTTGCCGAAATATCAACTACTCGCTTTTAGAAGAGGAAGAAAACGATGAATAGTGGCACGCTGGGTAAAGCTTACGCTTCAGGAGAAGTAATCGTTCGCCAGGGCGAGCAAGGGGACTGCATGTACGTCGTCCAGGCAGGCGAAGTCGAGGTGATCCAGCAAAAGGACGGCAAAGAGGTCCGCCTGGCTTCGCTGGGCAGAGGAGACATCTTTGGCGAGATGGCGCTTTTTGAAAAAGAAGTCCGTTCGGCCACCGTGCGGGCGGTGGGCAATGCGCGGGTTCTCACCCTGGACAAACGCACTTTTCTGCGCCGGGTACATGAAGACCCCTCGCTGGCGTATCGGATTCTCCAGACCATGTCGCACCGCATACGTAACCTGAACGCTGAATTGTTCCGGGTGAAATCGGCATCGCAGTAGTTTGTTGTAGGAGACAACTATCATGCGAGCCCATGTAAGCCCTCCGGGGCTACGGATTCATCCCAGCTGACGCAATCTCGGTCACGGGTTCAGATCTTACGGGGCCTTGAATTCGATATAGAGGTCGTCTATGCCGAAGCCGTCATCTGGAGCGGGACTCGTGATTGTGAATTTGACTCTCGCAATTCCTGGGCCGGTGAGAACAATCGGGTCTTTGTTGTTAAGACCCACGCCTGTCCCCGGATTTGACGCTGAGACCGAGTCCAGGACCGTCGTCAGGTCCGCCGCGAGGGCTGTTGTCGTCAGTACCATATCTCCAACACTGATCAGCGTAACTTTGATCCGATTCGCTTCCGACCGAGCACCCGTAGTGCGATCCACAATGTCTACGATAAGCGGTCCAAAAGAGATAAGGTCTCCTCCCACAAGGAAATTAGGTGACGAACTCGCTTCTCCCAGGCCCACCGTCGCGATTGGACCCCCGCCGAAAGAGGGGAAAATTGCACCGAAACCAGCATATTGAGTGCTAATCATTGTGCCTGGAAACGCCGACCCGTTGGGCGCAGTCCCATCAACGGCCGATCTATCTGGAAACTGGTCAAAACCGATATAGTAGGTCACCGTCGTCGCATCACTGACGATGTGCGTTTGCGCAGGGGAGTCGCTGCCGTTGAAGTTGTCGTCGCCAAGGTAGGCGGCCTTCAGCGAGTGGGTGCCCACTGCCCAATCGGAGCGGCTAAAGACCGCTTGTCCGGCAGGGTTCACCGCGGCAATTCCCAGCGAGCTGGCTCCATCGAAGAACTCCACAAGACCGGTGGGCGTTCCCGCTCCCGGAGCCTGAACGCTGACCGTGGCGGTCAGTTGCACGAGTTGGCCAACTATCGATGGATTGGGACTGGAAACCAGGTTCGTCGCAGTCGAAGCTTTGTTAACTGTCTGCGAGACAGAGGCCGAACTCTGCTCCCGTTGAAGTTCCCGTCGCCGCTGTAGACGGCCCGCAGCGTGTGGGTCGCCACGGCAAGATTCGACCGCGTAATGAGGGCTTGTCCGGAAGCGCTCACCGCCGCCGTTCCCAGCGAGACAGCCCCATCGAAGAACTCCACAAGACCGGTAGGCGTCCCCGCTCCCGGAGGCTGGACGCTCACCGTCGCCTTCAGTTCCACCCCTTGGCCCCAGACCGAGGGATTGGGCGTGGAAACCAGAGCCGTTGCCGTCGAGGCTTTATCGACCTTGTGGAAAAGGGTACCCGAAGTGCTGCCGTAATAATTTCCATCGCCACTGAAAGTGGCCGTTAGCGCATGCGTAGCTACAGAAAGATCCGACCGCGTGATTGAGGCTTGTCCGGCCGTTAGTACGGCTGTGCCCAACGAAAGATCACCGTAGTCGAAAAATTGTACGGAACCTGTGGGCCCTGGAACTCCCGAAGTCTGGGTAGTAACCGGGGCAGTCACCTGCACCGGTTGTCCCCAGACCGATGGTCTCGGATTGGACAGCACCCCCGTCTGCGTGGGGGCTTTGTTGATGATTAAAGTTAGCTCCCGAAAATCCGTCTGCTCTCCGTCGGTGACCTTAACCGTGAAGCGGAAGAGGCCTACACGGGTGGGTATGCCCGTGATTCTGCCTAAGTCGTCCAGGCTCAGGCCCGGGGGCAGAATTCCGGCGACCAGGCTCCAATGCCGCGTGAAGCGGCCCCCAAGAGCCTTGAGGGTCTGGTCGTAGCCGAAACCGAAAACCCCGTCCGGCAAGGTGATGGTCGTAATAAGCAGCGTGGCGCGCGGCTCCGTTTCTCCCGTATTGGCCGCCTGACCGCTCGCCACCACACCGAGATTGGTCAGGTTCAAATCGGTGCCAGAGACGGCGGCGCGTATGTCCCATTTTGAGTACCCTTTCGAAGACGAAGCGGTGCTGGAGCCGGCGTTTCTATCCAAAAGCCGCAGTGTGACATAGATTTCCTCGCCTGGGGCTGCTGCAAAGGTGGTATTAAGCAGCGCCGGATTCAAAAGCGCCGGGTTGAGGATGATAGCCAAGAACTCCAAAGTCACCGCATCCTGATTCAGTCGGCAGTTCTCGGCCGCGGGCGTTTTGTAGATCCGGTAAATCAGGAGCTGCGTCTCGACGTCCTCAGGCAAGCCGCTGGCTGATATCGGCGCAAAGGCGTAGGCCGATGCCGTATTCCCACTGTTCTTCACGGTCCAGGTGATGTCGGTCAACGTCGCGTTAAGCAGCGCCGGGTTGAGCAAGGCCGGATTCAAAAGCGCGGGGTTCAGGAGCGCAGGATTAAGAAGGGCCGGATTCATCAGGGCCGGGTTTTGAGGGTCAAAGAGGGGCGGCCATTGCGTCACAATGCGGCTCAGCAGCACCGGGTCGTGCTGCTCCACGTCCATCAGGCCGATAAAGGGCTTCGTTCCCTGGGAAAAGAGCGGTAGATTCGGGGGATTATATTGAAGCGGTATCCATCGGGCACTCGAGTCCGGGCCCACCAAAAGGATGGAGGGGTACCTGGATACCTTCGTCGAAGGAAGATCTAACCGAGTGAAAATCGGCCTGTCGCCCGGGTCAGCTTGTACGGCCCGAACATCGACGGTGTGACGCAGGGGCGGCGGAGGCTCGGCCTGGATGGGATCGGCCAGGACGGGAAAGGGCCCAAAGGAGGCTAACACGTCATCGCGAAAGTCATAATAAACGGCGGTCACCTTTCCCTGGGCAAAGACGAGCGAGGACATGATCTGATGCCCCGACCCAGTTGGGCTGGGATCAATCGGCGCGGGAATCGACCAGGTACGGCCGTCCGCAGAGGTGGCCAGGACGATGCGGGCATCCCCATTGGGTGCTGCTCCCCGCTCCGACCAAGCCACATAGAGGCGACCTCGATCATCGATGGCCAGGCTGGGAAATGAATTGGTCCGAAAGGCACGGTGGGTTTCCCACCCCGGTCCCGGCAGGGTGGGCCGATCAAAGGGCTTTATGATGGCGACTTGAACGCCCTTGCTGAAGGTGATGCCAAAATCCTCTCATTTCGCCACCACAATGCAGTCCGGCTGGCTGCTGGCCTTAACCACCCGCCAAGCGATATAGACATGGCCCGTGTTGGGATCGACGGCGAGTGTGGTCCCCTGATTGACATGGTAGCTTTCACTGAGCTTTATCGGCTTGCTCCAGGTCGCCCCGCAGTCTGTTGATCTTGCTACAAAGATCTGGCTTCGGATATTGTCACCAGTCTCACCCAGAAAAATGCTATAGGCGATATAGACATTGCCACAGGGGAAAGTCTGCTCGATTCGAGGGCCGCTCTGACTGTCTTGGGCCACGTCAATATTGGACGTCCGGCTGCCGGCCCGAGGAATGTCCACAGCCAGCCACGGCTTATCCATAAATCTTCCGGCATTTCCACTGTCAATGACGCTGGTACCGATGTACTTAATGGGATCCAGGTTTTTCTCCACGTCGAAGGAAACGCCTTCCTTGTTGTTGAGGTCGATGAAGCGAGAAACAAAAATCGCACCCTGAGCGTTGTCTCCACGATCAAAAGCGATGCCACTGTAGTAAAAGAGCCCATTGGTCCCGGTGCGGACCGTGGGGTCTGCGCCGGCATCGAATCCATAGATGGGAGAGCGAGTTCCCGCCGTAGACGTGTCCTGGAGAAAGCCGGGCAGAAGGGTGCTTTGCCAGCTCAGACCCCCGTCGAAGGATTTAAATAAGCCCAGCCGGGAGTCTCCAACTACCCTGTCGCCCGGCAGTCCCGGCATATCGACCGTCCGATAGTCATTGGCCCCGGCCAAAAGATGCAGAGGGTTGCGGGTGGAAACGGCTATCGAGGGTTCGTTTTGGCGTTGCAGAAAAGGGTCTCCGCCGGGGAAAGTCGTGCCGGAGACCATATTCACATTGCGTCCGGCTACCGGCGGCGGATTTTCAGTGGTTTGGGCGTACACCGGAAAAGTGCATACGGCCCACAAAAAATAGATGAGCAGCGACAGTGCCAGACAAGACCGCAAATTCACGTGTCCCCCTCTCGGCCACAGCCTCCACGTGATGGTGCGCGTCAGTTCAGTAACGAACTGTCAGAAAGCCCGCTGAGATTAAGCAAGGGACTTGCCATATTTGTCAAAGCGAAGTTCGACATAAATTTAGCTTTTATGTAAATAAGGCTCGAATAAAATAAACCCGGAAAATAATCCGAGGCGCGCACGAAGCGCAGCGCAGTAAGCGCTCCCGTTTATGGCACCAGAAGCGCTCCTTGCAGTCGCGCCTCTGATTGGCCGTGCCAAACGAGGCGGCACCCGTAGCATCGCCGTGAATATCGGAAGGCGGGCACGCAGCGCCAGCGGAGTAAGCGCTCCTATTTTGTCACAGCAGGAGCGCTCAAGGGAGCTCATGAGATAACCATTGCCACCAAACGGCAGCCTCGCTAGAATGAGCCCATTTCGTTAAGGAGGCTTAGTAATGCGCCGCTATCAACTGGCTTGCGTGCTTTTTATTCTGTTGCTTTTCCTGGCCTCGCCTGCCTGGGCCTGGCCTGATGAGCGTCCTGCAGAGTTTAAATACACGTGTAAGGAGGTCGAGGTTACCATGCGCGACGGCGCAAAACTTGCGGCGGACCTTTATCTGCCTGAAGCGCCAGGCCCTTTCCCAGTCATCATCGAACGCACTCCCTACAACAAGAACAACTGCAAGTGGTCTTCGGCACCTTATTTCGCCGAGCGGGGATATGCGGTCCTGATCCAGGACATTCGAGGCCGTTTCCGCTCCCCGGGGGAATTCTACCTTTATCGAGATGAGGGGTGGGGTCCGCTTCAAGACGGATACGACACCATCGAGTGGGCCGGCACGCAATCCTGGTCCAACGGTAAGGTAGGCACCATGGGTGTTTCCTCCTCTTGCTTCAACCAGAATCTAACGGCTGTCACCCAGCCACCGCACCTGAAGGCAATGTTTTGCGCAGACTCGGCCGCAAACTGGTACAAGGATTTAGCCTACCCAGGCGGGGCTTATCACACCATCATGGCAAGCTGGCATTTGACTTTTAACGAGGCGGTCAAGCCCCTGACGGAAAACCTGCCGGATACGCGCGGCTATCGCGGCAACGCCGATCAGTGGCTTTCCTGGCACCGACGCCGTATTGAAAGCAACATGGGCTTCTGGGAGAGCTGGCAATCGCCGGCCTTCGCCGAGTTCATGGAGCACACCACCTATGACGATTTCTGGAAGCAGTTTGCCGTCGACGAGCATATCGAAAAATTCAACGTGCCGGCTTATTTTATGAGTGCCTGGTACGACCGCTATCCGCAATCGGCCGTTCAGATGTACACCGAGGTGAAGCGCCGTGCCGCCTCGCAGCTGGCCCGTGATTCGGTGAAGCTGATTCTGGGCCCGTGGCTGCATGGGGGGCCCTTAGTCATGCCTCGGGTGATCGGCGATATTGATTTCAGCCCGGAAGCTGAAGTCAACTTCGGGGCCTTGCGGGTACGCTGGTTTGACTACCATCTGAAAGGCATCGACAACGGGATCATGAAAGAAGCCCCCATCCGGATTTTCGTGATGGGTGAAAACAAATGGCGGGAAGAAAACGAGTGGCCTATCGCACGCACCGTGTCCACCCGTTTTTACCTGCGTGCCACCAAGAGTGGAACCGTCAATTCCCTGAACGACGGCACGCTCTCCAGAGAAAAACCGCCGGCCGGAGAGGCTCCCGATTCCTACGACTACCATCCAGGCAATCCTGTTCCGAGCATCGGCGGCGACCTTTTTGTCGAACCCATGGGGGCGCGCGATCACACGCCAGCCGATCAGCGGAGCCTGACCTTTACCAGCCCGCCGCTGACCGAGGATATGGAAATTACTGGCTCCAGCACCTTTGAGTTTTACGCTTCTTCGAGCGCAAATGACACTGACTTTGTGGTGGCCCTGATCGATGTTCATCCCAATGGGTACGCACAAATCCTGCGGCAGAATATCTTAAGGGCCAGCTGCCGCGAATCCCTGGAAAAGCCCACCCCCATTCAGCCGGGCCGGGTCTACAAGATGACCATACCCCTTTACCCGATCAGCAATCTGTTTAAGAAAGGGCATCGCCTGCGCGTGACCGTCACCAGCAGCAGCTTCCCTAAATGGATGCCCAATCACAATAAGTTTGCAAAAAACAATGAGGAGGCGCCCTTCACGCTGGCTAAAAACACTCTGTATCACGACGCACAGCGTCCTTCTTCAATTGTTTTACCGGTAGTGCCGCCAAAGAGTGCGGCTGGAGAAGTCGCGAAGGCGCGATAAATCTAATCCTGGCGCGGCGCCGCGCATTAGCCGGCGCCGCGCACAACGCACAATCATCCCAATTTCAACTATCTAGGATCTGGCGCACGCGGCGCGTCAGCGTTTGCCCACTGAAGGGTTTGCGCAGCAGTCGCCCCTCATCAGGAGAATGCTGTTCGCTATAGCCTGACATATAGAGAACTTTGAGCCGCGGGTTCTTCGAGGCCAACCTTCGATAGAGCTCGCGCCCATTGCAGCCCGGCATCACCATATCGGTCAGGAGGATGGAAATCTCGGAACCATGCGCGTGGAACAGCTCTTCCGCCTTTGAGGGGTCACCCGTACAAAAGACTCGATAACCATGAGCTTGCAGAATGCGTTCGACCACATTCAACACCGAAGGCTCATCTTCTACGACCAGGATGGTTTCCGATCCACCCACTTCGCGCGACTCTACGCCTGTGACGTTTGCGGCTGAGTTCTCGGTAGAGCCCGAGGCCGCGGGTAAGAAAATATAAAATGTAGACCCTTGGCTGGGACGGCTTTCAACGTGCACATAACCCTGGTGCTGCTTCACGATGCCATAAACCGTGGCCAGGCCGAGCCCGGTTCCCTTGCCATCCTTCTTGGTGGTGAAAAACGGCTCAAAAATATGTTCGCGAGTCAGTTCATCCATGCCCACTCCGGTGTCGGAGACCTTGAGCACGCAGTATAAGCTTCCGCTAAGATCCGGATACCGGCTCGTGTCCCCTAATGTGGAGCTTGTTTCCACCGTGAGGCGCCCTCCTGAAGGCATGGCGTCCCGTGCATTCACCACCAGATTCAAGAGCACCTGCTCCAGCTGGCCGGGGTCCGCCTTAACGGGCGGCAGCGAAGAACTGAACCGGCTATTGAGCTCGATATTTTCACCAATGAGTGGTCGAAGCATCTCCAGCATCTCCTGAACCACTGCATTGAGGTCCAGCACCTGGGGCTGGAGGCGCTGCTTGCGACTGAATGCGAGAAGCTGGCGGGTGAGCAATCCGGCTCGTTCCCCGGTTCGCTTGATTTCCTCTGCATCCCGACGCAAGGGATCTTCCGGAGGAATGTGATCCAGCATCAACTGAGCATAGCCGGCGATGGCGGTGATGAAATTGTTGAAATCGTGTGCGACTCCCCCGGCAAGGCGGCCGATTGCTTCCATGCGCTGAGAACTGCGCAGATGTTTTTCCACACGTCTCATTTCGGTGATCTCATTAAAGGTGATAACGCCGGCCACTATCCTTCCCCCGGCGTCTCGAATGGGGGCCGCGCTGACGCTCAGGATGGATGTGGAGCCGTCGCTGCACTCGAGGTGCACCTCTTCGTTCTTTATTATTTCCCCGTTGAGAATGGCCCGGTTCAAGGGCAACTCTTGATACACAGTTCCTTCGTGGGTGCGGATTTTCTGCTGTAAAGCAGCTTCGGCAGTGGGAAAGACCGGGCGGCCCAGGATCTCTTGTGCGTTTGCATTGGCGCGCAGCATCCTTCCTGAAGGTGCCTCTGCGATGATGACTCCGGAGGGAAGCTGCTCCAGGATGGCTTCCAGCAAGGTGCGCTCCTTTTGAAGTTCCCCAAGCAATTGCTCGCGCTCCTCCTCCACCCGTTGCCGCTCCGTCATTTCTTTTTCCAGCTGCTGGTCTTGGCGAGCGCGTCCCAGCCACAGGCTTTGCAGATAGGTGACCGTCCGCAGTCGCACCACGTGCACCAGTGCGGAAACCACCGTGGCTGACGCCAGGGCCAGGCCAAAATGCTCCCAGCCTACAAAAAAAGCCGTGCGCCAGGCCACCAGAACCCAGGCGGTGTTCACCAACACCAGGACAGCCACTAACCATCTCGTGGAGAGAATGAAAAAGCCCGAAGCGACGCTTAGAAGGAGAAGATGGGTCATCAACTGCGGCTCCCGAGTGAGGTAAAGGAGCAGCAAGCTGTTGCCCAGTACCAGCGCCGCAATGAAGGCTGCCACTGGGTGTGCCCATCGCTGCGAAAGAGTTCCGCGCGCAAGGGCCAGCCGCAGCCCCAGAAAAATGGTCGCGGTGACCAGCACTACGCCCGCAATAGGCACTCGAAGATTTCGCGGCAGCACCAGAAAGTAATTGCCGGCCAGAAAAAGAAAGAGCAGAGCGAGTCCGTTGACCACTGCTGGCAACGACTCCCGGACCAGTTGTTCGCGAACAACGTGCAGATCCGCGCTTTTAATATTCAAGTTATCGTTACTCACAGATCCTTGGGGTTATGGCTGGAACCGCACCACGGCGGGAGGTCCGGCCGCTGCCCTTCAGATCCCGAGTAACGCAGAGGTTGGAAAGATAAGATACTCTGCAAGGTGAGACCCCTCTGGAGTTGGAAGGCTGCAAAAAACCGGTACTTGACTCGACGCCTGCCGCTTTTTCTGTTGTTTCTGGTTTCTTGAGAGTTTCCCTGCTCACCTTTTCCCCCAACAGACTTTTTAGCAAAGAATCAAACCGTTAAACAAAAGTCTTGGTGATACCAAGATTATTGTCGGAAAACCGCTCGGCATCGCCGTCCAAGCATTTCGCCGCCGCCGACAGTGGTGCTGACGGCTAACCCTGCGCATTATCGTGGATTGCCGGCTGGTATGGATCAACGGCGTCATTGACCCGACGACGCGACGTGATGGTCTGAGCATTGCTGAGGTTGATTTTTGAGCAGTCTCAATGGGGAGGGCGAGCAGTCAGCCTCGCTTTTTTATTTGTGTAGTGCGGTCACCGCCCAGCTCCACTGGGCGATGAGGATTCAATGCTGCTTTCAGGCGCAGGTAAGATCTGAGGTGCGCACGGAGTGAAGCGAAGTAAGCGCTTCTGTAGCGCGGAAAAAAGCATCTTTGTCCCTGGAATGGACCGGAAGTTTTTGGAGCGGGAAACGGGATTCGAACCCGCGACTTCAACCTTGGCAAGGTTGCACTCTACCACTGAGTTATTCCCGCTCGAATCAAACGATCATCTTAACATGATCCGCTTCATTTCGATTGTCAAGAGCCGGCGAAATCACGTTTTTTTTAGGTACAACGTGATTGCTGGTCATGGAACGCTCCACTCGAGAACTGGGCCGCTGGGGCGAATGGATCGCCTTGAAATACCTGCGGCGCCAAGGCTGGGACATTGTGGCTCGTAATTGGAAAGGCTATGGCGGCGAGGTGGATCTCATCGCATACGATGGGCCGGCGCTGGTTTTCGTAGAGGTCAAGACCCGCCGCACTCCGGCCGCGCTGGGTCCCGCCGACAACGTCACGCGGCGAAAAGAACGAAAGCTGGAAGAGCTCGCCCTGCAGTTTTTACGGCGCTATGAATTGGGTGGCATCCCCTGGCGGCTGGATGTGATTGCCGTTGAAACCCCTGATCAAAAAAAATTTTCAATTCAGCACCTCACGCTATAGCCGTCTGGGAACCCAGCGCCAGTAAATTGCGAAGGCGCGTTTTTGGCTTAAGTCTGGTGCATGCGGCGCGGCTGCGCTACATTTCCCTGAGCACATCCCGGATGATCTGCAGCCCCTTGTGCAAATCACGTTCGGGAATATTCAGCGCAGTTCGGAAACGTATGGACCGCTCGCCGCAGGGCAGCATGAGAAGTCGCTTCTCAAACAATTTTTCCCGGAAACGTTTGCGGAACTCTTGGCTGGGAAGATCGAAAGCACACAGCAAACCCAGTCCCCGCGCATTACTCAGCTTTTCGGGAAATTCCTTTTGCAACTGCTGAATTCCTTCCAGCAGAACCTTGCCCATTCGCTGGCAGTGCTCCAGCACGTTTTCTTCCTCATAGATCTCCAGATAGGTCTTGCAACGGAGCATATCCACGAGATTTCCGCCCCAGGTGGAATTAATACGGCTGGGCACGTGAAAGACGTTTTCGGGAACCTCGTCAATACGGTCGTTCACCAGGATTCCGCACACTTGCGACTTCTTGCCAAAAGCAACCATGTCCGGCTCGGCGAAATGTTCAAAGCCCCACATCTTGCCTGTGGCGCCCATCCCGGTCTGGACCTCGTCGTAGATCATCATGATTTCGTGCTGGTCGCAAATGCGCCGCAGTGCGCGGTGGAATTCGGGACGGAAGTGGTTGTCGCCCCCTTCGGCTTGAATGGGCTCTAAGATCAGGCAGGCAATATCGTCGGCATGAGACCGTATGGCAGCTTCAATCTGTTCAAGGGCTTCGCCCTCGGCTCTTCGCACCCCCTCCAGGTTTTCTCCTTCGAGCGGGAAAGTACACTTGGGATTGGTGATGCGCGGCCACGAAAACTTGGGAAAGTACTTGGTTTTATTGGCGTCAGCCGTGTTGGTCAATGACAGCGTATAACCCGACCTACCATGGAAGGCCTCGCGGAAGTGAAGCACCTGGTGTCCTCTCTCCGCTTTGCTGCCGCGCCCAAAGTTCTTGCGGACCTTCCAGTCAAACGCAGCCTTGAGCGCATTTTCAACAGCAAGCGCTCCCCCTTCTATGAAGAACATATATTTCATAAAGGAAGGCTTGGCCAGGCGTGCGAAGCTCTCTACGAACTCCGCCAATTCGCGCGAGTACACATCGGAGTTCGTGGGCTTCTGAATGGCAACGCGTCCCAGCTCCCGGATGATCGCGCCGGAGGCCAGTCTGGGGTGGTTGTAACCCAGAGGGTAGCTCGCGTAAAAAGAAAAGAAATCGAGAAAGTACTCTTCGCGTTGCGCGTCAAAGAGGTATGAGCCGCGGCTACGCTCAAAATCCGCCACCACGTCCAGACCTTCCGCTTGCATGTAGCGGCCGAGTACGCCTCGAACGTCAGCCGCACTGATTCTCAATTGAGGGCTTTCCATCGTGTTCCTTCTTTCGTATCTTCCAGAATAATTCCGCTGCGCGCCAGTAAATCTCGGATCTCGTCAGCTCTCCGGTAATTTCGCTCCCGCCGTGCGTGCGCCCGTTCCTCTATCAACCGCTCGATTTGCGCGTCCGGAAGCTCCCGCTGTTCGATTTGGAAAACGTCAAAGATCGAATTGGCGCCGGAAAAAAAATCCAAGATGTGATCTCGATTCAGCGGACCCAGCTCTTGTCGTTCCAGCAGCGGGTTCGCATCTTTCACCAGCTCGAACAAAGCCGCCGTGGCCCCCGAGACATTCAAGTCATCATCCATGGCCGCTTCAAAATCCGCGCGGGCTTGCGCCAACCGTTCGTCAAATACCGGATTCTCCGGGCGACCGGAGGGAATCTCACGCACTCTCAGCAAGAAATCATTGACACGTTGTAGGGCCGCCTGCGACTGCTGGATTCCATCAAAGGTGAAGTTGAGCTGCCTGCGATAGTTTACCGACTGCAGCAGGTAACGAACGGCAATTGGATTGTAGCCTTGCTGCAGCAAATCACGAAGGGTGTAAAAATTTCCCTTCGATTTCGACATTCTCTCCCCTTCAACAATCAAGAACTCACTGTGGATCCAATGACGCACAAAAGGAAACCCTGTGGCCCCTTCGCTCTGTGCGATCTCATTCTCATGATGAGGAAAGATAAGGTCGACACCACCGCAATGCAGATCAAAAGTCTCACCCAGATACTTCATGCTCATGGCCGAACACTCAATATGCCAGCCCGGCCGTCCGGGACCGAGGGGAGAATCCCAATACGGCTCCTCCGGCTTGCGGGCCTTCCATAGTACAAAGTCACGTGGATTCTCTTTGCTGTATTCGTCAGCGTCAACACGGCCTTCCGTTTCAATGGTGGAGCGGTCCAAGTGAGAGAGCTTTCCATACCCCGCAAAGCTGCTGATACGAAAATAAGTCGAGCCGTCTCGTTCATAGGTATGACCACGCTCGCGAAGCTTCAGGATCAGCTCGATCATTTCCGGAATGTGTTGGGTGGCGTAGGGCACAATGTCGGGACGTTTGACACGCAGGCGTTCCATGTCTACAAAAAATGCATCCGAGTAACCCGCCATGTAATCCTGGATGGACATTCCCGCGGCACGAGCGTTGTTGATGATCTTGTCGTCCACATCGGTGATGTTCATGACGTGAAGCAGGGGAGTTTTCTTGTATTTAAGATAACGGCGCAGCAGATCCTGAAAGATAAAGGTGCGAAAATTCCCCAGATGAGCAAAGTCATAGACGGTGGGTCCGCAAGTATACATTCCCAGCGGCGCCCCGTGGTGAGGCTGTACCGTCTCCATCTTCTGCGTCAGCGTGTTGTATAACTTCAGTGCCATAAGAACCCAAACAATTCATGTTAGCTTAAGATGGCAAAAACGAACAAATTAAGGAGATTGGATTGAAAGCGTTGGGTTCCCAGTTCGAAGCTCGGCCTTCAGGGTGACTCGCGTCCTGAAAATCCTTCGGGCCCCAAGTCTTCTTTCTGAATTTTCATCAGAAAAAGATTTCCTTGTTTGCTGATCAGGGTAGGTTTGAGCCGCCGCAGGTCGTCCCATCCAGCCGCTTGTGTGAGCAGCAGGTATTGCGACTGAGGGTGCGCTACCGCATAAGCGCGCAACGCCTCCAGCCCGGGAATTGCTTCGGGAGTGGTCCGGTAACCGGTGTAGTAAAGCGCCGTGTGATGAAAATAACGATAAAGAATCAAGGGCTCCTTCCGGGAAATCCCTGCTGAAGCCAGACGGCAAAGGTCGCGTGCCGAATGGTAGTCTCCCAACAACGGAGCGGCCACCGCGGCCAGCAGCGCCGCCAATAGGCTCAGCGAAGCCACCGTCACCAGGAACACTTCCCGGATATGTTTTTTTCGCCACTCCAAGAATGCCCATGCCATTCCTATGCCAAACGGCAGAGAGAGTATGAGCCCGGTGCTGGCTGAATCATACGCAACGGCAAAACCAATCACCAAAAGCAGGCAGGCGAGAATTCCTAATAAAAAGGCAACCCAAAAAGTCCGCGACGCCTGCCTGACATCAGCCTGCCCGGAGAAATAGCGCGCCCATTCTTTTCCGGCCAGTATTGCCAGAGGAGGGACCGAGGGTAGTACGTAGCCGGGTAGCTTGCTGCGGCTTGCTGAAAAGAACAAAAACGGCACCAGCACCCACAGCCAGAGCCAGACCTCCTCATGCCACAGAGCCCGGCACCAACTTTTTCTGGCCTGCCAGAGCCGGACCAAAGGAGCCCAGAAGAAAGGGGTCCACGGAATCATCCCCAAAAGCAGCACGGGGACGAAATACCAAAAGGGTTGTGCGTGATGGTGAATGTCGGTGAAGAAGCGCGCGAGGTGATGATTGATCACAAAAGTGGAGAGAAAATCATAGCCGTTTTCCTTCCAGACCAGCCAAAACCAGGGCACCGCCACAACTAAGAACGCGCCCAGGCATCCTGCCAGCCATTTAAGATTCCACCGAAGGCACCCCGTGGCCAGAAAAAATCCTAGCCCGATGCCTCCAAACAAGAACAGAGCAATAGGACCTTTAGCCAGGACGGCGAGTCCGAGAGCCACTCCCGCAGCCGCTCCCCAGGTGATGCCGTGCGGGCGTATGTAGGACAACGCGAGTGCCGCTGTCAGACACGCCGTAAGCGGCATATCGGTGCCGGCGGCGCGAGCATACAGGAAAAAAAAAGGAGAGGTCAAAAGAATCAGGGCGGAACAAAAGCCCGCCTCCCCTCCGCCTTTTTGGATGGGAAAAGCCGTGCAAAACGCCGTCGCTGCCAGGGCCAGCAAAGCCACAGGTAAGCGGGCTGAACGCTCCGAAATACCCAGCAGACGAAAGCTGGCCGCTTCCATCCAAAACAACAACGGCGGTTTCTCCAGCCAGGGCCGAAAATTCAAGGTGGGGGTGACGTAATTGCGACGCAGGTTCATTTCTTCCGCAACACGTGCATAGCGCGGCTCGTCAGCACCCAGAAAAGCCAGCGTTCCTATGTGGTAAAAGAGCGTGAGGTAGACGCAAAAAAAGACGAAGATGAGAAGATAGCGGCGGAACACCGTGTCATTTTAATCGTTCAGGCACAGTGGCCGCCAGATGCGTTGGGAAAATGCTGCTGCCAGCTCCTTTGGATCCGTCGACCGCCCCAAAAAGGGAGGTTCACTTCAGCAAAAGCCGCCTCCCCGGGGCGGCGGCTTTTGCTTTTCACTACTCTCTTGTTGCCTGCTAGCGGCAGGCGGGAGTTGTGTTATCTTCCGGTTTACCGCGGCAGGAGGCTCGCTTCTTCTGCAATCAGTTCGCCCGAGACCACCAGCTCCACACGGCGGTTTTGCTGCCGCCCGGCGGCATGCGTGTTGGACGCCACCGGCTGGGATTCGCCAAAGCCGCGGGCGGTAATGGAATCGGGAGATACTCCCTGCGCGATCAAATACGCGCGGACTGCTTCGGCCCTGCGTTCGGAGAGCGCCTGATTGTATTCCTCCGAGCCGACGCTGTCGGTGTGCCCCTCGACCTCCAGCTTAAGTCCGGGATGACCTAGAACAATTCCGGCAACCTTTGACAGCTTCTCACGAGCGCCCGGGCGTAGCGTACTTTTTCCCGTGTCGAACAAAACGTCCGACATGTTCACGATGAGTCCGCGTGCCGTGGCGCGGGTTTCGAAAATCAGATTCAGTTGCTGAAGCAGGCGTTGTCGCAACTCGGCGCGTTCTTTCTCGGCTTGTTCGCGGAGACGCTGGGCCTCCTCGGCCGCCAGGCGGGCTTTCTCCGCCTCCTCTTTCGCCCGTTGCTGCGCGGCTTCAGCCTCTGCACGGGCACGCTCCATCTCTTCCTTCTCGCGCGCGGCCCGCTCGGCCTGCATCTCGGCTTCCTGGCGAGCGCGCTCCGCTCTCAAGCGCTCCTCTTCAGCAGCCTGACGGCGCCGTGCTTCTTCTTCCGCCTGGGCTTTCAACTGCGCCTGTTTCTCAGCGGCTTCCTGCATGCGGCGCGCTTCTTCAGCTTCTTCCTGCCTGCGCAATGCAATCAGCCGTGCGTCCTCCGCCATTTGAACGGCTTCTCTGGCTATGGCGATAGTTGCTTTCCTGCCCTGGTCGCGGGCATGCATGTCTTCGGCCTGATTCAACAGTCGATCTGCCTTGGAAAAACTCTCCTCCGCGTGTTGGGCGGCTCCGGCCCACCGGGCAATGCGGACAGCGTTTCTTGCCTCTTGCAATTCAAGAGGCGTTCCGGGATCCAGTCGTATGGGTTGAAGCTCTGCCGGGTTTACATTGACCACGTACTGCCCACGTTCCAGCAGCTCGAATTTAGCTTCCACTTCTCCCACTTTTCCCCGCGTGTCCGGCCGTATTTCGTTTTCCAGTACCACAACGTTACTGGGCTGAGTTACTGCGAAATAAGGCTCGGCGGTCACAATCAAGCTAAAGGCTTGCAGCTCCGTGCTGACGTTCAGCTTGCTTTCCGTCCCGTTCAGAAGGACTTCACCGAGACTGGTGGCCCGTCCCTCGGGAGTGATGGCCCACATTACATAGGTCAGGTACTCCGGACCAAAGCGCAGAGCGGGCTGCAGCTCGTCAAACTCTACCTCGATCTCAATATAGCCTTGTTTGCTTTCCACCTTGGCTTCGCCCCGTGCCTCGGGCAAAAGAGGCGTGCCCCGAAAATCGATTTTTGTTGCCCCGCCCCTGTGACGGTAGTTGACGGCTTTGGTTGTACGCGCCACCACTTGAACCCTGTAAATCGGAACCGTTCCTTGCTTTTGTTCGGGCAAGCCCGGCGCCTGCGCATAGGCGCCTTCGCCCATCAGACCAGCCAAGATAACTATCAACACAAGGTTCCGGGCTTTGTGCGAGAACCAGTGACGTCGATCGCGCCAGTAGACAGCCAAGACCCCCAGGCCGAGGGCCACGTAAAAGAAAAGCATTGCTCCTAGAATCACCAGTGCCAAGCGGATTTGAAACATAAAACACCTTCCTTCGCTTAACCGCTGGCAATTTCAGTTCCCATACACACTTTTTCTCATGACTTGAACTCAAGTCATTTATTTGTCGCTAGTTATAGCATTGCGGTTGGACCTTGAAGCTTAAGGAGGTATCAACAAGAGGCCTGGATTTTTTCCCTGATGGAGCGGATCTGGTTTGTCAAAGGCGGGGAAATAAATTAAGATCGGCACAGAGAATCCGAGGCGCGCACGGAACGAAGTGCAGTAAGCGCACCGTTGGCGCCAGGAGCGCTCGGTAACCCTCGCGCCTCTGAAAGATTTACCTCGGGCTGAGAGTTGTTTAAGGAATTCGAATATGGCCCTGCGCGGATGTTGTGAAGAGCGCCAGCTGTTTTAAGTAATCAGATCGAACTTCCTCGAAAAACAAAAGTACGGCACGGGATGAGTAATCGCGATAAGTCCAGGGCAGCGGTTGGAATGCCCCCCTTTGGAAAATCAGCGTGACCTCGCCATAGACTCCGTCGCCCAAGTAGAGGCGGTGAGCATAATTCTTTACCGTGGAAAGCACGAGATTCCAGCCGGTTACATAGCCTGGGTCCAGATTGACGGTTCTCTTTCTTCCACCCATTGAAAGGCATGCAAGCTTTTCTTCGATGCTCTCGGTAATCAGCTTGAGCTGGACCAGGAAATCCGGCGGAGAGAGTTTTTCAAATGCCAAAAAATACTTCCAGATCGGGCTTCCCATTTCTCTTTCGTAAAAATGACTGTATGTGCTGAAGTCGTAAAGCTTGGACCGCCGCTCAATGGGTCCTATTTGTTGCTGCAGATGTTCCTCGGCGCCGGCGTGGTATCCGGGAGCCGTCACCATGACGGCGACAAATAATTTCACTGGCGGTGGAGACTTTAAACGCATTTCGGCACTCTAGATTGTCGTGGCCCAGGGCTATGGTGTGCCGCGTTCCAGGAGCGCGCGCAACTCTTTTTCAGTGATCATCGCGATCCCCAGCTTCCGCGCTTTTTCATATTTTGATCCCGGTTCCTCACCGAGGAGCAGATAATTGGTTTTCGCTGAAACCGATGCCACCACTTTTCCGCCGTGACTCTCGATTAGATCCGCAGCCTCCTTCCGGCTTAATGTGGGCAGCCTCCCTGTGATCACGAATGACTTGCCTGATAGTGGACCTGGGGGGCGGGCTTTCTGACTGCTGGCGAACCGGAGGCCTGCTGTTCTAAGCTTCTCGGCCAGCCTTCGGTTTTCCTCGATGGCAAAATAGCCCACGACACTGCGCGCGATTTCAGGCCCGATGCCTTGAACGGCGGAAATCTCTTCCTCGCGGGCATTCGCCAGAGCATCGATCCCTGCAAAGTTGTCCACCAGCATACAGGCAATGCTCTCGCCCACATGACGTATTCCGAGCGCAAACAGGACCTTCTCAGGCGGCTGCAGCTTGCTTTCCTGGATGCCGCGCAGCAGATTTTGGGTTGATTTTTCCTTGAAGCCGGGGAGCTGGGAGATCTCCTTCTCGGTGAGGGAATACAGGTCCGCCGGATCTTCAATGAGCTGCAACTCGAGCAATTTCTGCAGGGTCTGCGGACCCAGGCCCCGGATGTCCATGGCCTCGCGGCTGACAAAGTGTTTAAGCCATTCAAGCCTTTGAGCCGGGCAGGCTCGGTTGGAACAGTAGGCCATCGCCTCGCCTGCTTCGCGGACCACCGCCGAATTGCACACCGGACACAGATGGGGATAGCGAAACTCCCTTTCATCTCCGGTGCGCTGTTCACGCACCGGTCCGACCACCTGCGGAATAACGTCGCCCGCCCTCTTGACGATGACCGTGTCGCCCTCGCGTATATCCTTGCGGCGGATGTCATCCTCATTGTGAAGCGTAGCCAGCTGAATGGTGACCCCACCGACTTCGACAGGTTGCAGGACCGCATAAGGGTTTAAAGCCCCGGTTCTGCCCACGTTGATCCCGATCTGCAGAAGCCTGGTGGTCGCCACCTGGCTGGGGAATTTGTAGGCAATCGCCCAGCGAGGTTCGCGGCTCACATAGCCAAGAAGTTCCTGGTCCTTGAGACGGTCTACCTTGATGACCACCCCGTCAATCTGATAATCCAAAGAATCTCGTTTGCCTGCCCATTCCCGGCAATAAGCAATGACCGATTCCACGTCCGTGTGGTGTCGGTAAAAGGGATTGACCATGAAGCCCCATCGGGAAAGACTTTCGAGAATTTCTTTTTGGGTCTCGAAGGGACGGCCTTCGACGTGTCCTACGGCGTAGGCAAAAAAGGCGAGTGGTCGTGATGCGGTGATGCGAGGGTCCAACTGGCGCAAGGCGCCGGCAGCCGCATTGCGGGGGTTGGCAAACAGCGTCTCCTGACGGCGCGCGCGTTCTTCGTTAATGCGGTTAAAAGCAGACACCGGCAGATAGGCTTCGCCTCTAATTTCCACCAGGCGGGGGCGGGCCTCTTCTTGGCGAAGACGCAGCGGAATGGAGCGGATGGTTCTTAAATTGAGCGTCACGTCTTCCCCCACTAATCCATTGCCGCGTGTAGCTCCCCGCACCAGAGAGCCGTCCTGGTAGGTCAGAGCCACAGCGACGCCATCGATCTTGAGCTCGGTAATGAAATCTATCTGCTTGGTCTCAATTAGGTTACTGATGCGCCTGTAAAAAGCCCACACTTCTTCCTCAGAGAAGGCGTTGGCCAGGCTCAACATGGGAGCGTGGTGCGCTACTTTATTGAACTTTTCCTGAGCCTCTCCCCCGACGCGACGGGTGGGGGAATCCGGAGACGCAAACTCGGGATGGGTCTCCTCCAGATTCAACAATTCCCGAAACAGCCGGTCATACTCTTCGTCGCTGATGACCGGGTCGTCCAGGACGTAATAGCGATAATTGTGGAACTCAATTTGCCTGCGCAGCTCCGAAATGCGGGCTTCAATGTTCTGGAGAGACTGGCTCACAACTGTATTTTAATCGAAGCTCTGACCAAACCTGGGAGCGATAGCACGTGCAGTCAGGCCTGCTTTTTTGCGATGCCGGTCCTTTAACACGTTCGGAATCTTGCATTAATTTCTTCGATTTCTTAATCCGCAGGCATTCGCATCATAGTCAAGAAAATCTGCTATCATGAAGGACAATGAACACCCCGGTGATCAGCAAGATATTTTTTACAGTCACCTTCCCTCCCGCGGTGGGAGTGTTCACACATGTATCTTCGGCAAAGCTTTATTCTCTCGCACGGAAGCAACTCTCGGACCTGGAGATCATCGAGACCATTGAGCACCTTCTGAAATGTCAGCGTTGTTTCGAGAACTATCGCTGGGTTCGGGCTTCGATTCTTTAAGCTTTTCCTCGCTGAATTTTCAAGATGATTGATCCAGCGACGTTCCGCTACCTGGCTGACAAAACTTTTTGGTCGGACTTATGGCGGAAGATCAATCAGGATGACTGCTGGGGTAGGGCCGCTCAAGCCAGCTACTACTTCCTCCTGGCTTTCTTTCCCTTTCTCATCTTCCTGAGCGCTCTCATTGGCTTTCTTCCGGTGGCCGCGGATTTGATCACGGGGCTGCTGACTTTGTTGCGACGTTTCTTGCCTCAAGAGGCGTACGTCCTGGTCCGCGAAATCGCTGAACAACTTCTGGAGTCGCAGAACACCGGAGTGTTGTCGCTGGGAGTGGTGCTGGCGCTCTGGTCGGCCTCCTTAGGATTCAGCGGTCTGGTGGGCGTGTTGAATCGGGCATACCAGGTCCGCGAGCACCGCTCTTACTTGCATATCCACCTGCTGTCCATGCTGGTAACAGTTGCCGCCTCCCTCACCGTTGTAGTGGCCCACGTTTTCCTTTTCTTTGGATCGGCTTTGATTCACACTCTGGTCCCCGCCGTGTATGCGTCGGGCCTGCTGGTAGGGCTGCTGAACGCTTTGCGCTGGATTTTGATTTTCGTGTTCCTGAACTTTGGAATTCAGATCCTTTTTTCGGCGCTGCCGGCGCGTCGTTTTCCCTGGAAGCTATTCTCGCCAGGCGGGCTTGCGGCCTCGATTGGATGGGTTTTTGGTTCCATGGGATTCACGTTCTACATCGATCGTGCGGCAAACTATCAAAGGCTCTATGGAGGCCTGGGTACTTTCGTTGTCTTATTGCTGTGGTTCTACGTCTTTAGTTTTTTTCTTCTGCTGGGCGGGGAAATCGACGCAGTTATTCATCGCAGGAAACGAGAACACGAGCGCGTGCCGTTTTGAACCCTCTGGCGGAAGTACGAATGACCCAGTTCGAAGATTGTACTTTGTACTTCTTCGAGCGCTCCTTGCAGTCGCGCCTCAGATTCAGTCTGTGCCAGTGGCGACGAACTGAGCGAGCCAGTTCATCGAGCCCGCCGGGTTGTGGCGGTCGGCAGATGTGCGGCCTCGTGCGACCGCACCCCAGGATGGGCAAAGAATCTCATTTCATTCGCCTGAGGAGCGTCTCGCGCGAAAGGTCAAGCGGTAAGAGCGCCTAAAAGGCTTAAAAACAACTACTTCCTCTTCGCTCTGGCCGCCGGCATTTAAGTGCACCCGGATTGAAGGACCGTAACGACGGCGATCCACCGCAAAACGAAGCCGGTTGGTCCAGAGATTCGACTGTGCGAAAAGAGTTTGCGGGTTCGAAGCATCCGTGGTGGTGACGAAGACCGTGGCTTGATTCTTTTGAAATCCCTCAAGCTCCACCGTCATTTCTACCGTCCCCGCACAAGCGGCCAGAGCCAGTACCGGAATCCATAAAAGTCGGGAGGGGACGAGCGAGCGTTTGGGGTGTCCTGTGAGGGACTTTGAGGAGGAGAGAAGCATCGCCCATCCCCATACTTGTGCTTTTCTGTCTCTTAGATGCCCCAACTGTTAAAAAGTTTTACAAAATGTGCAAATAATTGCAAAAAATTTAAGCCCCGGGGGGGGCGGTGAGCTAACCCTTTGCTTTTTCAATGAGATCCAAGTACTTAGTTCCGGAGCCGGTATTAAAGAGCACAACTGTCTCCGAAGGAGTGATCCAGCCGTTTTGTAACAATTTTTTTAAAGCGACCACACAAGCGGCACCCTCAGGAGCAAAGAACAAACCCTCACGGGAGCCTACTTCGTAAATGCTTTCCAGGATTAGAACGTCGGAAACGGCCACGGCGGTACCCTTGCTCTCCCGAAGAATCCTGAGCATGAGAAAATCTCCCAACGCCTTGGGAACACGAATGCCGGCCGCAAACGTCTTGGGGGACGGCCAGGGTTCGGCTGAGTCTTTCTTTTCTTCAAAGGCTTTCACAATCGGCGCGCACCCTTGCGCCTGCACCACGACCATGCGGGGACGCTTGCTTCCAATCCATCCCAGCTCCTCCATTTCCGCAAAAGCCTTCCACATGCCGATCAAGCCAGTGCCGACACCTGCGGGGTAAAGAATGACGTCGGGCACCTTCCAATGAAGTTGTTCGCTCAGCTCATAACCCATGGTCTTCTTCCCCTCAATGCGAAAGGGCTCTTTCAGGGTCGACACATCGAACCAGCTTTCCTGCTGCTTGCGCTCCTCAAGAACTCGCGCGGCGTCGTTAATAAAACCTGGGACTAGTTCCACGTGCGCTCCGGTAACGTGTGCTTCGATCACGTTGGCTGCCGGGGCATCCTCCGGCATAAAGATAAATACTTCGAGGCCGGCATGGGCCCCATAGGCGGCCAGGGCCCCGGCCGCATTGCCCGCCGAGGGGATTGCCAGCTTTTTGACACCATGCTTACGGGCCAAGGAAACCGCGGCAGAAAGCCCGCGGGCTTTAAAGGTCCCGGTGGGGTTCAGCGATTCGTCCTTGACGAAAAGGCGCGACAAATTCAGGGAAGCTCCGAGCCGGTGAAGCGGAAGCAGGGGGGTGAACCCCTCCCCTAAGGTCACGATATCTTCTTCGTCATCCACCGGCATGAGTTCGATATAGCGCCACATGTCAGTAGGACGGTCGGCCAGGGCGCTTTTCTTCAGTCCTCGCCGGATCTCATCCAGTCGATACCGCACCAGCAGCGGGGAACGGCAAGCCGTGCACAAATTCTGAAGCTGAAGATGAGAAAAAAGCTTACCGCAACGAGAGCATTCCAGGTGTTTGACGAAAGACACGGCGGACCTCGAATCTTGAAGTTGAAAGTATCACCTGCCGGCCGCCCTGCAGCGGTCAGCGGCTGGATTGAAAATCAGAGGATATAATATACTTTGTCCCCTATGAAAACTATGCGGGGCACGACCATCCTGCTCGTCAGGAGAGAGGGGGAAGTCGCACTCGCAGGGGACGGGCAAGTCAGTTTTGGCGATACGATCATAAAGAGCAAGGCGCGCAAGATCCGCCGCCTTTATGATCAGCAGGTTATGGTGGGCTTTGCAGGCAGCACGGCAGATGCTCTTGCTTTGTTCTCTCGTTTTGAAAGCAAGTTGGACGAGTTTCAGGGGAACCTTTCCCGTGCTTCCATCGAGCTGGCCAAGGAATGGAGAACGGATCGTATCCTGCGCCATCTGGAAGCATTCCTGATCGCCAGCGACAAGCACCATTCTTTCTTAATCTCCGGAAACGGAGACTTGATTGAGCCGGATGATGGAATCATTGCCATCGGCTCCGGAGGACCTTACGCTCTGGCTGCTGCCCGTGCGTTACTCCGTTTTACATCCAAGACGGCGCGTGAAATCGCTGAAGAAGCCTTGAAGATTGCGGCCGAGATATGCGTTTTCACGAACGTCAGCATTAACGTGGAGGTTTTGTGAAGCCTGCGCCGGCGGTTCTCAGCCCGTCCGGAGCCTTCGGCTTTCCTCATTAGAAGTGGGCTCCCTAAGATCAGCTGACATTAAGAGTCCGGAACACCAGGAACCAGCCGAGCAGACCCTGACGCTTGACCAAATGACCCCGCGCCAAATCGTGCAGGAGTTGGACAAGCACGTCATCGGGCAGGACAAGGCCAAAAGAGCGGTGGCTGTAGCTTTGAGAAACCGCATCCGGCGGCAGAAATTGGACCCTGAACTGGCAGAGGAAGTCCAGCCTAAGAACATCATCATGATCGGCTCGACCGGCGTGGGGAAGACGGAGATTGCCCGGCGACTGGCCAAGTTGGCCAACTCCCCCTTCATTAAAGTGGAGGCCAGTAAATTCACCGAGGTGGGTTACGTAGGCCGAGATGTCGAATCAATTATTCGTGACCTGGCGGACGTTGCCGCGGAAATGGTACGGCAGGAAAAAGCGGCCCTCGTGGAACCCAAGGCGGAAAAGATAGCTGAAGATCGCATCCTGGATCTCTTGTTGCCGCGCTTGAGAAAATCGTCGCGCGCCAACCGGCCGACCTTCGCCAAAGATAAGCTCCGCCAGGCGCGTGAACGGCTGCGCCGCCAGTTCCGCGAAGGAAAGCTCAACGACCGACTGGTCGAGATTGAAGTTCCGGATCGCAGTTTTCCCTCCTTTGAAATCGTCTCCAGTCAAGGGATCGAGGAAATGGACATCAACCTCAAGGATTTCCTTCCCGGATTGTTTGGTTCGCGCACCCGCAAACGAAAGATGCGAGCTGATGAGGCTTTTGAGTTCTTGATTAGCGAGGAGGAGTCTAAGCTCATCGACATGGACCAGGTGACGCGCGAAGCTTTGGAACGGGTTGAAGAAAGCGGCATTGTCTTCCTGGATGAAATCGACAAGATCGCAGGGCGCGAATCGGGCCACGGACCCGAGGTCAGCCGCGAAGGGGTTCAGCGAGACATTCTGCCGATCATCGAAGGGACCACGGTCAACACGCGTTTTGGAATGGTTCGAACCGATCACATCCTGTTCATTGCAGCGGGCGCCTTTCACGTTTCAAAGCCCTCCGATCTCATTCCTGAGCTTCAAGGAAGGTTCCCCATTCGAGTGGAAATGAAATCTCTAACCGAAGAGGACTTTATCCGGATCTTAAAAGAGCCACGAAATGCGCTGATCAAACAATATGCGGCATTGATGGATACCGAGGGCGTGCGCCTGCAATTCACCCATGATGCGGTCAGAGAAATCGCCCATTTTGCGAGTATCGTCAACGAGACCACCGAGAACATCGGGGCGCGGCGATTGCACACGATTATGGAGGCGCTGCTGGAGCAGCTCTCCTTTGAAGGATCCGATCTGCCTCAGAAAGAGGTGATTATCGATGCCCAGTATGTTCGCCAGCAGTTGTCCGGCATCGTTAAAAATCAGGATCTCTCCCGGTACATTTTGTAGTGTCCTCTCCTCTGAGGTGGGATCAGGTTTGCAAAGGGCGCCGGTATGGCAAAGCAGTCAACGGCTTCCTAGGCTTGATCGATCTCTCGGCCTTCGAGGCCCTGAAAATCCCAAGGTCGAACCATCATACATACACTTTTGCTGTTGCACTGGTTCTTTGCGGGGCGCTGCTCGCGCAGATTTCCTGCGCCAAGGTGGGAGATCCGTTACCGCCGCTTCCTGCATTTGCCGTTCCGCAGGATCTGGCGATCGTGTTGATGGGGAAGCGGGTCAAGCTGGTGTTTTCGCCCGCGGCCGAAGAGATTGACAGGGTGGATGTCTTGCGCCAGGCCGGTTCTGCCCCTAAGAGCCGGAGGGACGCTGAAGTGGTGATGCGGGTGGAACGTGGGGCGTGGAACAAGGAAGAAGGAGGGAGATTCTCCGTGGAGCATCCTCTGGAGCGTTTTGATCAGCAATGGTTTTACGTGGTTCAATTCATCACTCCGCAGGGTCGCCGCTCGCAGTCGAGCAATGTCGCCGTGCTGCCTCCCATCGTGCCCGCCCTTCCGCCGCAGCAGTTACGTGCGACGGTCTTGAAAGACCGGGTGGTGCTTGAGTGGCTTCCTCCCTTGGCTAACCTCGACAGCACGGCCCCCCCGCAGATAGAAGGGTATCTAGTCAATGAAACCCACTTAGTCGATGACCCTCGCTTTGAGGACCAGGAGATCGAGTTTGGCAAAGAGAAGGAGTACCGCGTGCAAACCGTAACCCGGCGCACGGACCCCGTGATTCTCAGCGATTCCAGTGAAGCGCTCTCGGTGGCTCTTCGAGACGTATTCCCTCCCGAAGCGCCGCAAAACGTCGCCGCGTTGAATCAAGACGGGCGCGTGTTTCTTCTGTGGGATGCGAACACCGAGCCCGACCTGCACGGCTATTACATCTATCGAGGCACGCAACCGGCACGTTTGGAAAAGTCATCTGCTTTGGTTACGATCAATACCTACATCGACGAACCGTCAGCCCCGGGACAGACCCTTTACTACCAGGTGTCCGCGGTGGATCAAAGGGGGAATGAAAGCCCCCTTTCCAGTACGGTCACAATTGTGGCTGAATAGAGTCTCGGTACCACAGGCGTTTGAAATCTTAAAAAAAGAGGAAAGCCATGAAATTCTTTCTGGACACAGCCAATCTAAAGGAAATTAGGGAAGGAGCTTCGCTGGGCATAGTCGATGGGGTGACGACCAATCCATCGCTGGTGGCAAAAGAGGGAAGAAGCCTGGAAGAGGTGGCGCGGGAAATTTGCGATCTTGTGGATGGACCCATCAGCCTGGAGGTGATCTCCATTGAATCGAAAGAAATGATTGAGGAGGCACGGCGGCTGGCGCGCCTTCACAAAAATGTGGTGGTCAAGCTACCCATGATTCGTGAGGGGGTTAAAGCGCTCAAGGTTCTTTCGGGCGAGGGTATTCGCGTCAACATGACCTTGATCTTCAGTCCCAGCCAGGCCTTGATTGCCGCCAAGAACGGCGCTTACATCGTGAGCCCCTTTGTCGGGCGACTGGACGACATCAGCAGCGAAGGGATGAATCTGATTTCCGACATTCTAAAGATCTATGATAATTACGGCTTCAACACTCAGATACTGGTGGCATCGATTCGCCATCCGGTCCACGTGGTACAGGCGGCCCGCCTGGGTGCCCACATCGCGACCATGCCTTATTCGGTTCTGGAGCAGTTGCTGAAGCATCCTCTTACGGATATCGGGCTTGAGAAGTTCTTAGCCGACTGGCAGAAGCGCAAAGAACTGCTTCCCAAGTAAGTTCGACCGGGCCTCGAGAAACGTTACGGCTCGCTGCCCGAATCCTATTCGCCCAAATCCTTGCCACCGGGTTTACAATGAGCAGCACGCGGTGAGGTATGCGCCGCACACTTCTTGAGCCGTGCCGGACCATACGGCTTGAATGAACGGGTAAGTTCATGAATATAGAGCAAAAACTGGAGGAGCTGAGAAGGCGACACGCTGAAGCTGAAAAGGCGGGTGGCGCTGAACGCATTGAGCGTCAGCACGTGGCGGGCAAGTTAACGGCACGCGAACGAATCGAGTATCTGCTCGATGACGGCTCCTTTGAAGAGCTTGACAAGTTCGTAGTACACCGCTGCTCCAACTTTGGATTAGATAAGCAAAGAATCCTGGGAGACGGCGTTATCACCGGCTACGGGAAAATTGACGGCCGCTCCGTTTACGTCTTTGCCCAGGATTTTACCGTCTTCGGGGGAAGCCTCTCGGAAACCTATGCCGCCAAGATCTGCAAGATCATGGATCTGGCGATGAAAACAGGGGCTCCGGTTATCGGATTGAATGACAGCGGCGGGGCACGGATTCAGGAAGGTGTGGTCAGCTTGGCAGGCTACGCAGACATTTTTCTTAGAAACACACTGGCCAGCGGAGTGATCCCACAAATCTCGGCCATCATGGGTCCCTGTGCCGGGGGAGCCGTTTATTCTCCCGCCATCACTGACTTCATTTTCATGGTCCACAAAACCAGTTACATGTTCATCACTGGCCCTGACGTGATCAAGACTGTGACGCAGGAAGAGGTAACCAAATCGGAACTGGGGGGCGCCACCACCCATAGCTCCATCAGCGGCGTGGCCCATTTTGCCGCGTCCAACGACCAGGAGTGTCTCTCCAGGATCCGAGAACTCTTGTCTTATCTGCCCTCTAACAATACCGAGGACCCCCCGAGACGCGAAACTTCCGACCCGCCGGATCGACTCGACCCCAATTTAAACACTCTGGTCCCTGTAGATCCCTACAAACCGTATGACATTAAGGATGTGATCCGCTCCGTGGTTGACGACCAGCACTTTTTTGAAGTGCATGAGCATTTTGCGCTGAACCTCGTCGTCGGTTTTGCGAGGATCAACGGCGCTCCCATCGGGGTTGTAGCCAACCAGCCGGCGGTGCTGGCGGGAACCCTTGATATCCATTCCTCGGTCAAGGGGGCTCGCTTTGTGCGTTTTTGTGATGCTTTTAATATTCCTTTAATAGTGTTTGAGGACGTCCCAGGTTTTCTGCCCGGAGTCAGTCAAGAGCACGGAGGGATCATCAAACACGGTGCACAACTCCTTTATGCCTTCGCTGAAGCCACCGTTCCCAAGATCACGGTGATTACGCGCAAAGCATATGGCGGCGCTTACTGCGTGATGGCCTCAAAACACATTCGAGCGGACATAAACTATGCGTATCCTACCGCTGAGATTGCGGTCATGGGGCCTGAAGGAGCAGTGGAGATTCTCTTTCGCAAGCAACTGGAAGCCAGCAAGAACAAAAAGGAATTCACCGCCAAGAAGGCAGAAGAATTTCGTGAGACCTTTGCCAATCCTTATATTGCAGCGGAACGCGGATACGTAGACGAGGTAATTGAGCCGCAATATACCAGGTTTAAGCTGATTCGCGCACTGGAGTTGACCGCGAACAAACGTGATATGAACCCGCCGCGCAAACACGGGAACATACCCCTCTGAGGGTCGCCGCTTAAGGGGTGTGGGAAGCGCGACGAAGTGCCAGCAAAGTAAGCGCTCGGTTTTCATTGCGACAGAAGCACTCGGCGGCACTCGCGCCTCTGACATCTATGAGTAAGAATAACAAGTCATGTTCAATAAGATCTTGATCGCCAATCGAGGCGAAATTGCGGTCCGCTTGATTCGTGCCTGTCGTGACCTGAATATTTCTCCGGTAGCCGTCTACTCAGAAGCTGATCGTGAGTCTTTGCACGTGAAAATGGCAGACGAGGCTTATGTGATCGGCCCGGCTGCGTCTTCTGAAAGCTATCTTTCCATCGAGCGCATCCTCGACGCCGCTCTAAAGTCAAAAGCGGAAGCCATCCATCCCGGCTATGGATTCCTGGCAGAGAATGCGCAGTTTGCGAAAGCTTGCGAAGACGTCGGCCTGGTCTTTATCGGTCCTTCCGCTGGAGCGATGAAACTTATGGGCGATAAGATCGCCAGCCGACTTACAGTCGAGAAAGCAGGCGTCCCAACGATTCCGGGAAAGAACCAGCCTGTCGACTCGGTAAGAGAAGCGCTTGCGCTCGCTTCAGACATCGGCTATCCCGTCATGATCAAAGCGAGTGCGGGCGGGGGCGGCAAGGGATTGCGGCGGGTTTCCAACGAGGAAGAGCTGCGTTCCGTCTATGAGATGACCCGGGGTGAAGCGCAGTCATCGTTTGGAAACGCTACCATCTACCTTGAAAAAGCCATCGACAAGCCGCGCCACATTGAGGTGCAGCTGATGGGCGATCATGATGGCAATCTCATTCACCTAGGCGAGCGGGAATGTTCCATCCAGCGGCGGCATCAAAAGATTGTCGAGGAATGCCCCTCTCCAGTAGTGGACGCCCACTTCCGAGAGCGCATCGGGGATGCGGCTAAAGCGGCCGCGGCGGCGATCGGGTATTACAGCCTAGGCACTGTCGAGTTTCTGGTCGACTCCACCCATCATTTTTACTTTCTGGAGATGAACACACGGCTTCAGGTGGAGCACCCCATTACAGAACTGGTCACCGGGATTGACCTGGTTCGTGAGCAGATTCATATCGCCGCCGGGGAACGGCTTCGTTTCAGGCAGCAAGACATCCGGTTCAGGGGGGCGGCCATTGAATGCCGCATTTATGCGGAAGATCCGCGCAATAATTTTTTCCCTTCCCCGGGGAAAATAACCAGCCTGTTTGAGCCATCCGGTCCCGGCATTCGCAACGACAGCGGGGTTTATCCCGGATTTACCATCACCGTTCATTACGACCCGTTGATTTCCAAGCTGGTGGCCTACGGAGAGAATCGGCCCCAGGCCGTGGATCGCATGAGGCGGGCGCTCGGAGAATATAAGATCGGCGGCATCCAGACCACGATCCCTTTTCTCGAGTTGCTTCTTTCGCACCCGGCTTTTTCACGAGGTGAACTGCACACCCAATTTATTGAAGAGCACGGCCTTCTGGATCGTCTGAATGAAGATGGCTCCCTGGAATGCTCCGTGCCGGTTATCGCCGCTGCTTTGAGCTACTTTCTTGACCGACGGAAAACACCCGCAGTGTCCCCGGCGCCGCGCGGAGGGAACTGGAGGGAGTTCGGCCGATTTCCGCGCCATCCCCGCTGGTGATTTTCTGAAATGAAAGCAGAAGCCAGATATCTTGATCGCTCTTACGAATTGCTTCTACGTGAAGTCGACGACGGCTTCGAGGTCAGAATTGGCGACCAAAGCTTCATCGTGCGTCTCCTGGACCGGACCAATGCCCGGTGGACGCTTGAAATAGAAGGACGTATTCACGACGTCCTCATTACAGAAGGCGAACAAGGTTTGCTGGTGCAATGGCAGAATCACACGTTCCCCATTGAGATTTATAGCCGCAAGCACCGGCTGGAACACGGCGCGCCGGGATTTGAGATGACAGGGCGTATCGCTGTCAAGTCGCAAATGCCCGGCAAAGTGGTCTGCGTTCTGGTGGGGGAAGGTACGGAAGTGGAGCAGGGCCAGGGTTTGGTCATCATCGAAGCCATGAAGATGCAGAATGAACTCAAGGCTCCCAAAAAAGGGAAAGTGCTCACCTGCCGGACACAAGCCGGGAAAACGGTCAATGCCGGCGAACTGTTGTTTGAAATTGAATAGTCTTGAATTGGTAATGTCCTAACGTTAGGACACTACCCTTGAATTATTGAGCATTACCTAATATAGTGACAGGCCTGTCGTGTATAGTTTTTTCCATGGGAAATCCAGCCGGAGTTAAACGAGACTTTGTAGCTTTGGAACAAAGACGCCGTAAAGCGGCCAAGCTTTTAGAACGTGGGCTGAGCGAAGCTGAAGTGGCCCGTCGAGTCGGCGT
>JACQSY010000098.1 GCA_016211085.1 Acidobacteriota bacterium | reverse complement strand
ATCGCCCTCGGCCCCAAAGGTGCCTTTGAGAGTGGCAACATCGGCACCCTGACGCGCCGTGTGTCCGCTGAGCGCGTCATCAACGCCCTCCCTGCCAAGGACCGCAACCGAAAGCCGCCTAAGCCGCTCCAGACGCCTCGAGTCGTCGAACTTCTACGCAAGGCCCGCGAATGGCAAGCCCTACTTGAATCCGGCCAACTTCCCAACCAGGCCGCCATCGCCCGCCGTGAGGGTATCACCCGCGCCCGCGTCACCCAAGTCATGGGCATGCTTCGCCTCGCGCCGCAAATCCAACAGCATATCCTCTCGATGCCAGATATGGCCGGACGCCCTGCACTTACAGAGCGTGCGCTGCGACCTATCGCCCAAATCGACGATTACCATCAACAGCTGCAACAATTCAGATTTTGATTTTTACCCCACCTTTTGATGACTACCTGTTTGTAGGTTGGCTGCCGACCACCGCTCACCTGGGGCGTACCGCGGTTGCCTCCTCGGTCATCGCCGCACATCCGGGGCAGATGCACTCGAACGTCTGGCGAACGACGGCAGTGGGAACTTCGCGGCATAGAGCTTTTGAACCATTACTTGAAATGACGCTCTTCACTTGAAGCTGGAATTTTTCCTTCTCTACAGCATACATTCCGCCCCTCGCCCCCGAATATCGGCAATTCCAAGCTGCAAGCGCTTGACCAAACCGGAGTGCGTCTGCAAGTTGAAAATGGCTGGCCTTCATCAACCCACCCAATCCTCGCTGTCCAAGTCTATGAATGATACCAGCGGTGCACCAGTCCCCCGCACCAGCGGCATCTCTCAATTCAATTACCTCGAAAGCTTCGAGGCGTTCCCAGCCATCCGTGCTAGCTCCGGTGATCCGGCTCCGATATCGGAGTCCCTCAGCACCCAGAGTTTCGATTTCAAGGAGCGGCCCCTTCCCCTCTCCCATGCCTTGGAAAGATCTGATTCGCTCGTGTGAGTATTTCAGAATGTGGGCCAATACGAGTGCTTCCTTGAATAAGCGCGGCTCTCCAAAACCTGCGGGCTCGAAGAACACGAGCGCTCCCTTCGCAATGCAGGCTCTTGCTAATTCGAGGGCACCTCGTGATACCCGGTCTAGGAAGAAGACTTTCGGAGTTCGGAGGTGCGGAATAATTCTTTCTGCGGCAGATGCACGTACAGGTTGATAGCCAGGAAGCCACGCCCCGCAGTTCGGGCAGGTCCATGAAAAGCGGTGGGATGGCAGTCCGGCTGAGGTCTTCGTTATGCGATGTACCACGATTGGTGTGCGGGCCCCTGGATTCGTTTTCGCATGATCCAGACGAACCCCCCAACGGGAGAGGTCCTCCTCTACGCAACGCGATGCTGCGTCACCATTGAGCCGGGCTACTGGAAATGCCTCCCACCCCAGATAGCTCAGGATTGCCAGGACGTTACCACAAGTGCCTCCAGTCCATAGCCAAGGTTCTCGCTTTGTTTTTTCCTCGATAACCACGTCGAGTGCAATGAGCCCTGTGCCCACAACGGATGGGCGTCGCGTTTTCAGTTCAAAGGGATTTCTACGGCTCATAGCATTCTCCCCAAAGCCAGAGACCGAAGACTTCGCTCGGTGTTTTTGGGGAACTCTCTTTCTCCTTGGCCCCCATGGTGTAACCCTGGCACTCGACGTGGGCAATTCCAACATCCAATTTCGCTTGCTTGAGCTCATACGCCACTAGAAGTGCGCCAACTGACAGCAGCTTGGTCGAGAGCGCTGAAATCACCGCTTTGCATCCGCCAAGCGGATGAAGCGCATCACGATAGTGAAGAACTGCTCTCCGAATTTGCCGGTATACCTCAAATGGATTCCGTTCGGAAGCGAAAATGAAGTTGCCGGGTTCGACTCTGAATCGTTCGAACAGAAGTTCCCGATATTCCAACAACAGATCGTCTGATCTCCGAGGGTTCACAGAGGGTGAAGGCAACAGCGGTGCGATCTCATCCGGAGAAATCAGATCGTAAATTCGGCCTAGCTGAGTTGCCTGACGCTCTCCAAGCACGGGAATCCACACCTTTGGATGGCCTGCGGTGGCTTCCATTTCGAGCCCACCACCAAACGGGTAAACATACGTTGCGGTATCGTCGATTCCCTCATCTTGAATCTGACTATCCAAGATCGGATTCTCCGCAACTACGACGTAGAAGTTTGGTTTATTCTGCCCATCGGTTTCTCCTTCATCGAGAATATAGAGAATCTTCGCGATGAGGGGGAAATAGATGCCGCGAGGGAGCGAACTGATATCTAGAATCACATCGGTGTAGCCGTCAAAATCATGCAGGGACCCGAAAAGCCCAGCCGCGCCGCGGGAACCAATTCGGCGTCCGTCGTCCGACCACATCCTAAGCAGCTTGGTCGATAAGGAAGCCTTTCCTGCCGCTAGACCTTCGAGCTCAACCCAGTTTTCTTGGACTAGTGGTTGATATGCCTTAGAGGGAGAAGAAGCTCCTTCCTCAAATTCAATAGCGATAATATCATGCTTGGCAGTGCTACCCGCGTTCATAAGCGACCGAAGAGCGAGACACATTCGGGGATCAAATCCTTTTCCCAATATGAACAGAACACGCCGAGCGGCACACAGATGCATTTGCCAGAATTCCTCCAGTCCTGGACCGTGTTCCATCACATAATTGTGCCAGCGCGCCACACCAAAGGATTCGTACTCGCTCATAGGAGCATTGCTTCCTCCTTAGGCCGAAAACCATGCTCCAACCATTGGCCCAACTCGGTGAGGGTCCGCTCACGGAACCCCCCATAATGAAGCGGCAACGCAAATTTAACGCAGAGAGCTCGATTCAAGTACAAAACCATCCAGCGGCCACCCTTTACCTTGTAATCGAGGATAGGTTCCAACAGGTTGTGTGCAATCGCAGAGGTGATCGCAGCGGCAAGCTCTTGAAGTGCTGGTGTTCCCTTGAGCGATTTAGGATCTCGAAGAAGATCGCGATCTGCCATCGAGATAGCGATTCCCGTGACGCCAGGGGAATAGGGTGCGTTCGGCTGATAAGTAACAGAATTGGCAAATTTGCCAATCGCCTCAAGAAAATCCCTGACCCTTCGCCCATTGGGAACTCGCAACGGAATCTCTTCCCACCACTTGGTCACTGCTCTTCGAATGATCGCTTCCTGGCGCTCTGGTGGTAAATCTGTGGGCCTTTTCAGGAGCGCGGCCGATACAGCCTCTTCGAACTGGTCGCCAGCCAGCCAGAGGAACTGTTCGATGTTTGATGAGGCCAAATTTGCTAAGCGGGTAGGACCAAAATAATAAGGAAGACCAAGCTCGCGGGCCAGGAAAAGTTCAGCGGCTGCTTCGACGTCTGACCCCTCCCTCTCTTCGAGCTCCTCACTACTGAGCGGAAAATCAAAGGTCTTTTGTTTTTTCCTCCGATCTCGCTGTATCAGGATCTCCAGAGTACGCCAGGCAATCAACTTTTCTGTGGCCGTTCCCTCCATTTTCTCGCGTGCGGTGATCCACTCTTCGTACAGTGCCGTTTTGTCCCGGACGGCGCGAATGCGCTCCGCAACTTGGTTGATCGCTGGTACAATGCGATCCTGCCATTGTGTTCCCTCAAGGGATGACTGCAGGCAAGAAGCGAATGAAGGGATGTCTACGGCGGTGGCTGCTCGCGCGCGGCGGTCGGCGACACTAAGGAGCAATTTTTCAAATCGCTGTTTTCTGCCTTTTTCACGCCAGAACTGTTCGAGCTGTATCACGCTGTCGTAGTCCCGGCCTGCTGTTGCCCCCGGAGAAAGCATTTCATCCGTACTGAGGGCTTCGAAGCGTTCGGCAACCCAGGTGCAAACCGGGCTTCGGAGTTCTACGAGTCCTTTTAGAAGCGTCTCTCGTTGCTTGGCTGTCAGCTTATGCACGTCATCGAACATGACGAGCGTGCGGTCTGTGATGGGAGTCCCATCAATGGTGAGGCGCTCAGGCCTAATCAAGGTAAGAGAGTTTAGGGCGTCTTGACCCGGCAGAGATGAGGCACGTGGCGGACCAAAGCTGTCGATTGCCTCGCAGACTTCCGCTTCTACCTTTTTTGCCCATTCGTAAAGTACCTCGCCGGCGCAAGGAAACTGCAGTCCAGCAGGAGGCTCCGTTTCGGAGGGGCCTGCAACAGTTAGCCGATGGACGCCATCCGGATAATCCAGCTTACGCAATACGAGCGCACCCCTGAGTGCCGCAAGAATCACGCGGGCATTCAATAGGCCGAATAGAAGGCGCTCCTTGCGTGCATCGTCGATTTCCAAGTCGGCCAGCGTAGCGTAATTCCGGGAGCAGGAAAGCATAACGCCCAACAAACGCGGGCCAGCCTCTCCAATGACTCCGAGGTCCTCCAGGCGATTGTAAAGTTCTTTAGAGTCTTCCCTCGTGCGGTACACGTGAAGCGTGAGAAGCACATGGGGGGTGAAAAGCCGCATGAGCGAAGTTTTGCCTCCGCCAGGGGCACTCCGAAGAATGCAGACTCTCTCCCAAAACTGTTCGGAAGGGAGAAGGTCGAGCATGGCGGGTTCAAAAAGCCGCAGGAATGTGGCGTCGGATTCGATGTCTTCCGATGCGCGAAGTCGGAACGGGTTGCGTGGCTCTCTCATGCTTCCTTCTTGTGCCTGCTAACGCGAGGAAACAGTGCTCGCATCTTTTCGGAATATGCCCAGAGGAGTGCTAGAGAGTTGTTCGGAGCGTTGTGGCTTAATACCAACGGGAGCCCGCACCCGTTAAAGCCATATTTGAGGTCGCTACCACCGATCTCCGTGTGCTGATCCTCGATTTTGGGGTCATAGTAGGCCTCTATGAGGGTATCCATGGCATTGCCATCGTTCGGACGGAGGCAAATTGGCCCACTGAGCTGATGCGTAATTATGATCGAGTATTCCACTCCCAGCGGCTCCCACACTTCCTTGAAAAGAGTCTCAAGATGAGATCGGGCCTTGTCAGTGGCCATATAAAGAACCACGATAATCTCGAGCCTCTTGATATTGACTAAACGCTGTTCCGGGCCATCGGGCGCCGTTAATCGCCGGTGGAACTCACCGATCTTACCTTTAAATGAGCCCGCATCACCCCGCCGAACATAGCTGAGTCCACTTCCTGAAAAGTCGTCGAGAAGAACGATAGTTCGGAATTTCCGCATCTCTTCTGGGGCTTCGTGATCGAGTAAGGCAGTTAGGCTCGCCGAGAGCTTGTTTAGCAACTCGTCGACACGGCCCGATGAAATCTCGTAAGTTTGCAGTATCTGCTCGTGGGTCAAATCCGGGCTGTTGCTTCGCCGAAATACGTCAATACGTGCACCGTCGCTGAGGCCAAGAAATAAGCACTGGCGCTGGCGAACTTTGAAGGCAGTAAGAGCGGAGATCTTCGACACGAGGTGCTGATCAATCCCAGCATCTTTAGCAGCTCTCCGCAAGAGCAGTGGCCGAATGTGATCCGGGTAAGCGATGCTCACCAGATGGTTCAGTTCGGCCGAAGAGCAAAAGATCAATTTCGTTCTTACAAATTCATAGGCGATCCGGCGCTCCTCAACTGTTTTGAATTGGCTGAGCCAGACTGCCAAGCTTTCCACGAAGCGCATGCCGGGGAAGAATTGTTGATACTCGTCATACTTGTAGACCGCGAGAGCTTGAAGATCCGGGCGCTCACGTGCTACATCCTCAGGTCCCCAATCCATAACCCGAGCCAGAAGTCGTTCTGCAAGTGCATCTCTCATGGCAGGCGGCTCGCAACCGGCAACGTAAGTTGGAATCCCTTCTCACGCAATTGAAGACAGCGGAGGTACTCAAGGAGCGCCTGAACGCCTCGGCAACCTGCTGGGGCGATGTTCCAGCATGTTTCAGGGTCAGCGGACACATCATCTACGCTTAATGAGTACGGCGTGTTTAGAAGATCGAAGTCGTTCCCCGGCCACTGACCCCTGTCGCCAATCGAAAGCACCTCACTGCCTTCATGGAGCAAGCTGCGTATGTGGTTCGAGAGTGAACGCTTCGACAGTCCGGGTCGTAGCACGTCTATCGAATGGCTAGACCTTACGACAGCAAGCCCATGAACATGGGCCATTTGCTGTACTAGTCGCCAGACTAGTTCCCCACCAGACAGTGATGGCCGCACGGATATCTGGTTTTGGCCCACCTTGCATTGCGCGAGCCGCGAGACAATAGGGTGCGTGGCAAGTGCATCCGCGATAGACTTCAGCAAATCACACGGACTCCCAGAGGAGATCGGATGGAAGTCGTCGGAAAGCAGTCCTATATCAGAGCCGTTGTAATAGCCCACGAGGACGTTGCCCCAGAATTGTTTGGGCAGTACCTTTCGTAAATCGGCTCTGGCTGAATCTCCACGACCTGTCGCGACGCCGAGCGCGATTCCTTTCTGAAGCAAGCGCGTCAACTCCTGGCCTACGTCTTCGCAGGGTCCCGAGAACCGGTCTTGATCGTCACAAACAGTCCCATCGTAGTCGAGAAGCACAGCTCCAAATGCGGCTTTCACGAGTCTGTCTACAAATTGATGATATGCACCCTGCCAAAACGCGAGATCCTGCCGGTCTTGCAGTTCCTGCACGTCACAGCCTAGCTTCCGTGCGATGGCTATGTGTTCTCGGGAGGCGGGCTTAGTAAGGCGACGCAACGCTCGAAGATTGTAGATTCGCCGACCGAATGTAGGTACACCGGGCTTTCCCGGATCTATACCAAGCCGCCTGCCCGCTGCCCCTACTAGGTGAAGAACTGGTATCAGGGCGGCTACACTTGCAGTAGGGCCAACCCTTGATACGCAGATTTTCGTGACAGGAATGGTCTGGGGTATCAATCGTAGGGTCTTGTCACAGAGATCGCGCTCATCTTTTGCACAGATTGCCAACACTCCTGTCCTGGAGCCGCGTTTCGCCAGCCAGTTGTGTCTGCCATGAGCGAAATTTCTGAAGTCAGCGAGCTGAACGTTCCCAAGTGCAGCCTCTGAGAATTTCGACTCCAGATCGAAGGCAGCGCTGGCAACGCTTGGACCGTATAGTACAAGAAGAGTCTCGCGATCCCCGAGCGAGTCGTACTGGGCAAGAAGATCTTCCAAGTAATCGTGATCTGCCTGGCCGTTTCCCAGAAGGGTATCAAAGTCGCGCGGAAGGCTTTCGCTCGAGCAGAACGCTTGGCCGTAAGCGCGAACAAGCAGGACTGCAAAGGCGAGGAGCGCATTGGTAGCGAGGAAGCCATCTTTGACCGACGGTGGTTGGAACTCAGGGATCTCCACGAAGCGGTGCGACTTGGCGAGCCGTGAAACAGCGCTTCCCTTGCGGAAACAGAGGACAGTACAGCGCCGTGGTTCTCGAGAGATTATATTTTCGAGCGCCGAAACGATATCCGGGTTTGATCCGCCGGCACTCAGGACCATGGTGCTCAGGGAGCGCAGGCAGATCGGAGATAAGACAAGTTCAAGCGGTGTGACCGCCTTTGAGACCATGCCTGTGTGGTATTGGTGAAGTGAACACGCTAGGTGTGCGGCAGAAAATGAACCTCCCGAGCCCACTGCCAACAACGGAAGAGGGCTGGACGCCGATACTGCAGCCACAAGCGGCTCAATGGGGGTTGCGAGCGCCCACGCGTAGGTGTCGCTCAACCCGAACAACTCCTTGGCATAGGGCTTGCCCATTATTCGATCAAACCTACTTCCTTGAGTTTCTCAAGAAGACTGTTTCCGAAGCTTCCTGCCGCGATAGCAGATTCGCTGACCGCCCGAGACCCAGGAGCACGGTCACCATAGAAAGGCCGCTTATAGCGGGGTTGCGGGGACATTTGTCCCCCCCTAGTCATTGCCGATATTCTGCGTTCCCTCCGCGCATTTTCTTCGCATCGAGCCAAGCGGGAGCGAACCGCCACGCTGAGCGGAGTTTGCCGTCTTTCTTCGCGTAATCAGGCTCGTGATGCTTGAGGAGTGCCCAGAACTCCCGCGAGTGATTCAGTTTTTCCGTGTGACAAAGCTCATGGATCAGCGCATAGCGAATCAGGTCTTCCGGTATGAAAAGTAGTTTAAGATTCAGGCTAATAGTCTTCCTTCTAGAACAGCCCGCCCATCTGGTTCGCTGGGATTTGACCAAGACTCTGTTGACGTCAAACGCACGCTCCCTTGCCAACCGTATGAGCCACGGTTTGATTCGCACATGTGTCTTGCGGTTCAGCCATCGGCGAAGCGAGGCCTTGCAAGCCTCCACGTTATCCGTATCGCCGAAGACCAGCAGACGATTACCAGGCCGTTCAACAGCAGTCACATACGGCGACTCTGTTGGTCTGTAATCGACTGCCCATTCCTCGCCGATACCTCGCAGCGCCATGCGCTCGGGTAGTATCCCCGCGGGTTCTGGCTCGAAGAACTTTCGCTGAGTTTCAATTCGCTCCGACGCTTGCTCAAGCCATCGCTTCTTCTTCTGAAGCAGGCCGGGTACTCTGTCGTGGTCAAAGCCCTTAGGCACGACGACCACCAAGCCATCACGGAGCGACAGCTTGAGCCGCGCATGCTTGGCGTGCGGGCTTTCTTTCACTGTGTAGTCACGCTTGATACTCAACATTTTGCTCATCAGCCGTGAATCGGACCTTCTTCAGCAGTCGTATACAGCGATCTACGAAGTCCTTGCCCGCTCCGTGCAACTGCCTTTCTTTAAATTGGGTTGCGAGTAGAATCGTGAATTCTCGATAGAGTTCTGTGTCCATGTGGTTCTGCAGGAACCAGTTTTTGAAGCATTTTTCGGTTGCCTTGGCTACAATCGCCTTCGCGACGGCCATGGCATCAGCCTCCGAGATCCCGTCAACCCGCTTGGCGACTTCCTTGGCGATGGAGTCCACGATGGGGCGCTGAGCTTCCTGGACAACGTCAACGACCTGCTTGGTGAGGTCTTCAAGTTCCTTGAGCAAGGCTATGCCGGCTAACGTTCCAGCACGCTTCTGCTCGATGATCCGCTTCAGCCGTTCGCTGAGCGGGCGGATGTCCTCGTCCTCATCCAGGCGAATCCCAATTTCGGCATCGAGCATGGCCTCGATGTCGAGCGCCTTGGCGTCGGGATTCATGTCTTTGATCTTAGTGAGATAGTTCTCGTCAAGCTTATAAGTTGGAAACTCATCCTCGATTTCTTTGACATCCACATGCTCCCTGATTAGCTGGCGAGTCTTGGCTCCGTCTTCCTCGGTAATTTCAAAGTGGTCCTTGGGATGGAACTTTTTCCGATACAGCATGTAGAACTTGCAGAGCCAACTGTAGTCTTGAAGGTAGGAGCGCAGGAAGTCGTCCGGCTGCAGTGTTTCAAACAGGATGCGGACATTCCGGAACAGCCGCTCAAATTCCTCCCTCTTTTCGTCGTCATCATTGAACATGATCAGAGCCTGCATACCGCTCTGGTGACTGCCGTCGCGAGGAATGCCGGTGAAAAGATCGAGGATCTGCCCCATATAATCCGTGAACATTTCATGAAATCGCTGGAAGGGGAACGCAACCTCTCCCAGTTCACTCTTGTCGTAATTCAGCGCATCATTGAGGTTCTCGAAGATACCGAAATAGTCCAGAATGAGGCCGTACTCTTTCAAATCATCGTAAGGCCGATTGACCCGCGCGATGGCTTGAAGCAGAGTGTGGTCACGCATACCCTTATCGAGATACATCGCCTGCAGGATGGGGGCATCGAAGCCGGTCAGCAGCATGTCGCAGACGATCAGAATTTCCACCCGCTTAAATCGATTATCCGGGTTGTCTCGCTCCTCCTGGGTCTTCGGAGCAGGCTTCTTGAAGTCCTCAATGGCTTTGCGCCGCTGGGCGTCTCCAAGATAATAAGGTTTCACGGAATCCACATCGTGCGCGGGGTCCTCGGAAATAATGATCAGCGAGACCTCTGGGGCAAGAAGCTGATCGAGAGCTGCTTTGTAAAGAGCGCACGTATCCTTGTCGCGGCAAACGATCATCGCCTTGAAGCCGTTTGGCCGGATGTGATCGACAAAGTGCCGGGCAATATCGTCGGCGATCTGAGCAATGCGTTTTGGGTGTTTCAGGATTGCATCAAGTTTGGCCTCGCCCATCAGGAGCTTGCGCTCCTCCGGTGATCGGTCGGCAAAGAGCGCTTCAAATTTCTTGTCCAGGTCCGCATAGGCTACGGTCCAGTCCGTCATCCGGATCTCATAATGGATGGGCTTCGTCGCGCCATCCCTGAGCGAATCTTCTATGCTGTAGCGATCCATGTACCGCTCGTACCGGTCGGTATCGAGCTGCTTGCCAAAGGCGCGGGGGGTATTGAGGTCATCCAGTTCAAGCGGCGTGCCGGTTAGCCCGAAGAGCGAAGCGTTGGGCATGGCGCTGCGCATGAAAACACCCAAGTCGCCGTACTGCGTGCGGTGGGCTTCGTCCACCAGCATGATGATATTCGGGCGTTTCGAAAGCTCTTGCTCCATGCCATCGAACTTGTTGACGATGGTTACGATGATTCCGCGATAGCCGTCGCCCTCGCCGATAAGGCGCCTCATATCCCGGATGGAGGTAGCCACCGCTACGTTTTCGCTATTTGCTTTAAAGAGCTCTCCCACCATCTGGTCCTGAAGCTGTTCGCGGTCGACCACGATAATGATCGTCGGCTGCTCAAGACTTGGGTCATTCCAGAGCTTTCTTGCGGCAAAGAGCATAGTCAGGCTCTTGCCCGATCCCTGTGTGTGCCAGACGATGCCCCGCCGTTGGCCGCTGGCCTTATCGATTTCAAGCGCACGGCCAACGATTTTGTTGGCGGCCCGGAACTGCTGATACCGCGCGATCTTCTTTACCAGTTGCCCCTGTTCAGTCTCGAAGACGATGAAGTTCTGGATCATGTCCAGTAAGTTGCCACGGTCGAAAAGGCCGTAGGTCGTGCACTTCATCTCGTCGAAAGAAGGGATCTGTGTGTGCGGATACGGATCGCGCCATTGCTGCCAATATTGAAGCCGCGCCCCTGGAATCCCATACTTCATGCGCAGTTCGTTAACCCCGGCGCAGAAGCAATTGGAATAGTAGAGGTTCGGGACTTCTCGGTCGTAGCGGGCTGTCTGCTTCGCCCCTTCAGCCCAATCCACGTGACCATGCGAGGCGGTCTTGGCCTCGATGTCCACCACGGGAATGCCGTTGATGAAAAGGAGGATGTCGGGCCGGCGGCGCTCGATGCCCTGAATCCAGAGCTGGTTGGTAGCCAAGAAATCGTTCTTGCTAGGTTCGGTGTAATCAATCAGATGGATGTTACGGCTGGGCTCCTCCTGGGAGAATTTGTAAGTCTTCTCGCCCCGCAGCCACTGAATCCATTCCTGGTTGTCCTTCAGTGCCCGCAGCTTCTGGATGATGATGTTCGCGCGCTCGTCGTCGGTGATGACCCCAGGGTTCAACTCCTTCAGCTTCCGACGCAGAATGGGGATGAGCAACATCTCCTGCTCATCACCGCCCCGATACTTAGCATTTACATCATCGCCCGGTTCATATTGCCAGCCGAGTTCCTTGGTCTGGAGGCAGTCGAGGATTTCCTTTTCAACAGTCTTGTATTCGGTGAACGTCATACCCATGCCTCGACTTTGACGCGGACCTTTCCGGTAAGGAGGTTCTGGAGCAGGGATTTTTTCAATCGCAGCAGCGACTCTATCTTCTTATTAATTGCATCCAGGGTGCTCTCACAGCGGTTTAGGGTACTAACGATTTCATCTTGCTCCCCTGGCTTGGGACGAAAAAATACTTCTCGACGAATATCCCGCTTGCTCATCATCCAAAGTCCACTGCCTGATTCCGCTTTGGATTGCAGCCTCCTCAAGAAGGTGTGGCTTTGCCACAACCATGGCATGAATCCATCAACCACCTTCGACGGATCAAAACTCAGCCTTATCAGTTTGTCAGAAAATATGCAGCGGTCCGGCACGTCATCCTTCAACCATCCACCAGTCGCGACATACTCACGATTACCATTACCTCTGAGAACGTAGAAATCACCCTTCATTGCTCTGCAACAATCGATTGTTGCCTCATCCACATCTACGTAGGAGGCTTTTCGAGGATCGCATTTCCCGTCGCTAATACACGACACATTCAGGATCGCAGTGCCGGGTGGATCGGGGCGCGACTGTGGCGAAACACCATTGAAAGGAGGTGAGCTGAGGACATCTTGTACCTTCGAAATCTCCCATTCATAGGGAATTGAATAGGAGTGGCGGGAAATTACAATTGTCTTGAGCCGAGTATGTCTCCCTGGAATGCCCTTGGTGAACAGATGCTGCATAAGGGCCGCCTTGATACGCTGGGCAGCTTCCAGTTGATTTTTCAATTCCTGGACACCTTTGTCGGCCAAGAGCAACAAAGTGGCTATTTGCTTCTGCTCCTCTTTGTCCTTCGGCAGATAACAGCGCACTTTTCGAACTTCACGACGTGAGACTTCGGCGTAGGTTGTACCTGCTGCGAGCCTGCAGAAAACAGGTTTAAGATGCTGGGCCATATAGAAAAGGAAGTTGCCATCCACTTCTCGGGGTACCAGAGAAGCAAACCCCTGGTTTGTGGCAACCTCAACTGTGTTTATCCGGCACTCACCAACGGTAGCTCGGCTTGTGAGGAGTGTTGTGCCTGCCGGTAAGAGCGTCGCCGAGCAGGAACGTAAGCCCGCATCCGAGATGCACCGTTCCGTCCTTGAAAGATAAATCCCGTTACAAGCTGAGATATCGGTGGGTGTGACCCACGGGATAACAGGTGGGTGCCAGTATCCATAGATGCCAGTATCTGGGGTCCCTCCTCCCACTACATCTGCCAGGGCACCAAGGCGTTTCTCTTCCCATTCATCTGAAAGCAAAGCCTTCGTCGCCGGCCAATCGTAGATAATGTATGACTGGCGGCTGAAATTAGGCATTCGTCTCCTCCCTAAGCGTTCCCAACTGGGTTTTCAGCGCCAATAGGGTTTCATCCGCCGCGCGTGTTGCTTGGTCGAGAGTGGTTATCGCATCGTTCAGCGCAACTTCTTCCTCCGGCTCGAACGTATCTATTTACCGAGGTAGGTTCAGATTAAATTCATTTTCCTCAATCTCTGGCAGAGCGGCGATTGAGAAATATCGTGCTGCTTCTTCGGCAGTTGAACAAATGCGCAACAGATCAGCAGCCGCTTCGCGGACATGTGCCACCTCCCGGTCCGCATGTTCGTTGACCTCCGTCTCGGACTTATCACGCTCCGCCTGAACCTTCTCCAGATCTTTGATATCGCGCTTCACTTGCTTGATTTTGGCTAAGTAGTCCGTCTTCTTGGAAAATCCGGCATCTTTCCAGTTTTGGCTCTCCAGCGTGGCCAGCTCGGTTCTTAGGCGTCCCAGCGGCTCCAAGATCGGCGCATAAGCGTCTTCAATGTCATTAAGCCTGCGCTGGCGTTCCTCTTCTTCATCATCAAGGAGCTGCCGCTCATGGATGGCCACTAGCTCCTGAGCTTTGGCAAGCTCGCCGAAGGCCCGCCACGGGACAAGAATGCGCATGAGGTCCGAAGGCCGTAGTAGGTTCTGCGGGTTTGCGTTCTGGAAGTGCCGCGAGGCCCAAATCATCAGAATCTTGTTCTTGCGGTCCGCGGGCTTGTTCCTGTCCAGGACGACCAAACAGGCCGGGACCGCGTTACCGTAGAAAAGCTTCGATGGCAGGACGATGACGCATTCGATGATGTCGGCTTTGACAAATCCCTCGCGGATCACATACTCGGCATCGGCCTTCTGCTTCTGGCCGTCTTCCTCTTCGGTCTGTTCCGGTTGGCCTCGGAAGAGAACCCCCTGGGACATGACGATGATCGCCTTCCCGTCGTCCTTAAGAGATTTGGCCACCTGCTCCAGCCAGGCATAGTCGCCATTGTTACGGGGCGGCATCCCGTAATCGAAGCGGCCATACGGATCGCCACCTTTGAAGTCGTCGTATCCCCAATCCTCTAGAGAAAATGGCGGATTCATGAGGATGCGGTCGAATCTGAGGAGCATGTTGCCGTCGTCGAGGTGACGGGGACTGCGAATGCTGTCACCATGACGGTGCTCCCAGCTCTTGACGCCGTGAAGGATCATATTGATCCGGGAGATGTTGTATGTCGAAAGGTTGCTTTCCTGAGCGTGCAAGAAAAGCTGATCTGGGTCTTTACCCTGGCGCTTGATGTAGTTTCGGCACTGCAGGAGCAGACCGCCGGAACCGCTGGCCCAGTCACATATGCGATGGCCCGGCAGAGGCTCAACGATCTCTGCCATGAGGTAGGCGACTTCCTTGGGCGTGTAGAACTCGCCGCTTGATTTCCCCGCCTTGCTGGCGAAGTTGCGAATCAAATACTCGTAGGCGTTCCCGAACAGATCGTCCGTGACATGTGCGCGGTCGAATACCTGGCTGCTGAAGTGGTTGATCAAATTGATCAGCTTGGCACGGGGGAGTTTTTCGGCGTCGTTGAAATCGATGCCGCCGGTTAGGATGCCGTCGAACTTCGGCTGATTGGCTCGCTCAATCGCGATCATTGCTTCGTTGAGGGCCGTGCCGACCTGGTTGCGGGATTGGCGGGCTACTCCCTCCCAAGTGCTCCCCTCCGGGACCACAAAATTATGCATCCTTGGATCCTTGGCGAGGCTTTCATCGCCGAGCTGTTCAGCGAGTCTGCGAACCTCTTCGGCATATACGTCGCTGATCCGCTTGAAGAAGAGCAGTGCGAATACATAGCCACGGAACTCGGAGTGATCCACGTTGCCGCGAAGAATGTCAGCGGCTTTCTCCAAGAAGCCGTCTAGTTCCGCCTGAGTCAATCTGCGGAACGGGCGGACCACGACGGTTCGTGCCATGTACTATTTCTCCTCTCCAAAGAATTCTTCGAGGAGATCGCGGCCCGTCTTGCCCAGGTCGCGGAGCAAGTCCTCAATGCGCTTGAGCGCAAGCGGCGACGGCTTGGCGCGGCTGTTTTCCCAACGGTTGATGGTCGGGAAGGTTACGCCGAGTTTAGCCGCGAATTTTTCCTGCGTGAGACCAGTTCGTTCCCGAAGCTCACGGATCAATCGGGGTATGTCCGCCTGGGCATTCAAGGTCGTTCTCCTTCCAGATCCGACAGGAACCTGAATCAAACAGGGTTCATATCAGGCGACCGATCAGATGATATACCATAACGGAGGCGTCGGCCCGGACTTTTTCTTGGAAGTTTCCGGGTGGAACGAACCCTAAGGCTTCAGCGTCACCGGAAGAGAACGGGTGTTGGAGCGGCTCTTAGGAGAGCCTGGAAGAGCGGTTGCAGGCTAGGACAGCCTTGACGATATGGTTGCGGATCTAGTACGTGGGATCCGCAATTTTTCGCACGCGAAGTCTAAGCGTCTTTCGCCACTTTAACTGCGTCCGCCATCATTCTCTCCATCGCCTCATACCCAATGAGGGACTTCAGGTAGCTGCAAAATTGCATCGCTCGAACGGGGATGTGCACAAGTTCCTGCAACCTCTTCAGGTCTTCGCTGGACAGGGTATTCAGGTCAACGACAATATTCATCGACTCAAAATCCACGAATGCCCACCGCAGCGCCGAGGCAACGCGCCAGGTGTATCTATTCTCGAGTGGAAGGGCACGAATCTTCTCCAGTTCGTTCTCTCCGTTCTGCCCGCCCGCGAGCGCAGCGAGATATTGACCATACTCTGGTCGGCTGGAAATGAGATCGCGCGCGATGTCGTCAGTCCTTATTTGATTAATCGGGATCTGTTCCGGCTCATTCATAATTTGTCCCCCTTAATTAACAAGCTCAATTCACTCGCGGTTACCAGCAGTCCGACCCCAATTGGCGCCGTTTTCGAAGCTCACAAGGTTTGGCATTTCAGAACCAGTGGTGGAGCCACCACCTCTCGAATAGGACCTTGCCCCAGTGCCAAGGTCGCCCAGCCGGATAGAGGTGCACCGTTGGCTCTGGCTCCGCGTAAAAGTTGCCGCTTGCGAAACCGGCTTTACCGCCGCCCAGCTCCAGCCAGCACGAGCCCTTTCCATTGAACGAGGCTTCCGATGTCCGCCCGTCGATTTCGGCCGCGATTCGCTCGGCGACGATCCCGGCTTCGGAATGTGCGAAGACTCCCGCCATGGGGAGATTCTTGCCGTTGGCCAGCCTGATGTTGTTGACGTCTCCGATGGCGTATACGCCTTCGTGCTCGGTTGCCAACGTGTGCGGGTCCGTCTCCATCCATCCGGACGAGCCGATCAGCCCCGACGAGCGCACGACCTCAGGCGGCCGGTGAGGAGGCACCGCGAGGAGCAGATCGACCTTCTGCGGTTCGCCGCCAGACGCGACGATGGTGTGCTCGCGGGGGTTCATCTTCTCAAACGGAAACAACGGATGATAGGAGATATCGCGCGTGCGCAGCATCCCGGCAATGGCCCCGCCCATCGCGGGACCGGCAATGGGCATGGGCTGGTGCTCGGGGGTGTAGATGTGAATCTCCGATCTGCCGCGCACGCCCTTCTTGCGGAGAAACGAGTCCACCAGGAGCGCGGCTTCGTACGGTGCTGCGGGACACTTAAACGGCATGTCGGTGACCAGCACACCCACTGTCCCGCCGGAAAAGGCATTCAGCGCGGTGTGGATTCTGCGCGTACCTTCCAGGTCGTACAAGTTGAGGGCCATCTCGCCAAAGCCCTCGACCTCACCGGGTCTCAGCTGGGCGCCCAGCGCCACAACCAGATAATCGAATTCGATCATTTGCAAAGTTGTTCGCACGTGTCTGGAAGAGACATCTATTTCCAAGACCTCCTCGTTGATGAACTCGATTCCCTTCCGAGTCAGATCTGAAAGCGGCCGCTGGATTTCGCTGGTACGGCGCAGGCCTACCGCATGCCAGAGCAGCGATGACTGGAAAAGGTGGTTGGGCGATCGGTCGACGAGGATGACGCTATCGCGCCTGGAGAGTGCGCGACGCAGGTGGTGGGCGGCCACCAGTCCGCCGACACCGCCTCCTAGGATGACGATGTTCGCCCCAGACGCGCGGCCGACTCGCGGCGGCATCGCCCGGGTGGAGGGCTGCTGAGTCTGAGCCGGCGCGTGGGCCGCCTCCTGGTAGAACTTCTCAATGGCGGCTACGAAACCCGCCTCCTGGAACTCGCTCTCCCACAAAACAACCTTACCGTCAGGCCCAACGAGGATCGAATACGGAACCCAGCCATTACTCAGTCTTTTGAAGATCGTGCCATCTTTGTCCGGGATCACCTCGAACGGAAGCTCATACTCTTTCTTCCACTGCGAGCACGCTTCCGTTGTTTCGAAAGGACCCACGTAGATCGCCGAAAGTCCCTTGGGCGAGAACCGCTCATACAGGCGCTTGATGACGGGAGCCTCCCGCCGGCAGCCCTGTCACTGACCTTTCCAGAAGACGATGAGCAATCCTTTGGCGGTGTGTGCAGGCAAGCCGAGTTCTTCAAGGGGGATACTCATCCCTACCGAGACACCTTTGTAACTCTCCTCCAGAACTCTCATGCGCTGATTATCTCCTTCCCGTCACGCAGCTGATCCGAGCACAAAATAACAATGATCAGATGATATAAAATATCATATTATAGGATTCTATAGAACTGATGTATTATAGAACTATGAAACGTGAACGCGAAGATATTGAACAAGAGCTCTACCAGCTTCACGCCGACATGTGCAAGGTGTTTTCCCATCCGACAAGGCTGCAAGTTCTCAATGTGCTGCGGGAGCAGGAAATGACAGTTTCCGCGCTAGCGGAACAGCTCGGGATTCCGATCGGCAACCTGTCGCAGCACCTGAATATGATGAAGCAGCGCCGGGTGCTGGTGTCGCGTAAGGACGGCAACAGCGTTTGCTATCGCTTGGCGAACCCCAAAATGCTCCGCGCATTCGACTTGATTCGGGAGACTCTGCACGAACAGATGCGGCGGGAAAACCTTCTGGTCCGCCATATGTATCGCGCACGGGCTCAGTTGTAGTGGCCCTTTGACCGGGGAGCGAGGAAGCGTGGACAAACTGACGATAGTGATCCAGGACGCCCCCTACGGCAGCGAGAAGGCATACAACGCGCTCCGCTACGCGTCGGCACTGCTGACAACTGACGTTTCAGTGAATCTCTTCCTCCTTGCCGATGGCGTCGGCGTGGCGAAAGACCACCAGGAAACCCCGACCGGCTGTTACAACACAGCGGACATGGTCCGCCAGCTAATTGCTAGGGGCATAAAAGTAAAGACCTGAGCGACGTGTTCTGCGGCCAGGGGCCTTGGCCAAAAAGAGTTGGTGGAGGGAGTCGAGATCGGCCATATGACCGACTTGGCTCATTGGACAAAGGAAAGCGACTCCGTTGTTACGTTCTAGGCCGGGCAGCGAGCCAACAGCTCGCGCCACAGAAGGAGAAAGGCAATGGATGCTTACCAGGCGATAAAATTTTTACACATCCTGACCGTGGTTTTTATGGCGGCTCCGCTCTACAACCTGATCGTGGTCAATGAACGCCTTCGCTTTGGCAAGGCCCCCTACGCAGTGGACTGCTATTTTGAGAATCTCATCAAGACCAATGCCATCCGCTGCTTTGTATTCCAGCTGACCGCCCTGGTCACGGGAGTCTTGTTACTCCCGCTCGGCGGACTCCCGCTCAGCGCGCTCCTTACGAATCGAGTCCTGTTGGCGAAATTCCTCCTGCTCCTGGTCCTCAGCGTCCTGCTTTCCTACGTCCACCTGGGGGTACAGCCGCGCATCGAAGCTTTGCTGAGTCAGGTCCAAGGCAACGAGATCCCGCCGGAGATCTTGCAGAAAATCGTCCCCTGGCGCGTGCGACGCAAGAAGCTCGCCGGGTTCTGCCTCTTCTTTGTGATCACCCTGGTCCTACTATTGAGGATTGCAAAATATAGTGACATTTCCACAAGCTCCGAAAGCCCTGCAAACGGCCATCCGGCTGGTTGGCAGCGTCACTATAATGTGTAAACCTCAATAGGTCTCCAGGTATTCGTGCAGTTCAATATAACGACGACGGTGTTGCTTCTGGTACTAGTGGCGCTGTTTTCCTGGCGTGTCTACAAGTCCCCAATTCCCTACGGGTGGGTTTAAGTGGCCCGGGCAATCAATAAACTCGTTCAGCTTTCCATTGACCATCCCCGCTGGGTGGTCGCGCTGACGCTGGGTCTTACTCTGCTGTTTGCAACGCAGCTCCCGAAAATCAAAACTGACACCGATCCCAAGAACATGCTGCCCATCACTTCGCCGGTGCGGCAGTATAACGATCAAGTCGAGAGTTGGTTCGCGCTGCATCCGGACATGATCGT
>JACQSY010000096.1 GCA_016211085.1 Acidobacteriota bacterium | reverse complement strand
CGAAAAACTCGTCCGCTGGTCACTCCGGCAAAAACTGGAGTCGGTGGGCTACACCGTGCTGGAAGCAGACAGCGCTACCGAGGCGTTGACACTTTTCCAGGAACAGACGCCGGATTTGGTGACGCTCGACATCCGGTTGCCGGATGCCAACGGACTGAAGGTGCTCTTGGAGTTCAAGCGACTGGCTCCCTCGGTTCCCATCATCATGATCACCGCTTATGGCGCAGTTAATGACGCCGTTAAGGCGCTCCAAATTGGCGCCTATGACTATCTGGAAAAGCCCATCAACTTCGACCGGCTTTTCCATGCGCTCGACAATGCTCTGGAGACCAGCGTCCTGCGTACCGAGGTGGAGCGTACCAAGAAGGAGCAGAAGGAGGCTTACTCGGTTGACCGCATCGTGGGTGAGTCAGACGCGATCCGCGAGGTGAAGGAACTGGTCACCAAAGTCGCTGACAGCGAAGCCAATACCATCCTCATTCAGGGTGAGAGTGGAACTGGGAAAGACATGGTGGCCAAGGCGCTTCACTACCAGAGCCGGCGAAGCCGCCAGCCTTTTATGGTCTTAAACTGCGCAGCCATTCCCGAGCAGCTTCTGGAGAATGAGCTGTTCGGACATGAGCGTGGAGCCTTCACCGACGCCAAGAATATGAAGAAGGGTTTGTTGGAGCTGGCGGAAGGCGGCACGGTGTTTTTCGACGAAATCAGCGAACTGTATCTGAACCTTCAGGCCAAACTCCTGCGCGTGCTCGAAGATCAGACGTTCCGGCGCATCGGCGGCATCAAGGACATTAAGACTGATGTGCGCATCGTATGCGCCAGCAACAAAGACCTGGAGAAGATGGCTCGCGACAGTCAATTCAGGGAAGATTTGTTTTACAGGCTGTCGGTTATTCCCATCGTGCTTCCCCCCTTGCGGGAGCGCAAGAGCGATATCGACATCCTGGTGAATTACTTCATTGCGGATTACAACGGCCGCTTCAAGAAGACCATCAAGGGAATTACGCCCAAGGCACAGCGCGTGCTGCACAATTACCACTGGCCGGGAAATGTGCGCGAACTAAAGAATGTAATTGAGCGCGCCATGATCCTCCAGGACACCGGCTATCTTGACGTCGAGGTCCTGCCTATTCGTATTTCGGAGTTCACTGGTGAGCCGGCCGGATTGCCTGGCAACGGATTGCTGGCCATCCCCGCACAAGGAATTGATCTGTATCAGGTTGAAAAGGAACTGATCCGCCAGGCGCTGATCAAAGCACGCGGCAATCAAACACAAGCCTCACGCCTGCTCTCCATCAGCCGCGATACGCTGCGCTACAAGATCAAGAAATACCACCTCAGTAAGCAGACGGAACTGATGTCTCACTGAGCCGTTCGCGTAAGAAGCGCGAAGGTCAGAGGCGCATCTATAAGAACGAAGTGACTTGGAATCGTTTAGCAGCACAAAAAGGGTTTGAAAAAAGCGTCAGGTGCGCGCCTCGGATTCAGCGGTGATTTGAATCAACGCAGCCCACAGGCGGGCCTTTCAGAGGCGCGACGGTGACGGAGCGCTTCCGAAGGCGCTGCAGAAGCGCTTACTCCCGCTGGCGCTTCGTCCGCGCCTCGGATCCTGTGCGCGCCTCGGATTGATCAGGTAGGGTTACTTCTTTGCGTCGGCAATCAAGCCTTCAAAGATCCCGCGAACTTCTGAATCTTCTTTAAGCAGCTTGGTAACGGCAACTTTCATCTCATCGTGAGTCAGCATCATGGTGAGGTGGTGCTTGAGCATCTGGGGATCTTTCGCCATTTGCGTCATCATTTGCTGCATCTGCTCTTCGGAATGCATCATTTGCATTCCTTTTTCTTCCGGTTCGCCCCCATGGTGGTGCTGGCTGAGCAAGGTCCCAGGAGCCAGCCACAGCATCCCCAAAACCACCGCTGCGGCTGCAAGCAAGCTGATTCTTCTTGAATTCATACAAGTTCTCCTTTTCGAATCATTCAGGTTCTTCATCATTATAAACTCTCTCCTCTTAAGTTGACCTTCTTGTGAACGTATCTGGTGGGGCCGTGTCTTCTGCTGCGCTCAAAAAAACATTGATGTGTACTTCCGGTTCTGCTAATTTTTGCTCGCCGCAGTTAATCCCCTGTGTAATGAGAGTATTTTTTGTACGCCCCTGTTTGACAATTTTGATTTATATAGCCACCGGCATCTCCGCTCTTGCGACACCCGCGACCATCGGTCACTACGCTCGGGAAAACTCTGAACTGGAACAAAATAGCTCAACTGCATCCCGAGGAACGGGGAACACCCGTTCGAGCAGCGGAGACCGACTTAGCAGCCATCCCGCCACTCTGCTTGAACATGTGACCACGCGTGATCCATTAAGCGGCAGCACGTGTCAGCTTCCTCTTTTGACCACCAAGTTCTTTACGAACGACCCTTCCGTGTACGTATGGTTTCTGGTCTCGGGTGCGCTGCCGGGCGACGTGGCACGAGCGGATTGGACAGATCCCACCCAAACACACTACTTCACCTCGAACTGGTCTGCAATCTCCTGGCAGGGGACGGGATGTTTCTGGGCGCGGATCAACATTTCAGGAGAGGCGGCCGCGTCACGGACCGGTACCTGGAGCGTCCGCGTCGTCTATAACTCGCACGAGCTGTTTACGCGAACCTTTATAATTGCTGATCCGGCTACCCGCAGCAGCATCACCGTTACCTCGCGAATGATGACGGCCAATCAACGGGCGAATTCCGGGTGTACGACACCGGTGCCCATCACCCGCTTCCTGACCGCCGATCCCGATGCAGTGCTCTGGTTTTCAGCCTCGGGAGCAAAGAGCGGGGACAGCACGACGGTCGAGTTTCTGGATCCGGGCAATAATCTCTACCAGAGATCGAACATCGGTCCCATTGCTTGGGAGGGAAGCGGTTGCTTCTGGTCCACCCTTAACATAGCTCGAACCGAGGCCGCCAAAATGCCGGGCGCCTGGAGAGCCCGGGTGTACTACAACGCAGATGAAATCTTCACCGAAAGTTTCACGATTGCAAGCTCTTCTGAGGATCCTCTGAACGTTAGAGCAGGATATGCAATTCTGACGCCTGCGTCGGGAAGCAGCGTACCGGCAGCGTCCGTCGTTTTCAGCTCGACACAAGGAGGCGTGCTGGTGAGCGAGGCTGAAGTTCCGGCCGTAGGTACCACGACCTCCATACGAATTTTCGCCGATCTGAATCCGCCTCACGTCAACACGGGGCTGGCCATTGCCAACGCCAACAATCGATCCGGCATTTTGAATCTCACGCTCACGACCTTGGACGGAAGCCAGACCGTGGCATCCAAAACTGAGGCGATTTCCGCCTACAACCAAGTCGCTAAATACGTCACCGACTGGTTTCCAGGAGTTTCCACACCCTTTCAGGGCGTGCTCAACGTGGTGAGTGATGTTCCGATTGCGGCGGTGACATTGAGGCAGTCGATTAATTCCAGAGGGGAAGCACTGCTAACAACTTTGCCCGTAGTTGATTTAACGGCTGCGTTGCGCAAGGAGGCAGTTGACCTGCCGCACATGGGGGATGGCGACGGCATCTTGACACAGTTTGTTTTGATCAACCCCACCTCGAGCATCATCACCGGAGCCATCGGCTTTTTTGCACAAGATGGCAATCCGCTTCCCGTGACCATCGGCAATAGCACCGGACCTGTCTTCAGCTACAGCATACCGGCAGGCGGCGTCTGGATAATGGAAACGTCAGGAACCGGCTCTATCAAGGTAGGCTCTTTAGTTATTGATCCAACCGATGGCCATGCCACCCCCGTAGCTACGGCAGTCTTCCGCTTGAGAAAAGATGGAGTCCTGATCAGTGAAGCGGGGGTGGGCAGCTCAACGATTACAACCCGAGCCCGTGTTTCAGTCCACCTCAATGACTATCGAAACGTGGGAATTGCAGTGGATAATCCGTGGGCCGGCCTCGACCTCGCGTTGACCTTTACCTTGAGAAACTCTGCCGGTGAAGTCCAGGGCAATCCCGTGACTCAATCGCTGCCGCCGGCTGGACAACTGGCACGATTTGTGACCGACTTATTTCCGTCCCTGCAACTGCCTTTCGAGGGGGTTCTTGACGTCAGCGGCAGTCTAGGCTTCGCCGGAATGACTCTACGTCAGGCTACCAATGAACGCGGTGAACCGCTGCTCACGACTCTGCCCGTTGTGGACTTTACGACAAGCGCCAGCGGTCTTCCTCGGATCGCGCCGCACCTTGGGGTGGGCACCGGATTTGAAACGGAAATGATTCTCCTTAATTCCAGCTCCAGCACGCAAGCAGGAGTGGGAGAGTGGTTTGCGCAAGACGGAAACCTGCTGAGACTTCTTCTTGCAAGCGGCGTGGACAGCTCGACTCTCTATAGCCTGCCCGTCAATTCAGGGATGCGTTTCAAGCTGATGAGCCCTTTAAATATGGGTGCAGTCGAGGCAAGCGGCTTCATCGGAGCGGCGGGAGGGTCTGTTGAGATGACAAATCCGCTCAGCGCGATTTACCGCGCCAAGATTGAAATCCCCGCCGGGGCGCTTTCTGAAACGCGGCAGATCACCATCAGCTCAGTAGAACTGCCGGCCAAATACCGGCCGGGCGTGAGCGCCGGACCCTCCGTTGATTTCGGACCCAACGGACTTGAATTTAAAAAGCCGGTTAAGATAACGCTCCCTTACAGCGATAAGAATGACGATGGCGCCGTGGACGGCTCGGCCTTGAATCAGAATTTCATCCAGCCGTTTTTCTTCGACGCGCGTCTTGCTGAATCGACGCTGCTTGCGGGGGCGATTCTGGACAACCGCAGCAAAACCATTTCCTTCGAGGTGAACCACCTCACTCCTTTTGACCCGGGCATAACGTTAACAAGAGGGCAGACCATCACTTACTGCATCAGTCCTCCCTGTTTTAATCTCTCCGCGCCGGGCGCACCGCTGGCCGTCAGAAATGCTTTTCAAAATTGGGCCCTGGCCCTGTCGAGCCAGTCGGTTAGCTTTCAGGAAATTCCCGCTCCGTGTCCCAACCGCGGAGTCGATGTGATGGTGAAGTTTGCCCGCAGGAGGGAGCGCCCTGAGTCGCCAGGCTATAACAACGCGGAAGGTGCTCTGGGATTTGCAATTGGGATTGATGCTGAAGGGAAATCGTACCACCTGGTCACGATTCTCGACGGGGGCGATCTGGAGACAGATATCCTCAAGCTGCAGCAGGCATGTAGCCCTTTCGATCCCGACCCTGAAAAACAAAAATTCAAGAAGGATGTGGAGTCAATTGCCACCCATGAGATTGGGCACGTACTTGGCTTGCCTGATCGGTACGGAAATCCGGACGCGCAAGGCAACCGCCCCTGCCTCGCAGCCACCGGCAATTCCGTGATGTGCGCCCTCAGTCCCTGCTCCACCGTGGGACGCCTGATTGAACCTGGTGACCGCCAGGAGCTCCTTGAAAAGATGTACCAGGAGGCGGCCGGCGCCTGCTCACCTTCAGCCCGCTGCGTCCGTTTAGCGCCACAGAAGGCGGTGCCGCCACCCCACAGCAACAAACTCTACGAATCAGCAGCCTGGGCGCTCCGGCAGTGTGGACGGCAAGGACCAATTCAGCCTGGTTGCGTTTCTCTCCCAGTTCCGGAACCACGCCTACCTCAATCGAGGTCCGAGTCGACACAACGGGACTGGTGGCGGGACTTTACGTTGGGACCATTCTGGTCACCAAGACGGGAGAGAGCGCGCCTTCTTTGCAGATTCCAGTGACGCTCACCGTTGCTGCCGGACAGGCGGGCGGCACTCTAGTCGTCACACCCGCTGCCCTGGAATTCACCATGACGGCGGGGGGCGCACCACCCGCTTTCCAGAACTTGCAGGTGACGAGTACGGGAGCGCCTTTGAACTGGACTGCACGGGCTGACGTCAATTGGATTCAACTCTCACGAAACAGTGGGACAACTCCGTCGACAATAGCGGTTTCAATTGTAAACGCGGGTCAACTCGCTGCCGGCGTGTTAAAGGGAAACATCACCATAACCACAAATCCCAGCGTCAATGTCGCGGTGACCTTGACCATCGATGCTGCACCAGCAGCCCCCAGCCTGGCCGTCAATCCGGCTGCGCTTTCTTTTAACATGCCGCAGGGGGGGGCGAATCCTCCCACACAAACCGTCCAAGTCACCAGCACGGGCGCTGCATTGACATGGACTGCCGCCGCTAACGTGTCTTGGCTCGCTTTAGTCCCGAACAACGGGACTACTCCCGCCACTATCAACGTCTCGGTGGTTCAGACACAGGGTCTTACCGCAAGAGTGTTGAACGGGACAATCACGCTGACGTCCCCGGGAGCAGCCAGCAGTCCGCTCGAGTTGCCGGTCACTCTTACGATTGGCCCTCCATCAACCGTGCCGCTTCAGTTTACAGCGCCTGCAGTGTTGCCTCCTGCCACGGTCGGCCGGCCATACGAGTATTCTTTCTGCCAGGGAGCCCGCAAGAACGAGCCGTGTGGCGGAAACTTGAACCCGGCCACTAATCCTACAGGCGGATCTCCTCCTTATCATTTTCAACTGGATTCCGGTGTAGGTTTTCCACCCTTTGGACTGGTACTCGACGTCAATGGTCTCTTAAGCGGGATCCCTACGGCCGTCACGCAGCCGGCGCGACAGTTCCGCGTGTGTGCGGTAGACCTCGTGGGAACTCAGGCATGTGCCAATACCAGCCTGGAGGTCAAACCTGCCGATCCTATTACAGGTCAATGGAGGGGCACTTTCACCGTCGATCCTCATCCGATCTGCCGTGGCACGTATACCTGGCAGGCCAATCTGACGCTGAGCGGGCAGACCGTGACCGGCTCCTGGACCGATTCCTATCACAATCAAACCCTGAGCCTTTCCGGAACTTTTGACGGAACGAAGCTGAAGTTGGAATTCAGGACTGACGAGGGTCCGTTTAATGTCGAGGTGACAATTTCAGGGACCCGTGCCAACGGGACGTTTTCAGCCCCCAGCTGTTCCGGCGTTGGACGCATTACCGGGACGATTGAAGGAACCAAAACCGAATGAAGAAGGGAATCTTGGCGCGCTTTGTGTGCGGTGGGTGCGCGCCTCTGACAAGTTAAAGGCGCCGAGGAATCACCGGCAATCTTCAGAGGCGCGAGCGTGAGCGAGCGCTTCGGGGCGACTACCACAAGCGCTTACTCCGCTCGCTCTTCGTGCGCGCCTCTGACAAGTTACAAGGCGCCGAGGAATCACCGGCAAATCTTCAGAGGCGCGAGCGTGAGCGAGCGCTTCGGGGCGACGACTACCACAAGCGCTTACTCCGCTCGCGCTTCGTGCGCGCCTCTGACAAGTTAAAAGGCGCCGAGGAATCACCGGCAAATCTTCAGAGGCGCGAGCGTGAGCGAGCGCTTCGGGGTGCGACTACCACAAGCGCTGACTCCGCTGGCGCTCCGTGCGCGCCACTGGTTGATTTAATTCGTTTGACCTTGCGGGACGCGCCTTACTGTCAGGGCAGCCAGGGACCCCGTGATCAAGATCATGGAGACGAGCTGCGCAAAGGTAAGAAATCCCAACGGGTGAAGTCCAAAAGAATCGTTACGAAGTAATTCGGTGAGAAACCGATAAACGGCATACCAAAAAATACCGGTAAAGAAAACCTGCCCCTCCCCATTCTTAATCGACAAAAGCTTCCACAGAAGAAATCCGGCGATCAGTCCAAACAAAGCCTCATAGAGCTGGGTGGGATGTACGGGAAGCGAGAGATCCTGCTGGGGAGAAATCCAGCCGGCTTGCGCTTGATGAAAAAAAACCGACGTGCCGCGGGGAAAGCGAAGCGCCCACGGAAGATCTGAAGGCAGGCCCCCGTTACAGCCAGCCATGAAACATCCCAGACGCCCCACGAAAAGACCAAACCCGAGCGCGGGCGCCACACAGTCCAGAAACGCCATCGCGGGGAAAGGGTGGACACGGTAGTAAATGCCCCAGGCAACCAGCAGCCCGATCAGGCCTCCATAGAGACTCATACCCCCGGTGTTCCAGAGGTCCAGGCTCCCAGGAAATCCATATTGGAGAAAGTAAAAAATTTTAGCTCCCAAGAGGAGCGCAGGAATTCCCCAGAAAAGCAAGTCGGAAGCCATCCTGGAATCGCGCTGCCGGCTCCAAAAAACCACCGTCAACAGCGAACCCGTGATAATGGCCAGCGTCAGCAGGAACCAGTAATCGGGGATAATCCAGGCAGGCAGCCCGTGACTCTCAACAACCGGCAGCCATCGCGATCTCATTAGAACTTAAGAGCAGTCCCAAAACAGTGACTGAGCATTTTAGAATTTCGGGAATACCACTGAAACTTGTATCTGATTGAGGCCGTCTGCTACAGCCCGGCTCCGCCCGGGCCGTGTGGCACTCGTTTGTATTCTTATGGTTCCTAGCGTTCCTCCCGGCTGAGGCGGTACGACTTGTGGTCCGAATTTGGCCGTGATACTTACGCGAAAGCTTTTATTGCTCAGCCGCGCCACGGAAATCGTGTCGAGGTATTGACCGCCCTCATAAGCCCCGGCGGCAAGATTCCAGGTGTGGTCACCCCCTTGCTCCACCGTAAATCCCACCGACACGGTTTTGCCTTCTTTAACAATATAATACTGGTCTAAATTATCGATCGCTCTGTTAATCCAAGGATAAATTGGGAATATCAAAAAAACTCTAGACAGGCGCGTCGACTTGCTGTCGTTGACCAAGGCTTGAATCGTTGCCTCTCCCTCAGTGTAACGCTCAGTGATCTCATCGGGAGCTGTAACGGTGATCGTCGTCGAAGAAGACCCGCTGGTAGGGTTAACGCTCACGTCTTTGGCAATGGATTTTTCGGGCTTGGAGGTCGGGCTCCAGCTCGCGGTGCCCTGAGCCGTGAGACTTGCCGTCAACGTGTTGGTTTCCCCTTCTTCAACGCCCACCGAAGCGCCCGGGCTAAAAGTAATTCCGGTTTTAGCGTTCTCAGCAATTTCAATAAGAATATCCTCGCAGTCTTCACACTCTTCTGCTTCTTCGTCCGCGCCGCTGAAATTCGTGGCGGCCAAAAATGCGAGTAACAGAATGAGCTTCAAATGCGAAAGCCAGCGCGACTTCATTGCGTATTCACCTGGACCACGCGGGAAACGTCCAAAACCTCGCTTGACCTGGGGTCGGTAGGACCCGAGCGAAGCGAAGCCCCCGCCAAAAACAAGTTTCCCGCTGAAGGGAGCTTCAGAGGAAAACCTGTAAAATTAAAGGTAAATTCCAAGGGAGAATCCAAGAGAACCGGCGCGCTAGGCGTCGAGGAGGGTACATAGGTCATCAAAATTCCCGGCGCGTCCCCTGGCAGCTTTTCGATGTTGAGATTGGCTCTAGGGGAACTTAATCCTTTTTGCACCACCTGAAGCACCAGCTTATCGGCGGCGGAAGATTCCACCTTCAGGTCAAATTCCACCGTGGAGCTTTGCTGCATCTTTCCCCCTCCCACTACCGTGCCGGCAGCCAACCCGGAAAGCGCGCGCTCGATTTGAAACAGCGTTACCGAAAAATCCTGCAGGACGAACTGCTCGACCGGCTGCTTGATCGTAAAGGAAAAGGCAGTTTCGGCGCCGCCGGTGCGCGAGGCCGTCTCAAAAGAAAATGTCGGGCTGAAGAGAGACCTGGCGCTGTGGCTGTTTCCCACGCCCCCTCCGTTATTCACTTGGATGGCGCCTTCGGAAAACCCATCCGGGACAGTGACACTCATGGTGCCGGCCGCAGACGAAAACGGCGTGACTTGAACCGGGCTTCCACCTTTGGGCGTAAAGACGGCGACCGGCGAGTTTCCAAAATTGGACCCCGTCAGCTCAAGAATTCCTCCCGGGCCAGGAAATAAGGGCGCGATCCGGCTTAAGACCGCCTTGGAGGAATCGACCGTTGTAAAATTCAGTTGCTCAGTGGCCCGCCGCACCACGCGCACGTCTTCCTGGCTCTTATAGGAAACCGAGGTCAATTCCGTCGTGACCGTTACCTGCTTGCCGCTGGCCGGAGCCACGATGATGCCGGGATTCAGGAAGAAGTGAAAATCGGAATCATCGCCCACGTACGTCATGGGCGACTTGCCGGTCAGGGTCATTTCAATGGTCAGGCCGCCCGTGGGGGTGCCGGTGATTTTCCCGGTACCTGCGGTGGAAAAGCTGTTCTTGGCGGGAACGATGAAATTGAAGTCAATGCTTCCCTTGGCGGTGGCATATAAGACAAAGATGCGGCTGTTGGTTCCCAGGGCAAAGTAACCTTGCGCAATCTGCCGGCCCACGGAAACTTCCGACGTTTGAAGCCCCAGATCCGGCGCGGTAATCTTGATCTTCTCCAGCGAGAGATCTCTTTCATTTTGGTGAATAAGCCACTCCACCGCCGGAGACGTCCCCGCTGCCAGCTCGAGCGGCGTAAACGTGGAGGTGGGCGCAAAGCCATACAGGCGGGCCAGAGTAGGCGTCGAGGTCGTCTTTTCGTTGACCTGGCGCAAAGCCAAAGGCGCCACAAACTCACTGCCGATGATGTTCAATCGCCCGTCAAACTCCGCAATGCCCGGGACGTTGGGAAATAGGTCCGTCAGAAAAAACGCCTGCTTTTCCAGCGCCTTGAGCGAGCGGTTTGCGGCCGAGACAAACGTGCCGTTCTTATCGTAGAGATAAAAGTTCACATTGGAAGTAAGGTTTTCTTCGGAAGGGTTGGCCGTGGCAATGCCGGTGTTAAAAAATCCCAGCGTGTCGGCAATAATGTTGAAGTTTTTCCTGAGCACCGCCGCGTTGACTCCCACTTCGGAAAGCAGCCGGTCGCTGGTATCAAAAAGATGAAAGATGGCGGTCCCGCTCATCGGCTTATCCATGATCACGCGCGCCCAGCCCACCTTGGCCGCACCCGAAGCGCCGCTGGTCACCAGGCGCCGCACTGCCTTAGGATTCAGCGCGAAGTCAAAGCTTGAGGCGGTTTGCCCTCCAATGGTCACGCTCATGGGCGTCCCGTCTGAGTTAATAAATTCCACCTTCCCCGTGGCGCGCTCCGTTGTGTTGTTAAAGAGGATCGCGCTGGTTGCAATCTTGAATCCTCCGGCCACGCCGTCGGCCACGTGAGGAAAGATCAACCGGTCGCGCGCGCTGCCGGCCGGAGCCGGGGGAACCATGGGCAGCGACGTCAGCTGGTCGCCCAAGCTTCTCAGCGTAATTCCGGCAAACGGCTTGGCCGAGGTAATCAGCACCGTCCCTTCAAACTCGGTAATCCCGCTCACGCTCTTAAAAAGCTCGTCCAAGAAAAACGCCACGTGCGCGCGCGGACCCAACTGCCTTTGGTCCGTGGCCACCACCACCCCGGCGGCGTTGAGCAACTGAAAGAGCAGCGTGATGGTGTCGGTGTCACTCGGATTGACCCCGGCAATGCCGGTATTGGCGTTCCCCAAGGTGTCGGCAAACAGCGTGAAGTTTGTCCCCAGAGAAGATTCCGCCACGCCGACGTCCGTATACACGCGCTTTTCAGCATCGGTAATGCCGAAGCTCGCCGTCCCCGCCAGCGGTTGATCCGAGTGCACGTGGGCCCATCCTTGCTGAACCGGCCCGGTTCCGGAGGTGGTAAAACGCTGCGACTGCCCGCTCTTGATCGTAAAGGGGAACGAAGAGCCGGAAACACCGTTAATGGTCAAGGTCAGCGGCTTTCCGTCGTTGTCGTAAAGCTCCAGAGTGCCCGAGACGTCCCGGTTGGAATCGTTTAGCAGCACAAAAAGGGTTTGAAAAAAGCGTGCGGTCCCTTCAATGGTCCCATTGCCGATGTGGGCAAAAATCATGGCCGTGCCCGTCGAGGCCACGGCATACTTCGGGGGCAGGGGGTGGTGATGTTCCGGCCTTTGTAAGACGGCATTGGCGGGAATCTTCCAGCCGCCCGGCATCTCCAGCGAAAGCCCGGCCAGCTGGTCCTCGGAGACTCCGTAAAGCGCTTGAATGCGTTTCTTCAGCGAGTCCAGGTCAAGACTTGTGCTGTAAAGCGCCGCCACCAGCACTGCCGTACACAACGGCACCAGCCATACGGTCGCTTGAAGCACGCGGGCACTTTTTAATCTCACACTCACGCCTCTCAGTAAAAGTGGAAGGAAAGGAAAAAATTACAGCGGTCAATAAAAACTTAATCCGAAGCCCCTTTAGATGTCAATACCACCCAGTTTTTATTTCAGCGGGTGACTTCAGGGAGCCAGGCAAGTGAAACCATAGCACCACGGCCCCTGCGACGCGGGCGCGAGCCTTTCGGTTGCGCTTCGCCTCGGCCGGATTTCTTGCCGCTCGTCGTGCACGACGTCAGACTCTCAGACTCTCAGAAGTCAACAGGAGAATCGCCAGCAATCCGGCGAGGACCAACCAGGCGCGCAACGGGAGAATTACCCGGTCTTCTGATGCTCTTTTCCTCCATGCACCCGGGGGCGGATGTGCTGTGGATCGCTGCCGCGCGTTTGAGTGTGCCGGCGCTTTGCGGTGTGGCATTGCGCCCTGTGAGATTCCCCGGGTCTCGCTTTCATCGACGCTTGAGCTCCAGTGAAGCATTGAAATTCCTTTGTTCAAAAACGGCTACGCCTGCTGTATTAAGGACCGTCTTTCCCCCAAGAAAAACAGGCGACCCCATTGTACACAAACATGTGATTTTGTCCATCTTTATTATCTTTAATTGCAACATGGAAAATGCGGTTAGGCGGGACCGTGTCTGAGGGGCGCCAATCAGAGGCGCAACTGCTAGGAGCGCTTCGGAAAATGCGCACCACAAGTTGCGAAGTGCGGAGCGGGTGGTTTTGTGATTCAGGCAGTCTCAACCGGTTGGTAATGCAAGACCATCAGTTGGTTTGCTTTCAGAGCGAGGCTGGCGAACGCGCGGCCGTCGTTGTCGGTAAACTCCACCTCAAACACCTTTGGAGCCAGAATCTCCACGACCGTTCCGACCTGCCCGCGGCGAAGTTTCCGGTCGGGCGGATCCTCGGTCAACGCCACAACATCCAAGAGCTTGATTTCCTGCGTCATTTTTCGTCCCCGCGTCTAAAGCACGTAGCAGTTCGTCAAGCTTGAAAAGCGGATCGTGAACATCCGGACGAAGAACATTTATGATTTCAGCCAATGTTGATATCCGTCTTCGGAAAGTCATTACCCGTGCAAAGCAAAGGCTGGTCAGAGAGTTTAGCGAGGGCGTATGCCAGGCAATCGCCGAAATTCAAGGCAGCTTTGTGTTTGCCCCGTCCGAATCGGGAATATGCAGCGACGGCCTCCTGCCAATGATGTTCACTGAAGGGAATGATTGTGACCTGCCACTCATGCAAGAGTTGCAGCAGGAGTCCGCGCACATCCTTTCCCAGCCGGACCCCAAGGACGATTCCGACTTCAGTCACTGTCGGAGCGCCAATCGCCAGATTTGGCGAATCCGCAATCTTGTCCAGAAGAGCTTCAAATCCGGTTTCGCGGAAGACAACGGCAAGAACGGCTGACGTGTCGAGAATCATACGCCGCCCGGACCGTAGCCGAGAATCTGATCATGTTCCCTTCGGCTCAATCGGCGGCCAAGTAATCGGCGGGGTATGAGCGGCCAGACATCACGCTCGAGAAATCGTATCAAGCTGGCCCGGCGATCTCCTTGAACTGCGCTAACGGAGAGCCGTGCTTTGCGGTCGATCAGTGCCTTGCGTATAGCTTCGGTTTTAGTCTCCCCCGTCACCTTGGAGACCTCGGCCGCGAGACGTTGTACTTCTGAGTTCTTAATATTTAGTGCCATGTGGATAGGGTAGCCACCTTGGTGTAATATGTCAACTATGGTGTAATTATGCTCCTGCGCCGGCTAAGCGCCAGGCAGCCTCCCCACTATTCGATTGAAAACTCTGCCTTCTACGGGCAGTTGCTCTCCCGGAGCACAGGACCGAATCGTCAGTGGGTTAATATTTGGGACAAAGAAGTTTTGGCTTGTCGTGTTGAGTCATTGAAATTCAGATACAATCGCCAACAGGCCCGGGTGGCGGAACAGGCAGACGCACAGGACTTAAAAGTTTAGGTTCTGGAAGTTTCCAAAGCGGTTTCAGGATTAAAGAACCGTCTTTTTTTACTTCTTTTCGATAACTTCCACGTACAAACAGATGCAAACAGACAATCGATCTGTTTGCACCTGTTGGTAACTTTTTGCGCAAAAAAGTCGCAAAAGAGTTGCTATTAACCGCCAGAATTAGGCAGAGAATTTCCGGCGAGGATTCAGGCCGCCTCAACCGGCTGGTAATACAAAACCATCAGTTGGTTTGCTTTCAAGGCCAGGCTGGCGAATGTGCGGCCGTCATTGTCGGTAAACTCCACTTCAAAGACATCTGGGCCCAGAATCTCCACGACAGTTCCAACATGTCCGCATCGAAGCTTGCGGTCGGGCACATCCTCGGTCAACGCCACAACGTCGAGAAGCTTGATTCTCTCGTTCATTTTCGTCACCGCATTTAAAGCACGTAGCAGCTTGTCAACCTTGGAAAATCTTCTCCACTACGGATAATCCAGCTGCTTCGAACCATAGCCTGACCTGCCGGTCCGCTCGCCATAAAGTCTAGCACATACCGGGCGGCGTATTCGTCACGCTCAGCCGGTGTTGCATCACTATTTCGCGCTGCCGCGAGTAGCGCGCTGCGGAGTTCCTCGGCGTTGTCGGTTGTCATCCCCGGCGAAGCCGCAAAGACGCGCGCTTTGTGGCATCAGCGCCGGTGTTCCGGATTCAGACAGTAATTCTTCAGCTTCTCAGTGTCGACGACTGCCCATTCACCGTTCGGCAACTTCACTGAGTTCCCCTCACCCCGGATGATTTTCTCTAGCCGCCAGCGGTATTTTAGCAGCACGCGTTGGTGGATACTTATGGGGGTCGGTCCCATCACACCGTCGACCGCCTCCGCAAACTCTGTGGTCTGCTGCGCTATGTGGAGCGTCGACCTCCATGAGGGCGCCGACGCGTTCTCAAGCTCGCCAGCGGAGGAAGGGAACAACAGAAGAATGCCGCGGCTGAAAAGCTTAGTGGAAAAGAGTGCAGTGGGCAGTGCCGGTTTTCCTTGCTCGCGAAGTGTTGGAGGAGTGTCGCCGCGGCCGCCTCTAATCCAGACACTTTTAGGTTATATTATACTTTAAATTCGCTGAAGTGAAATCAGAAGAAGGGGCGGTAATACGGCTATTCGTAGGCACAGTGTGCTTCGTGCGTAGGACTTTAAACCGATGGGCGCCGCGATTGTCGATCGTTGGCCTCGGGCTGATTGCGGTCCTGGGATCCAACATGTTCGTGCTCGCTCAGCCACCGCCTGTGGTATACGTCGCGCCGATCGAGGGGATCATCGACCTTGGGCTTGCGCCTTACGTCCAGCGCGTCCTTAACGAGGCCACGAATGCAGGCGCCGCGGCCGTCATTTTTGAGATTAATACCTTCGGCGGGCGGGTGGATGCGGCTGTTGTCATCCGCGACGCTTTGCTCAGTGCTCGGGTTAAGACGGTCGCCTTTGTAAACAAGAGAGCTATCTCGGCAGGCGCCCTCATCAGTTTGGCTGCCGAGAAGATCGTCATGGCCGACGGCGGAACGATCGGCGCCGCAACCCCGGTGCAAATCGGACAGCCGGGAGCACCCGCCCAGCCGGTGGAGGAGAAGACCGTCTCTTATGTACGAAAGGAGTTTCGCGCAACGGCCGAGACACGCAAACGTCCCCTGCTTATCGCCGAGGCGATGGTGGACGCGGACGTGGAGATCCCCGGTCTCATCGAGAAAGGAAAGCTGCTGACGCTCACGACCGACGAAGCCCTGAAGCATAAGGTTGCAGATTTTCGCGCCCAGACCCTAGAGAGCGTGCTGGATCAGTTGGATCTTGCGGGGGCTCAAGTGAGGCGGGCGTCGCCCAACTGGGCGGAGGGTTTAGTCCGCTTCCTCACAAATCCCATAATCAGTTCTCTTCTCATTACGATCGGCATGCTTGGGATTATCCTGGAAATCCGAACGCCCGGCTTCGGCGTCCCCGGAGG
>JACQSY010000097.1 GCA_016211085.1 Acidobacteriota bacterium | reverse complement strand
TAATCAGTTGGTCGCGCTTTCGTTTCCTCCCCTTCTGTTTCATTTCTTTAGATGAAACTATTCTAACCCATTCCGTCTGACAAAAATCATTTCTTTAGGAAAATCAGAATCGCCCGCGCCAAAATTTGGGGGAGGGCAAGCCCAAATGTGCTTGACTTGAAATAACGACTGCCATACACTGACTTCACATCCCAACTATTCGTAGTCTAAAGAAATATTGCTTCTGCAAGTCTGTTTTTTGAGGTGAGAACCTTCTTACACTGTTGGAGGTGGAGAATGAAGCGTCAAATTGCAATTGCCACGGGTGTTCTCCTGTGTTCAGTAATTTGGGCCCACGCTGATACCGCTATCCTGGGTACAGTGTCCGACCCCAGCGGTTCAGTTCTTCCCGGGGTGAGCGTTACCGCTCGCAACGTGGAGACCAATTATTCCAGGAACGCGGTTACGGACGAACGTGGTGCCTATCGAATTGCTGCTCTTCCGGTCGGGAACTACGAACTAAGCGCTGAATTGGCGGGGTTCCAAACCCTGGTTCGCTCCGGCATCAAGCTGGAAGTCGAGCAGCAAGCCCGCATTGACCTTGTCCTTCAGGTTGGCAGTGTCAGCGAAACCGTGCAAGTTGTTTCCGATGCTCCGCTGGTGGATACGCAGACCGCGACCGTCGGCCAACTGATCAACAACAAACAAATTGTGGATTTGCCCCTCAACGGCCGTAGCTTTATCCAGTTGGCCTCATTGGGTACCGGGGTGGCGGTGTCAGCCGGCGGCGGCACTTCTCCCGGAGCGCCGCAGTTTGGTTCCCAAAACTTTTCGACCAACGGCCAGAGGAGCCACTCCAACAATTTCATACTGGATGGATCAGACAACAACAACACGTATTCGGGATTTATGAGTGTGTTGCCGTCCATCGATTCCATTCAGGAGTTTAGAATCGAGACTAACAATTACGGGGCTGAATACGGGGGAAGGGGGGGAGCCGTTATCACCCTGGTTAGCAAGTCCGGAACCAATTCTCTGCACGGCACCCTGTTCGAGTTCTTGCGCAATAGTTCGCTGGACGCCAAGAACTTTTTCGACCGGCACGATGCTCCAATTCCACCTTTCAAGCTTAACCAGTTTGGCGCTAACCTGGGAGGGCCCATTCGCAAAGACAAAACGTTCTTCTTTGGGTCCTACGAAGGTTCCCGCCAGCGAACAGCCATTACCCGAATCGCCAACGTGCCTTCTTTGGATCAGCGGCGCGGAGTTTTTAACGTGACCGTCGTCAATACCGACGGGAGCACCAGCAAACAAACGGTGACAGTGCCAGTGCACGCTGTAAGCGCCAAGCTTTTCCAACTTTACCCGCTGCCCAACGTTAGCAGCCCCTCAGGAAATTTTATTTCCTCGCCTGGATCAGCTCGCGATGGGGATTCGTACCAGATCAAAATCGACCATATCATCAGCGCCAGTGACTCCCTGTTGGGTCGATACAGCATCTCTCAGGGAGACGTTATCGATCCATTTCCCACCGGGCAGGGATTCCCGACCATCCCCGGATTCGGAATGGTGGCAGAGGACCGCAATCAAGCGTTGACGCTTTCCCACACCCATGTTTTCAGCCCCCATATCGTTAACGAATTGCGCTTTGGTTTTGTTCGAACCCACTACTTGAGGGTTGGGGAAGACGGACCTCGTTTGAAGGACTTCGGTTTTAACATCAATAATTCGTCAGCGCTGAACGCTGATTTGATTCCCAGCATTACAATCGGCGGTACCTCGGGTCTGGCCGGTTCGTACTCCAATCTGGGGACTTCAGCGACTCTTCCTCATCAAAGCAACAGCGACACCTTTCAGGTCTTTGACAATCTTTCCTGGACCAAAGGACGTCACTCCATGAAAATGGGCGGCGACATACGCCGGTATCGAGTTAACAGGTTCTACCCGGTTTCCCAATCCGGTCTGCTGGGTTTTACAGGAGCGCGCAACGGCGAATTCGACTCCAAGCTGAGGCTGGCATTTGATCCAATGCTTGACTTTGCGCTCGGGTTGCCGACCAGCGCGTTTTCTTTTGCGGGAAATGCGGCTCGCGGCTTTCGCACTACCGCCTTCAGCACGTATTTTCAGGACAACATTCAGGCTGCATCTAACCTGACCGTGAACCTGGGTCTGCGTTACGAATACACCACCGTTATCAGCGAAACCGGAAAGCGCTTGATGGTCTGGCGGCCTGATATGGTCAACACACCGACTTTGGGTTTGTTCGTGATCGGGGATAATACGGCGTCCTGTGTGGTAACGCCATGTAGCAGCCTGCCTGGTTTGGAGCATCCCTATGACCCCCAGCGGCTGAATTTTGCTCCCCGGGTGGGTTTTGCATATTCACCGCTTGGCAATAACAAAACGGTAATACGGGGTGGTTACGGCATTTTTTGGGACGTGGCCACAGGCTACTGGATGGGTAACATCATGCTGGGCCCGCCCTTTCTCTCCGCTTTGTTTAACCTTTTCCCAGCTTTTCCCGACTCCTTCGGACCTGGGAAATCCTTTGGCGGAAGGAGCAACTTTCCCAGCCTTCCCCAATTCACCACGTTTGCGAAGGATTTTCAGTTTCCCTACATCCAGCAGTGGGACGTTTCCATACAGCGGGCATTGACTAATAACCTGACTTTTGAGATCGCTTACGTCGGAACAAAGGGGACCCATCTCACGTTCAACGCCAACAACAACCAGCCGATTACCGACCCCAAGATTCTCGGAAGAGAACTGACGCTTGCCGATTCAGCCACCCGCGATGCTCGAAGGCCCTACAAGGGGATTGGAACCACTAATTACTTCGAAGGCGGCGATAACTCCTCCTACAATTCTATGCAACTCAAGTTAACTCAACGTCTCACTTCCGGAACCACCTATATCGTCTCCTATACGTGGTCAAAATCCATTGATTACAAATCCGAGCTGGAAGGTTCTCTGGCCAGCAACAAGAACGTAAAGCCACAGGATAATTTCAATCGCCGCGCTGAACGAGGCGTTTCCGACTTTGATCTGACCCATCGGTTCGCTATCAGCTATGTGGTCGATCTGCCATTTCGGAGACTGTTTTCAGGTTTACCCGTTGGTTTGACAGGGGGCTGGCAGCTCAGCGGAATAACCACCCTGCAGACCGGCAGTCCCTTTTCAATATTCACGGGAACAGACCGCAGTCTTACGGGCACCAGTCTGGATCGTCCTGATTTGGTTGGGGACCCACATGCCGGTTCGCGTAGCGTGGGGCAATGGTTCAACACAAAAGCCTTCGCGCTCAACGCCATTGGTAAATTTGGGAACTCCGGGCGAAATATTCTGCGCTCTCCCGCGTACTACAATTTCGACGTTGCACTCTCCAAAACCACTCCAGTATGGAGAGAACATTCGCTGCAGTTCCGTGCGGAATTCTTCAACCTGTTTAATCGCCCGCATTTCTCAGTGCCGAGCAATACGATGGCTTCTCCGAATTTTGGCGCGTTGTATGTTACGTCGGACGTTGCTTCCGGTAATGTGGGACTTGGATCGGGAGGCCCCAGGTTGATTCAACTTGGACTGAAGTATATTTTCTAGCTCCTGGTTGTGCTCCCATATTTCCTGTTCATACTGCGTAACAGGTTACGTTTCAATCTGCACGGTGGCTAAGGACCATCAAGAGAGTTTGCCCGGTTTCTGGTGCCCTATTTTGAAGAATCTGACGGCGGCTATGCGCGCACATCCAAAAGCCTGAGAGCCTGTAATGGACAGCGAAAAAGCCCATGTTGGCACTGACGCACCCCGACCTTCTGCGGAGCATCGCGAGCTAGAGCTGTTTCCTGGAGAATGGCACTCGGAAGGTGAGTGGAAAGCAGGTCCCACCGGAGTTGCAGGGAAGTTTTCAGCTCTCGTACAAAGCGAATGGCTTCCCGGAAATTTTTTTCTGATATTCCGTTCGAAATCGGAAGGCCCCCTCGGTGAAAGCAGAAGTCTCGGCATTTGGGGTTACGACAACGAGCAAAAGGTCTATACGCACCATAGCTTCGCCAGTGATGGCAAAGCCAAACTGGAAAAGGGGACCTTGCAGGGAAACGCCTGGGTTTTCCTGGGTGAAACAGTGATCAATGGCAGACCCGCGAAGTCTCGCTTCATCGACCGTGTGGTTTCTCGTTCTCAATTAAATATGACTGGCGAAGTCTCGATTGACGACTCTCCATGGGTCACAATCATGGAAGGCGTCGCGAGAAAGGCGGCTTCACCATCCGCAGTAATCGATGGGACCTTTCAGCACTCCGGCCAGGGGCCAGGACGCGAGCATGAAAAACTCTATTACTTTCCTGGCAGTTGGCATTCAGAAGGAAAGTTAATAGAAAGCCCTTTAGGTCCGGGTGGATATTTTTCTCAAACCGTCGATTGTAAGTTGCTGCCGGGTGGTTTTTTTCTTTTATTCCGATCGAAGCAGAACGGACCATTGGGAGAGGTTTACGGGGTTGGAGTGTGGGGTTACGACAGCGAAAAGAAGGTGTACACCCATCACAGCTTCAACAGCCGGGGTAGCGCGAAGCTCGAGACCGGCACCCTGGAAGGGAATGCCTGGATTTTTTTGGCGGAATTCCCGTTGCGCCAGAAACGCATGAAGACGCGTTTCATTGACAGAGTAATCGGCAACCAGTTGCAGATGACCGGCGAATTGTCCGTCGAGGGCGGACCGTGGGTCAGCATTATGGAGGGAACGGCAACCAAAATCGCATAGAGCCGGGACAAAAAAACAAGGAAGGAATTCTCTGGGAGCTGTTGGTCGGGTCAGTCGCTTAAACCCTTTTTACAAGAAAATCTCTGATTCGCGAGAGGAGAAGTGATCATGTCTTCACAAGTTCAAAGAGTCCCCAAAAAGAATGAACTGTTCAACGTGGGGGAGGTAGCCGCGAGTCCAGGTGAAAAGAAGAAAGGTTTCGCAGTAGTCGCTCAAACCTCACTAGGATCGCTGATCCGAGTTCCAGTGATCGTGAGCAATGGCCTCTATGAAGGTCCGACCTTGTTGGTGGATTCAGGCATCCACGGGGATGACCTGACGAGTATTCCCGTGGTTTGGAAAGTGGCCGAGGAAATCGATCCCCGGAACCTTCGAGGTCAGGTGATTTGCCTCCCATTCGCTAACCCTATGGCAATTGAAGGGAAAAGTCATTTGACGCCGGAAGATGGAAAATCTCCAATCTTCCCAGGGCGTCCCGATGGGACCATCTCGGAAAGGCTCGGTTACGGCCTGTACAACGAAATAGTGCTGAAGAGCAATTACATCATCGATCTTCATGGCGGCAGTATGGAGGCCTCGCTCGCCATTCTCGTAGTCGTAGATCCCGTGGGTGGTGAGACGGAAAAGACCATCACGGAGATGGCGCGTGCATTCAATCCTAACTTGATCTTTGTGTCTGCAGGCAAAGGAGAGGGCCCGCCTAACACCATGCATGGAGTAGCCAATCGTAAAGGAATTCCAAGTCTGAATATCGGGATGGGGAAAATCGGCTTCTATGAAGAATCCACCCGCCGAGGGGCCGACAGTGTGTTCAATGTGATGCGGTACTTGAAAATGCTGGACGGTTCACCACAGGTAAAGACGGACCCGCTATTCGCCACCAAGGAAGTATTCAAATTTTCATCTCATAACGGGGCTTTCTTTCCCACCACCAAGGAAGACGAGATGGTTACGGAAGGCCAGACAGTTGGCCGGATTGTAGACGTGTTTGGCGACATGATCACTGAGGTTAAAGCTCCCGCCACGGGTATGGTGCTGGCGATCTGCTTTTATCCCATTGTGAAGGCTGGAGATTTTTTGATCAGCGTGGCCACTCCAAAAAAGGAGTAGCGATCGCCGCGTCGTCGGGTATCGGCTATGAGGTTTATCAGATTCAAAAAAAATGGAACTGCTTCGTTTGGCGCTCTCGTCGACCAGAAAATTTTCTCATTCCCGGAATATGCCGGCCAAAAATACGCCTTTCAGAACTTTGTCCAGGCTGCGAGGGATAAGCACCTGCCTATAGGAGAACTAGCCTCTAAATTCCTGGCGTCGGGCGCGTGCGAAGTTCTCCGGAGTTCAGATCTGCTGGGTGCGGACCCATTCCAAAGTAGTGCTCTATTGCCGCCTCTGATACCGGAACAGGTCTGGGCTGCTGCTTTCACCTATCCGCCGAAATTCGGATGGAACATGTACGCCGAGGAACGAAGCGCCAAGCGTCCTATCCTGTTCTTCAAAGGAACCGGGAGTCATTGCGTGGGGCCTAATGACCGGATCGGCGTCAGAAAAGATTCTTCTCACACAATACCCGAACCTGAGCTTGCGCTCATACTGGACGAACAGGGTCGCACGCTTGGATATACCATCGCCAACGATGTGACCGCTCTTGACTTCACCAATAAAAGCCCTCTCTATATTTCGTATTCGAAAACCTATCGAAACAGTGTTGCGCTGGGGCCTGTCATTGCCACCCCGGATGAAATTCCTGATCCTAACAACTTGAAAATGAAGATAACGATAACCCGGGATGGATCACAGGTAGCTGGGGGAGAGGCAAGCACCTCTGAGTTGATAAAGAGCTTTGAAGATTTAATCTGCCATACGGTTGAGCACAATGCGCTGTCTCTAGGAACGGTTCTGTGTACCGGTGGAGGAGTCTGGCTGCCGTTTGATTTCACTTTGAAACCTGCCGATGTCGTCGAGATCGAAGTAGAGAACATTGGCATTTTGCGAAACGTTGCTGAGGAAGTTTGAAAAGCTACTCCAGGTGATAAATGCCCGTCATTGATATTCATTGCCACGTATTTAATTCCAAGGAATTTCCGCTTACGGAAGCTGTGCTAGCCGACACCTTATGGCAGTCGTCGGAGATCATGGGGCCAGGCTGGACCGACATGCTGCGGGACGGGAAATTCGCCGCTATAGAACTTTACCTGGAAAAAATGGGGGACCTGGGTGTCGACCGTCTCTGCCTGGTCTGCCCCTCCAACACGCGATCTGGCAGCCGTGCAATCAACAAGATTCATCACAGTCTTGTTCGCAAATACCCGGACCAGTTGATCGGTTTCGCCTCCGTCCCGACTCACCCCGGCGAGAACGGGGCAGATGAGTTGGAGCGTGCAGTTCTCGATTGGGGCTTTAAGGGGGCCAAGGTTTATCCCGCTCTGCATCGTGTTCCACTTGACGCCCCCAGCATGGTGCCGATCTATGAAAGAGCTGCTAAGCTCGACGTCCCGATTCTTACGCACAGCACTCCTTTTCCTCAGTCCTACACCGGCTTCAGGTGGAAGATGCCGGCAAATGCCCCGCAAAAGAGCCCCAGGACTGATGAGAAACTCGACTTTACATTTGACAACCTCATGCGGCTGTTCGACTCCGGGATATTGGCGAACTTCCCCAATCTTAAAATCATCGGCGCCCATGTAGGCGGCGGTATCTTTTATTACAAGGACTACATCCTGAACAAAAATCCGCACTACGCGCCTCTGTTTAAACAAATCTACGTTGACGTGACTCCTCCCACTTATTACCCGGCCGACATGGTGCAGAATGCGATGAACGTCCTGGGAGAGGACCACGTGCTTTTCGGGAGCGACTTTCCGCTTTGCCCCTTGGAAGGGGTGCGGGCCTGTTTGGATGCCGTTGAGAAATACCCTTTCAGCAAAACGGCCAAGCAGAAAATCTTGGGATCCAATGCGGCAAAACTGTTGCACTTGAACTGTGAATGACGATGACAATACCGTACATCGACTCTTGGCAAGCGTTAGCTGTGATTCGAATCGGACTGGGGCTGTACTGGCTGTCGAACGGAGTTCGGGATTTTCAACTCGGCCGGCATAAAGACATGGGTAAGTTTCTGCCAATGATGGCTAACGAGAATCGAATCCGTTGGTACGGAAGATTCATGAAAGTCGCGGTGCTGCCTAACAGCAATTTCTTCGGTTACTTCATTCCCATTTCGATGCTCCTCATGGGGACATCGCTGATCGCCGGGGTGTGGACCGCCCTTGCGCTGTTGGGCGGTATTTTCCTTTGTATCAATGTGCTCCTGGCGTTTGGATTCTCCAAAGAGAGACCTCAATTGGCTTTGCTCCTGTTTACAGAAGTCGCATTGCTTTTATCGGATTCGGAACGGGCGCTCTCATTGACGGAAGTGCTGCGTCTTTGAACCCACACCCAATCGCCTGGGTGCGGTGGGATTAAGGTAAGTTAGTAATTATATGACTGACGTTCTCGTGCTGGGTGGAACAGGCTTCATTGGCATCCCGATTGTCGAGGAGCTCTTGCGTGCCAACCATTCCATAACGGTCCTTACTCGAGGAACACACAAACCGGCGTTTTCGAAACCGGTTCGTTTCATTCAGGGAAACCGGACCGATCCAGAGAGCTTAAGAAAGGCCCTCTCGCCCCGTGCCTTTAGCGTTGTGATTGATAACCTGGCGTATACAGCCGAAGACGTCAACACTCTTGTTGAAATCCTCGACGGCGCTGTAGAGCAATATATTTTGACCAGCTCTGTCAACGTCTATGGCCGCAATGCTCAAAATCCTGCGACAGAAGAGAGTGTGGATCTGGGAGCCACTCCGGTGGGAGTCAGACCAGAACCGGCCAAGTCCAGCACGGCAGGCAAACGGCAATGTGAACTGGCGTTGCGGGAATACATTTCCGGCGGCAACCGGTCGTTTTGCTTCACCATATTAAGGCCGGCCAAAATTCATGGGCCCAACGATCCCAGCCCGCGACTCTGGTGGTACATTCAACGTGTGGCAGACGGCGGACCCCTGGTGATTGCTGAAAACAGCCGTGATCCTTTGATCCGGCACGTGTACGTTGGTGATCTCGCGCGTGCTTACGTCGGGGTGTTGTCGAATCCAAACTGTAGAAACCAGGTGTACAACGTCGCCGATGAACAAATATTTTCACTCTCGTCGTTCGTGTCTCTGATAGGAAAAGCGCTGCAGCGGGAGGTGAAGTGGCAGAGGGTCCCTGCGGAGTTGCTGCAACGGGAAGGCCTGGCAGAATTCTCACATCCCCTGGTGGCGACTGGAGATTTGATACCCGACATCACCCGTGCAAAGCAGGATTTCGGTTGGTATTCCACGCCCACCGCGGACTGGTTAAAGATTTTGAGCCAATGGTATTTGGCTCAAGACACCATTGAGAATTCTGCGGGATATCAATTTCGTGAGAGGGAGCTCGCCTTGGCAAATCGTTTCAGGGCGGGTCTGCAGAACAAACCCAAACTATCCGTGGAGAGTACTCATGGCTTGGATTAATCCGGTTAAAAGTGAGACCGCACGCAAGGCAATGAATTTTCATCAACAGTTGGCGAGAGCGGTCTGGGCCAGCGGATCAGGGCTGAGTGAAGTTCAGCGGCATATGGTCTTCACGCTGGTGTCAAGCGTTAATGGCTGCGAGCATTGAACGACTACGCATGGGGAGTATCTCCATAAGGCTCTGGTCGATGAAGGTTGGCAGTTCTTTGACAAAGTGTCGTCCCATCCTGAGTTCGTCAGGGAAGAGGCGGCTTCACCTTCCGCTGGAGCCGGATCAAGTTCGGAGTGGGCGGCCGAACTGGTAAAGGCAATTAAGACGGATTACACGCGCGCCAAAGTGAATGAAAAAGATCGTGCACTGCTCGATTTTGTGTGGAAGCTCGCTGCAGACCGGACTGCACTTGCCAGGCAGGACCTGGAAGGGCTACGGACTAAAGGGTTCACTGAGCATCAAATCTTGGACATTGTCCTGGTGGCTGCTCTGGCTGAATTCGCCAACTGTTTGGTAGAAGGTATCGGATTTCAAATAGGTGAGTCTCTCTTCCCCGTTTTGTTCGGCGAGTAAGACCGACCATAGCGGGGCATTGAATACTGAAATGGGAGCATCCAAGAATATGCGACAGTCTCCTGAAAAACTCGCGCGGCATTTCATGGAAGCGGTGGTTTCCACCATGGATGGGGAAGCCATCGGGAGTTATTTTGCTGAGGAAGGCACCTTTCAGGCGCAGGGTAAGTTTTCAAATTACGCCGAGATAAAAGGCCCCCCTGCGATAAAGGAGTATTTTGACGCTTTGGCGAAGAAGGTCTACACGAAGGGTCCGGCACGTATCAAAGTCTTTTATACCACGGCGGAAGGGAACCGCGTGGTAACGGAATGGCAATTGAATGCGGAAACGTCGGGAGGCCCCTACGAGAACCGGGGGGCTACCGTGATTGAGTTCGATGCGAGTGGAAAGATCCGGCACATCAGACAGTATCTGGATACGGAGAGAGTCGTCAATCTATTGAAGATTATCGAGGGTCAGGGGCAGGCAAGTTAAAGCTACAAGGCTGCAAGTGTTATCCAAGTGTTTGCGGGAGAGAAAATGCCGATGAATACACTGGAGCGTAACCGTCTTATCAACCAACGCGCGATCACTCTGGCGCTCTGCTTTGCGGGAATGTTCATGACCGGGTTTGCACACATGACGCCTTTGTCACTGTTGGTTGCAATTGAACGTTCGTTGAACTTGACGGCCGCTCAGGTGTCGGTCTGGTTCAATATCGAGATCTTCGGAATGGCTTTGCTGGGTCTTCCCATCGGTTTGGCGGTAGATCGCTTCGGGCCAACCCGCACTTCGTATATGGGTGTCATCCTGATTGCTATCGGCGGCCTTAGTTTTAATTTTGTTCAGGGATTCAGAACTCTTTGGCTGGCAAACGGTATTCTCGCTGTGGGGTCCATCGTATTGGGTATTTCCGTGCCCAAGCTTGTTTCTCTCTGGGTCTCCAACAAAAACATGGGCAAAGGGCATGGTTTGTATATGACCGGCAGATCTCTGGGTTCTGCGTTGGGCGCGGGCATTATTGTGGCCATTTTTGCGGAGGATTGGCGCACTGCTCTCAGAGTAGTGGGTGTCTTTTTAGTTGCGGGTGCGATCTTGTGGTGCATTTTTATTCGGCGTTCACCGGCGGAAGTTGCAGCCCTTGAAGTCAAGCGAACACACAATCTTTCCTGGTCTACCATAGTGCTGGTCTTGAGAAGCAGAACCTTGTGGATGCTTACAGGCATTCTCTTTGTGATGATGTCTGCCAATGTTGCGTGGAATACGTTCGGCTATTCTTTCTTGGCAAAGAATCAGATGCATGTGTTCACCGGTCCCATCGTGATGACCGGCATCATTGGAGCAGCTATCGGGTGCAGCTTTACTCCCGCCCTCTCAGACAGGCTCGGACGGCGGCGTATCTGTTTCGTCTACCCAGCCATACTTTTTTTTGTTTGTTTCCTTTCTCTGGCATTCCTGAAAACCATCCCCATTTTTGGTTTTTTTGTAATTTCGGGCCTGATCGGTTTTTCGGCGGGATCGATTGCCCCGCTGATTTTTGCGGTCGCCGCTGAATCTCCGGAACTCGGCCGGGGTGTGTTGGGAGTCACCGTGGGTCTGCTTCTGCTGGTGGGAAACGCGTCAGGACTTTTGGTCCCCGCGATCGGTGGATACCTTTTAGGTACGCTGCAGGAGGCATTGGTCTCGCAATATATTGCCATTTGGAGATTCGTGGCTGGGTTCGTGCTGGTTATCGGAGTGCTTGCTTACCTGTTGCGTGAAACAGGCGCAGTGAGCGCCCATGGTGTGACGGCGGAAACACACGCTGATGCCTCCGTCCAGACGGTACCCATGCCGGGCGTAAGCGATACTTCGCTGTAAGCTTTCGATGCGCTGCTTTGGTTGCGCGTTAAAACGTCAGTCAGCCACCTTCCTGGTCCTTGGGCTTAAGTCACTAACTGTGAGAGAGGGGAAGCCGTAAGGAGGCAAACTTGCTGAAAAGACTTTCGCGATCGTTTCACCAGAACCGAATTGCTGAGTTGTGCAGCCGCTGTCATGACGGTCTGATCCTCTTGAGAGGGGAGCTTGATTGGTTCCGCAAGCGGGAGTTGAGGTTGTTTGATCCGGCATATGGGGAGCCCAATTTCAAACAGGAGAAAAACCTGTATTACCTGACGGGGATCGAAGTTCCGAATTCGTTTGTGATGATTGATCCTCGCGATGGGCGGGCGCACCTGTACACAGATTGGGATGGTCCCCGCGAGATTGAACGTGCCAAGACGTTGGGGGTCGTGGATGAAATGCACGCATCCACGCCTTTGCTGCGGGATCTTCGCATCAAGAGCGCGGCTTATGAGTGTATTTATACCTTGTATTCGCCGTTTCCTGAGGCCGGCAGTCTGGTTGCAAAGACTGGGCCCATGACGGGAATCTTCCCCCCCGGCATGGCCGAGCCTTTGGGTGACGACCTCCAATTTGCTCGGCAGTTGACCGCTCTGTTTCCCGGAGTTCGTGTCAAGAGTCTGCACCCTATTCTTCAGGAAATGCAAAAGATCAAATTGCCGGAAGAAATAGAGCTGCTTCGCAGGGCAAATGAAATTGCCGTCTCGGGGATCATTGCGGCCATGAAGGCAATCCGACCCGGCCTATACGACCACCACGTCGCCGCTGTGATTGACTATGCGCTCTTGCACGAGGGAGCCAGCCGTTTGGCGTTTCCAGCCAATATCATGTCGGGCCCTAACGCCTTCACCAAGCTGCTGCACTTGTGGAGCGATTACACCCATCGCAATCGCCGACTAGAAGCCGAGGATGCGGTCTTCATCGATGTAGGCGCTGAGTTTCAGTACTATCAAAGCGATATTGGTCGAACTGTCCCCGGTTCCGGAAAATTTAACACAAGACAAAAAGAAATATACGAACTGTATTTGCGCTGCTATTCAGCCACGCTGGAAAGTGTTGCGCCGGGTGTGACCCAGCGCGACCTGCTGAATAAATGCGTTGCGACGATGCAGGAGCAATCGCGCCATCTGAAGGCCGACTACCTGCGCAAAGCCGCCGAGCAGTTTGTTCAAATCACTTCAGCCCGCCCCATGCTGGGTCATTACGTTGACATGAACGTGATCGGTGCCGGCGCTGGTGTGGATGAGCCCTTACAGCCAGGAATGGTTTTCGTTATTGAGCCGCTCTTATTTAGCGAAGAAACAGGCTTTGCTGTTTTCATGGAGGATACGATTTTGGTAACCGAGGATGGGTACGAATTGCTCTCTAAGGGTCTGCCCAACTCTGCCGACGAAATTGAACTTGTGATGTCGGAACCCGCTTTTCTTGAGGCGCCGGTGGCTGAAGCCGGTCTGAGGAGCGCACCACGGTAAGAGACAGAATGAACCGGAGGAATTAATGGGCTACAGGATAGGAATCGATGTCGGAGGCACCTTCACCGACTGCGTTGCGATCGATGCTAACCTCAGGATTGAAACTGCCAAAGTTCCAACCGAAACGGATGAAGCTGAAGGTATCTTCAACGGAATCTCGTTGCTGGGCTCCCACTTTGGCCATTCAGCGGACGCTTTCTTGTCTCAGAGCGAAATCATTGTTTTGGGAACCACGGTCGTTACCAACACCATGCTCGAATATAGCGGCAGCCCGACTGGATTGATCACAACCAAGGGATTTAGAGACATCATCGAGCTGCGACGCGGCTACAAGGAAAGCATGTTCGATATCCGCCTGGAAGCTCCGTTTCAAATCGTACCCAGACAAAAAAGAATAGGGGTCAGCGAGCGCGTGGACTATTCGGGGCGAGTGATTACAGAGCTGAATCAAGACGAGGTGAAAGACGCTGTTCGCAGGCTCAAAGAGCTCAGGGTGGAATCGATTGCCGTCTGCTTTTTGTTTTCTTTTGTGAGCCCGAAGCATGAAAAGAGGGTTCGCGAAATTATTAAGGAAATTTATCCCGAAGCCTACGTGACGCTTTCTTCAGAACTGCTTCCGCAAATACGCGAATTCGAGAGGGTGAGTACCACGATTGTTAATGCATACGTGACGCCAAAATTGAGTCGATACCTGGAGCGCCTCGAGGCGAAGCTCAGCCGCCATCGCTTTTCCGGCGAACTGTTCATCATGCAATCCAACGGAGGCATGATGGGCGTGGACTATACCAAGACCAGAGGTGTTGAGGCGGTTCTGTCAGGTCCATCCGGAGGCATTGTGGCGTCGATTTATCGCGGCCAGCAATCGCGCCAGAATAATCTCATCACCGTGGACATGGGCGGCACGAGTTACGACGTGTGCCTGATTCAAGATGCAAAGCCTGAGATAGGAATTGACGCATGGATCAGCCGCTATCGTATCGCCATACCCATGATTGACATCCACACGATTGGCGCCGGCGGAGGGAGCATCGCGTGGCTGGATCAAGCAGGCGGGTTACGAGTGGGGCCACGTAGCGCGGGCGCAGTGCCTGGTCCGGCATGTTATATGCGCGGCGGCATCGAGCCCACTGTAACCGATGCTGACCTGATCCTGGGCTACCTGAATCCGGATTATTTTTTGAACGGAAAAATGATTTTGGACAAGTGCGCGGCCGAGCGCGCCATCTGCCGTATTGCCGATCCTTTAAAGATGGACATTGTAACCGCTGCGCATGGGATTTTTAAGATCGTCAACAATGCAATGACCAATGCGATCCGCTATGTATCCATATCGCGGGGACGCGATCCGCGTGACTATGCCCTGATGGCGTTTGGGGGAGCGGGACCAATCCATGCCGGAATGCAGGTAAAAGATTTAGGAATCCGGACCATTGTCGTCCCACGAAATGCTGGAGTGTTTTCAGCTATCGGAAACCTGGTTTCGAATCTTAAGATCTCCAAGGTTCACTCCTATGTTCGCCGGAAGGATCAGGTCGACTTGGATGAGGTCAATGCTCTTTTTATGAAAATGATGAAAGATGCCGAGGCTCAATTGGGAAAGAAGGAGAAGGTGAAGGAAATCATCATTGAAAGGTCAATGGACGTTCGCTACGTCGGCCAGGTTCAGGAGGTGATCGTTCCCATTCAGTCTCGGACTCAGCGGGTCACTGATGTGAATCTGGCAAATACCTTCCGCGATTTTCATCAGTTGCACTACAAACTGTACGCTTTCAACCGGCCCGATGAACCGCCCGAGATCGTTAACTTAAGGTTGGATATGATCGGTCTGTGCGAAGAAGTGCATTTTCGCAGCATCTCTTTCCAAGGAGAGAACCCTGAAAAGGCATTGAAGGGGAAGCGTCAGGTTTATTTTGAAGAGACGGGCTTTATTGAAGTTCCCATCTATGACGGAGAGAAAGTGGAACCAGGCAATTTGATCGGCGGTCCGGCAATTATTGAAGAGCCATGGACCAATATCGTCATTTTCCCCAAGCAGGAAGCTCTATTGGACCAGTACATGAATTACGTTGTAGAGGTCGTCACGTAGAAACTCATGGCGAATAAATCTGACCCCATTCTTGGTGAGGTCATAAAAAGCCAGCTCATAGCCACGGTGGCCGACATGGGAACGACGCTGTCTCGCAATGCAGTCTCACCCGAAATCACAGAAGAGAGAGATTACTCTAACGGTGTAGTGCTGGAGCGTGGCGAGGTGGTGGTGATGGACAATCTGCTCCACCTCGGTGCGGTCAGTGAAACGGCGGCCAATATCCAGGACATGTTTCAATTTGCTATTAAACCGGGTGACGTGGTTTTTACTAATGACCCATACAGCGGGGGTTCCCATGTTCAGGACTTTATGGCGATCACGCCTTTTTTCTACGAGCGTGACAGCCTGGGCTATTTAAGCTGCCGTGCTCATTTTCCAGATATTGGCGGACAGGTTCCGGGTGGATATTTCCCATTTGCCGATGATGTTTGGGCGGAAGGTTCGCGCATCACGCCGGTCAAGATCATCAGGGAAGGGAAAATGGCCGGCGATGTGGTCGACGCGGTTGTGATGAACAGCCGTTTCGCCGATGCTTTCCGTCTCAATCTTTGCAGTATGCTGGCGGCGCTGGAAATTGGGAAACTTCGACTGGAGCAGATGGCGCGTAAATATGGAAAAGAGAATCTAAGGCAGGGAATGCTGTATTGCATCCGATACTCAGAAGCCCAACTCGAGTCGGAGATGCAGAAATGGCCCGAAGGAGAGTTTATCGGGGAATCCGTTTTGGATCATGATGCGCGGTCATCATCAGAGCTCCGCCTTCATGTGGCGCTGAAAGTGAAAGCAGGAAAAGCCGTCCTGGATTTTTCAGCATCACGGGAGCAAAGCGCCGGCTTTGTGAATAGCACGCGCGCCAATACAGTGAGCTGTGCGCTGGTTCCCGTCTATGTATTACTCGGAGGGAAGCTCCCCATAAACAGCGGGCTTTTGCGAAACCTGGAGATTCGCACGCGGGAGGGAACTGTTGTCCATCCAGTGTTCCCCGCCCCTGTCGGATGGGGTCCTTTCCACGTGGGGACTGAGATTGTTTCAGCCGTCACTCAGGCTATCGTCAAGATGTTTCCTGATCGGCTGGCCAGCCTGGCCCCAAAATTTTTGATGGTGCAAGCTCAGTGGCCGGAAAAGGGGGAGGTGTTCCCGCTGCATATGTTTCTCCAAGGCGGAGCTGGAGGCACGCGAGGTCTCGAAGGCTGGGGAACCCCCGGACCTTTCTCGCGTTCCCGAACACCCTCCGTAGAGTTGGTGGAGATGGAGAAGCCGATTCGCGTAAAGCAGCTGGAGCTATTACCCGATTCGGCAGGTGATGGCAGGTGGCGGGGTGGATTTGGCACGGTTGCTGAATTCGAGTTCCAGGATACCACGTTGATCAATGCCGTCATTGAAGGTCGTATTCACACTGCTGAATCGGTCGCTCAAGGTGAAAACGGAGGTTGTAACGAGTTGAGTATAAGAAATGAGAAAGTGAACGGTGGGGTTCTCTGGCAGCATGAGGTGACCTCCGAGACAGTGCGGATTCGTATGGGTGGGGGCGCCGGTTGGGGCAGTCCCTCAGAGCGCGACGAGGGTTCAATTCGTTCTGATCTGGATAACGAGTTACGTTCAAGAAATCCGTGGAAGGGACCGGCGGACCCCAGGAGCTAAGTAAACAGGGACAGCAATGGTTGATGTAATCACATGTGAGGTAATCCGGGATTACATGGAGACGGTTGCCTCGGAGATCTTCCGGACTCTGATTCGCTCGGCGATGAGTGTGATGTTTAATGAGGCCCACGACTGCTCTGCCGGAGTGTTTTATTACGACGGCGAAGAAGTAAATCTGATCTCACGCGCCAACAGCATGCCTGTTCACCTCTATGGTTGCTTTTCCTCGGTAAAAGAGTGTTTGAAATATTTCAAAGGTGATTTGAACGACGGGGACGTGATTCTCGTCAGCGACCCATACCATGGCGGCACTCATATTTGCGACTACACCATGCTCAAGCCGGTCTTCTATCAGGGCAAGCCGATATTCTTCCCTTCGGTACGTGGCCACTTTCTGGACGTGGGAGCTCCCTACCCGGGAAGCGCTAACCCAATGGCAACCGAAGTACATCAGGAAGGATTTCGATTCCCCCCTTTGAAGGTTTACGAAAAAGGCGAGCTACGACGCGACGTGTGGCAAATGCTGGTAGCCAATACCCGTCTGAAGCACATTTACGAAGGTGACCTGAACGCCATGATCGGCAGTTGCAGGGTCGGGGAGAACCGCTTGCAGCGTCTGGTTGCCAAATATGGCTTCGACATCGTGCTCGAGGCGGTCCACTACATCCTTGACGCCAGTGAGAGGAAATTCAGGAACGAAATCAGCAAATGGCCGGACGGAACGTATAGCGGACAAAGTGTGCTGGATACGGATTTTCACGGTCAAAAAGATATCAACGTAAATGTGAAGATCACTGTTCAAGGGGACGGAATTGTGGTCGACTTTTCCGGCTCTCATCCACAGACTCAAGGCCTGATTAACAGTGTTCCAGGGAACACTCTCTCTTATGTTTTCATGGCCTTCACGGCGCTCTGCCCGGACATTCCCGTCAATTCCGGATTTTTCCGTCCCATCCGCACCATACTGCCGGAAGGGTCGGTAGTGAATCCCCACTCTCCTGCTCCTGCCGCGATCGCCACAATCTGCATAGGCGCGGATATCGGCGAAGCAATGATGAACGCCCTGGCTAAACTTGCTCCCGAACGGGTGGGAACCATATCGCTGGACTTGTGTATTTTCGGAGCCTGGGGTATGGACCCGCGCTATCAGAGCTTTTTTGTGACCTACGACTATAACGGTTCACCCATCAGCACCGGAGGAGCCCTGGGATGTGATGGTTGGGGTGGCTGGGCAGCCCCGGTAAGCGCAGTCCAAATGGAGTCAATGGAGCAGATGGAAACCAAATATCCTCTGCTTTACCTTCAGGGGGAATATGTCATGGATGGCGCTGCCCCCGGCAAATGGAGAGGCGCCCCTGCTTTTCACATGCAACGCACACCATACGGAGTTGCGAGTCCGGTGATGCACGACATCTGGATCCAAAAAAGTACCAGGTACGCTTTAAAAGGATATGCCGGCGGCGCCCCAGGTCGGGGCAACTATTCCATTGTTTACTTCGATTCTCCTAAGGGATTCAAGGTAGACGGGCATTTCATGGGGCCGCTCGACGGCGGTGAGATCGTGTTTTTTCAGAGTGGTGGAGGTGGGGGCTGGGGCTCACCGCTTGAGCGGGACCCGAAATTGGTTTTGCAGGACATACAAAATGAACTTGTCTCAACAGAAGCGGCACGCAGTGAGTACGGCGTGGTTCTGACTGGGGATTGTGTCGATGAAGAAAAAACCGCAGAGCTGCGTAATGCCTTGAAAAATAAAAAAGACATTCAGTAAGCAGGGTCCCCGCGTTGACTTGAATTATAGGAGCCTAAAAAATGGAATTTGAAAAAGCTGTTCCCGAACGAGTACGCGAACTGCTGATCCCCAATGTGCGAAGGTGGATCAGCTACAGTAATGCGGTGCCCGGCAGCTTGAGCGACCTGGTGTCGCGCTTGAAAGATGTGGTCCAGCTCAGCGAAGGCGATGTAGGGTTTGTCGCCGCAGACCACGTCAGAGCAGCTGCCAAGCAAGCGATTGACGCCGGCGAAACCCATTATTTGAATCTGCGGCCGCTCAGGGTCGCGATCGCGGAAAAGCTCAAACGCGACAACGGCATTGTAGCGGACCCGGACTCGGAACTCATTGTTTCGTCGGGGTGCCACGCGATCATCGCTCAGGTGTTTGCGGCCTTCGTGGGTCCTGGCGATGAAGTCGTTATGGGTACTCCCGATACCTATTACCAGGCCAATACAGTGGCTTGGGGTGGAACCCCGGTATTCGTCCCGCTCCGGGAGGAGCACCGTTTTCATCTTGATCCAAACGAGGTCAAAGCCGCTATTACTTCCCGGACCAAGATCATTGCAATCACGACTCCTGACGGACCAACCGGTGCAGTGCACAGGCGCGAAGATCTGGAAGCAATATCGGAACTTGCCATAAAGCATGACCTGCTGGTCGTCTCCGATGAAATTTACGAAAAAATCAATTTCGGGATTATCCCCCATTTCAGCATTGGTTCTCTGCCTGGAATGCATGAGCGCACCATCACCATAAACGGTCTCTCCAAAGGTTATGCCATGACTGGCTGGCGAGTCGGTTATGGAATGGTGCCCTCTCATTTGATGCTAGCGGTACGAGCAACCAACGCCCTCAATACAATTCGGCTCGATTCAATTGCCCAGCACGCGGCACTTGCCGCGCTGTGCGGACCGCAGGATTCGGTATACAAGAACGTTGCCGAATATAAACGCAAAATGAACATTCTCGTGGACGGAATCAATGCGATCGACGGTCTCCACTGCCAGTTTCCTGACGGAACCTATTATTGCTGGGTCAACATCGCAGACCTCGGCCTCGACCCGGAAAGCTTCGCGAAACACTGCCTTTTAAGTGAGCGTGTTTACGTTTCACCAGGGACCGGTTCATTCGGATCTGGAGGGAAGCATTACGTGCGAACTTCTTGCTCGGCCCCGGAGGAGACGATTCAGGAAGGCTTGCGTCGTCTCAGGAGAGCGGTCGAAAGGCTCAGGGAAGAGGGGCCATTGTTGCAACTTACCGCATAGTGACTCAAGATTCGCATGAACGAATTGAATTCTCCCATCTTCAAGTACGTAGTGGTCAATGGCGAACGATTACGTGCCGAGGAGGCCCAAACTTCTCTGTTCAACGCCGCATTTCTTGCGAGCTTTGGCGTCTATGAGACCGTAAAGATTGATCGAGGGCGCCCTTTCTGTTTAGAAGAGCACCTGCGGCGACTTCTCCAATCTGCTCAAATAATCGAGTTGGAACTGGAGACGGATGTCGCCACGCTGGCTTGCTGGTTTACTCAACTCTTGGAGGTAGATCCGCAGGCGACCTGGACTTTGAGAATTCTGGCTTTAGGTGCCGACGGGGGTGCCCCTCCCCTGATTGCCATGCAGGCAATGCCATTGCCTACCTATTCGAAGACTCTTTATCAGGAGGGAGCTTCAGCCGTGCTGTATGAAGGCCAGCGTGCATTGCCCACCTGCAAGAGCCTTAATGGGTTGATAAATTACCTGGCCCGGCGAGCGGCAGTACGAGCGGGGGCCTTGGAAGGATTGCTGCATCACAACGGGTACTTGACGGAAGGGTCGAGAAGCAGTCTTTTCGCAGTTCACCGCGGAAAACTGCTAACCGCTGTCGCCGCCGAGGTGTTGGCGGGCGTAACACGCGACATAATCGTACAGATAATGCGCGATAGCGATCATCCGGTAACCGAGGCCCCGCTTCCGGTCGCCCTGGATCTATATGACGAAATCTTCATTAGCGCGACCAGCATGCATGTCATGCCGATTACCAAGGTTGATGACCGCCTGATTGGCGAAGGCCGTGTCGGTCCGATAACAAAGGAAGTGATGGCACGGTTTGAGGACCAGTACAAAAAAATACAACATCCTGAATGAGAAGAAGTTGGAGATCTGGCGCCAGCCGCTGAGGCGCGTTTACTTATGTCAGGTCAAGCAATCATTGCCATGAGCAGCGGAAGCATAGATCATTTTTTAACCTTCCTGATGGGCAGCTTCTACCAGATCTTGGGAAGGCGGAGTTTCAACCGGATCTGCCTCGACTGGTGAGGGCTCGGCGAGCTCAGGTGCGGAGGTAAGCTGAATCTTTTGGGTGGCCTCGGTCACCCGGGGTTTTGTCACCAGGCGCGGCAGAGCGCCCGTGTGAATCTGCGGCGTATTCACAAGCCGAACCCAATGACCCTGCTGGGCAGGTTGGGGATCCTTTTGAGCCTGCTGGAGTCGATGAGGGCTGGGCTGAATCCATGACTCGGAGGAAAGCCGCTCGTTAATTTCCGGGGCGAGCAGCTTCAGGACAGTGAGCGGTAGCGCACTCGTGAAGCGGTATTCTTCCGCTTCCTTTCCCGGAACATAGGCGGTCACAACTCCGAAGTAACGCTCACCAATGTAGAAAACAAAGGTAGCAGTCCGGTTCACTGGACGTGATGAAAGGACATAACCGCTGCGGGAGAATTTTTCAAATCGGTTGTCGCCAGAGCCGGTCTTTCCCCCGGAAATGACTTTGCGGCCGTCGGGAGTAAAGAATGCGCCGGCCAGTCGCCGGGCGGTCCCATGCTCGACCACTCCTGCCAGGGCCGAGCGAAGCGTACGCGCCACAACCGCCGGGATGACCCGCTCTCCGACAGAGGAAGCAGGCTCAAGGACCGTCTCATAAGGGGTGCTTCCAGCCAGACGGAGCTGCGTCAGGTGCAATGTAGGCAGCCGCAAGCCGTCATTCACAATCACGCCCATCATCTCAGCCAGCGCAGCCGGCCGGTCTGAAGAACCGCCAATCGCGGTAGCATACGAAGAAACCAGCCGCTCAAAAGGAAACCCCATCCGCTTCCAGTAAGGGGTCATCCGCTCAAACGCGTCCTGCTCGATGCGAATCTTCAAACGCAGATCCTGAGCCTTCCGGTTACGCTCCTGAAAAAGCCACCGGTTGCTAATGCGAACCGGTTCTGCGCTGCGCCCAAGAATTTCCGCGAAGGTTGCCTGGGGATTGCGCAGCAGTTCCAGAGCACACCACAGTTCCAGCGGATGGCGATCCAGCAGGTAACCGAAGTCGGCGATGTTCAGGCGTGGGTTTCCGTAGGCCTTTGCTAAACCGGAAAGCGCCAGGTCGGAAATCTCAGGGTGAAAAAAACGCAGCCATGCAGCGAGGCGGCGTTGATCAGCATCCGTGTGCATGGCATAAAAAAGCATCGCCAGCGAACGCTGAGAAGATGCCCGCGTGCCCAGAAAGCGCCCCACCAGGTCCTTTTTATTCAGTCCTTGGTATGTCTGGTAGGCCTTTAAAAGTACTGTCCTGGACTCGTTTTGCGCGATCTCCTCCAGCAACGCTGCGCGCACAGGCTCGCGCGGATCGTTTAAGGCTGCTTCAGCGTCATAAGGCAGACGCGCCACGTGAAAGCGCACCAGATCACGCATCAGGCGTATAAAAACCAGGTTGGTGGAATGTTGAAGAGCGTTCTCTAGCGTCATTCGCAGGTCATTGTGCTTGGGATCGAAGTTGCTGAAGTAATGAACACTGCCGCCCGTGAAAAACGCCTCACCGGGAAACGCTGAATATCTTCTCTGTAAGGCCTTCTCCAGAAACTCTTCCAGCCCCTGTGAAGGCTCCGCCTTCAGAGTCTCCACGGCCCAGGCAGTGATGGGGTCTGACGGCAAGGGGGGGCGGTGGAAATTGCTCATGGAACGGTGGCGAATCTCTACGTAAAGTTCTGTGAGAAGTTCCAGATAGTGGGCCAGGGTTCGAAGCTTGGCGGTACTCCCCAATTCCATTTTCATTCCCTGGTTCAGGTCAAAAGGACGATCCAGGCTGTCCGCCTGAACCCTCAACAAATTTCTACGGCTGGTCCTTTCAAACATCATCAGGCTATAGATCACCTGCGATGGGTCGCCGGACTGGAGCAGTCTTTCCTCGCCCAGACCCTTGGTTCGAATGAACTCGCGTTCTTTTAAGTGCTTGAAGAGTTGGTTTACTTTTGACTGGAGGTGCACGTCAAGAGTGCTCTCCACCTCGACGTGAAGTCGATCCAGCTGGTAAAAGCTGTGCAGTCCGAGCAGTTCCATCAGGTTAATGCGGATGGCATTTGCAGCCTTTTGCTCGCCAAAAGAATAAGCTCGCGGTGAGGGAGCGGAGCGAAGGTATTTGACCGGAGCGGCTTGAACCTGCTTTGCAAAAGCAGGAGAAATCACACCGGCTTCAGAGAGCAGCCGGAGGTAATCGGTGACGCGTTTCTCCAGCGCCTTGGGGTCTTGGATCAAGTAGTAAGATGGACCACGAATAGAAGCCAGCAGCGTCAAGAGATATCGGTATGCCTTGGCTTTCTGCGGGGTGTCGGCTGGGGAAGATAGCTGCGACATAACTTCCGCGAGATCCAGACCGAACCAGGCGTAAAGACCTTCTCCAAGGCCATGAACTTCTCCGTAGCCCGGCCCGGCAGCAAGCGGAACCGTGTTCAAGTAATCGAGAATGATTTGACGCCGCTTGGGACGCGTGTCGGGCCCTTCACGATACACTTTCAAACTGGCGCTCAACATCTGGCGCGCCTTGTCGCCGACTGATGAGGTTCGTCCCCTCTCCGAGTGGCGGTATTTTTCCAGCTGGGTTGCCAGGGTGCTCCCTCCTTCCACAGAGATCGGAAGTCCCAGCTTGTTGCCAGCGTAAAGAAAACCCGCTCTTGCGAGCCGGTCCCATTCCACCACTGGATTGGTCCGAGGATCGGCTGGTTTGGGCAGTTCGCGGTTTTCAATAAAAAGCAAAGTTTTGATGATCAGCGGAGGCACCGCGTCAAAACTGCTGAAGAGAAGATCGGTACGCCGCGAGTCATGAAACAAAACCCCCCGCTCTCCTGTGATGATCAGCCCCGTGATCGGACGTTCCTGGTAAGGCGGAATTATTCCCCAACGGGCCATACGGGAAAGCTCTGGGGAGAAACGTGCCTGAGCTACAACGCGGAAGCCGCGCTCTTGTAGCCGCTTTTGAAATTCGGGAATCATCGAGTATCCGCGCTGCCCGTCAAAAGGACCCTTTCCGGGAAAAACAATACTGGGGCTTGCACCCGTGCCTAATTTGTAATCCAGCTTGCCTGCGTAGTAATGGAAAATGCGAGACTGCAAGGCCGAGGTGCGCGCCTCGTAAGCAATCAACAGACACACAGTTGCCAAAATTAACGAGCGGATTAGAATGGGCTTCAAACGGGGGTGCAGGGGAAGGTGACTCAACCGCTGGACACCCGGCTGGAAAATCCTATAGGCTAGTGTCCCCATACCTCGCAAGACACTGGAGCAAAAAACGTTCCAATTTCAATTATATCTTAGGAGCACCCTCTAACCCGTTGTCCCCAAGGTGACCTGATTCAATGTCACGGAAGATGAGTTAAGTGAGGCGCGATCAAAGAAGGGAAATTTTTCCAATTTCCTCGATGAGGTCTTTGAGAACAAGCACCTTGCTCTTGTTTGCAACAGTCAAGGGGAAGAATTCGCCATTGACTCGGTAAGGAAGTTTCTGGATTCTTAAGGCACATGTTTCATCGCCATTACCGCCTTTACGCAAGCATGCTTTATCTTGGGGACGCGCTTTCCGGTTTGCCGGCACTCTATGGAGCATACTCGCTGCGCTCTTATCTGGTTCGTTTTGCCCCGGAGGGCCTGGCGGTTTACTTCAATCCCCAGCTGCTGCCGTTTCGCGATTATTTATTTTGTTATCTTATCTTTCTTCCGGTCTGGAGCCTTCTGCTGGGCATAACGCAGCGCTATTCCAACGTGCTCCAATTCCCACTGTTGGTTCAGTTTGGTCGAGCGCTCCAGTTCCTTGTGCTCACCGGTGTGTCGGGCGCCTTTCTCTTTTTCACTTTTCAGCTGCAAATCAGCCGTCCGGTGTTTTTCGTCTTTCTGATCCTGGCCGGCGTATGGCTCGGGATTGAAAGGCTGTTGCTTCAGTGGTTGCTGCGCAGCCGCAACACCAGTGAGCATACGCAAATCAAGCTTTTAATCGTGGGCACAGACCGTGGCGCACGCCGCATCGGAAAGGCACTCGAACAATACGAAAAATGGGGCTATCACGTCGTGGGCTACGTGGCATACGGACCGGAGCATGCCAACGATAGGGACTTGAACGTGTTGGGTGTCTTGGATGAACTGCCGCAGCTTTTAAACGAGAGCATCGTGGTCGACGAGGTTTTGTTTGTGGGATCCCAAACTAAGGATTTGACCACATTGGAGGAAACCATACGGCTTTGCGAGGACCTGGGCATTCGCACGCACCTGGTCGCAGACTTTTTCCCTATCTCTATTTCGAAACTGTCGCTGGAATATCTGGGCGACCTTCCGCTGATTACCTTGTCGGCTGTTCCCGATCATGCGCTTTCTGTTGCAGCCAAACGGGTCCTGGATTGTACTATCGGCTTATTTCTGTTGATCCTTCTCTCGCCGCTTTTTTTGTTCCTGGCGATTCTGGTAAAAGCCACCACTAAAGGGCCGGTCTTCTACAGACAGACTCGATGCGGTCTTTATGGACGCAAGTTCACTCTGATCAAGTTTCGCACCATGATCCAAGGGGCGGAAGACCGCCTTTGGGAGATTAAGCATCTGAATGAGATGGGCGGGCCGGTTTTCAAGATGCGCAATGATCCCCGGGTTACTCGCGTAGGCCGCTGGTTGCGCAAATCGAGCCTGGATGAACTACCTCAGCTGTGGAATGTGATCAAGGGTGAGATGAGTCTGGTCGGCCCGCGTGCTCCCCTGCCGGAAGAAGTGCGCCACTACTCGTCAAAGCAACGGCGGCGGCTGAGCGTTAAACCGGGAATCACCTGCCTTTGGCAAGTCTCCGGACGCAACGACATCAATTTTGATGAGTGGATGGAATTGGACCTCCAGTACATCGATAACTGGTCCTTCTGGCTGGACATGCGCATCATCCTGAAAACCATCCCGGTGGTTTTTACCGGGAAGGGAGCGCGATAGCTCGCCGATACAATGCGCGGCAGGAAGACTATTCCACAAGAATCCCGTTTTGCTGCGACGGCCCTGGAAAAGCTCGCTGCATGGGATACGGCGGGATTGTCGCCCGCATCAGGACGGCGCGGGCTAAACCGCAGAGCGCTCCTTTTGGGCGTGCCTCTGATGACGCTTTTCGGCAACCCTCGATGCAGTGCTCTTAAAAAACTTTACCCTGGGTTTCCGACGGAGGCACGGAGGTCGGGTGCAAACAGGCGCGGCGAAGCCAACTGATCCCGGTACTGTAGCTGGAAAAGCTTGTAGTAGACACCGCGCAACTTCAGCAGATCCTGGTGGGATCCCTGCTCGATCAATTGTCCTCTGTGGAGCACCAGGATCCGGTCACAATTCTGGATGGTGGAAAGCCGGTGAGCGATCACTACCGCGGTTCTTCCCTTCATCAGCTTTTCGAGGGCGTCCTGAATCAATAGCTCGGTTTCTGTATCCACGGACGAGGTGGCTTCGTCGAGCACCAAAATTTTGGGATCATGCGCCAGGGCACGGGCAAACGCCAGGAGCTGTCTCTGGCCCACCGAAAGCGAACTACCCCGCTCTGCCACACGTTCGTCATAGCCTGAAGCAAGCCGCTGCACGAAATGATCGGCGTGAACCCATCTCGAGGCATCCTCCACTTGTTTACGTTCAATGGGACGTTCCCATAAACGGATGTTCTCCTCAATAGTTCCGCTGAAAAGGAAGACGTCCTGCAACACAATGGAGATGGATTGGCGAAGCTGGTCAAGATCGAGATGGGTGACGGGAGTGTCATCAATCCTAACCTCCCCGCTTTGCACGTCATAAAAGCGACAAAGCAGGTTGATCAATGTCGATTTGCCTGATCCCGTAGCCCCAACGATGGCAACCTTTTCTCCCGGCGCTACGGAAAAGCTGATGTTCCGCAACACAGGTGTGTCCTCTTTGTAGGCGAAAGAAACATTCCGGAATTCGATTTTGCCTTTTAAGCTTTTGAGTCTTACCGGGTGAAGAGGAGGCGAAATGGCCGGTTGCGTGTCCAGAAGCCGGAAAATTCGCTCGGAACTGGCCATGGCGGTTTGAAGGATGTTGAATTTCTCACTGAGATCACTGATAGGTTTGTAAAAACGTTCGGAGTACTGTATAAACGCGACCAGAGAGCCAAGCGTTAAAACTCCCGCCAGCACCTGCACTCCTCCGTACCAAAGGATGAGCGCGATCGCCAAAGCCCCGATGAGATTCACCGCAGGATAGAAAACGGCGTAGTAAAAAATGGATTGCAGGTTAGCATCCAGGTGTTCGCGATTTCGCTCATCAAATTGCTGAAACTTACGTTTCTCCTGCACAAAAATTTGAACCACCGACATCCCGGTAATGTTTTCCTGCAGGAAGGCATTCATTTTGGCCACGCAAGTGCGTACCCATCGATACGAATCCCGGACCTTGACCTTGAAAATGATGCTGGCGACGAAGAGCACAGGAATGACCGAGAAACTTACCAGGGCCAGTTTCCAGTTCAGCCACAGCATGATCAAAACAATTCCGGCCAGAGTAAAAATGTCGCCAAAGATGCTGATAACGCCCGAGGTAAAGAGTTCGTTGAGAACATCCACATCGGTGGTGACTCGGGTAATGATCCGGCCTACGGGGTTGCGGTCGAAATAGCCGACGTGAAGTTTTTGAATGTGAGTAAAGATCTGGACGCGGAGGTCATACATGATTTTCTGACCGGTCCAGTTCATCAGATACGTTTGTGCGAAAGCGAAGCAAAACTGCGCCAGAAGTACCCCAAGGAAAAGAAGTGCAATGCCATTTAGACCCTGGATATTTCCGGTCCGTATGTAGCGGTCGATGGCCACCTTTGTGAGGTAAGGGCCTGCAAGCTGCAAAGCGGACACCACCAGCAAAAAGAAAACAGAAAGCAGCACCACCCGGCGATAGGGATAGAGATAACCCAATAATCGCCGGGCCAGGCGCTTGTCATACGCCTTACCGAGTATTTCCTCCTCATGAAAAGAGGTCATTCGACTCCTAGTTCCTCTCTAAGAAGTTGTTTCTGGTAGAGGTCGGCGTAGAATCCTCCGGCCGATAGAAGCTCGTCATGAGTTCCGCGTTCGACCACGCGGCCCTCTTGAAGCACTATGATCTGATCGGCCATCTTAACGGTAGAAACCCGGTGCGAGATCAACAAAGCCGTGCGGTTCTTAAGCTCACCGGAAAGCTTCCGCAGAATCTGCTCTTCAGTGTAGGTGTCGACGCTGGAGAGCGCATCATCGAGAATCAGGATGGGTGAATCCACCAGCAGCGCGCGGCTGATGGCAATGCGTTGCTTTTGCCCGCCTGAGAGCGTAATACCTCTTTCACCCACGAAGGTTTCGAACTTCCTTGGAAAGTGCTGGATCTCGGGCCAGATGTTACTGATGTGCGCGGCATTCTCCACGTCAAGACGAGAGCTTTCCGGCTTTCCAAAGGCAATGTTCTCGGCTACGGTTTCCGAGAAGAGGAAAGTGTCCTGCGGAACGTATCCGATATTTTTGCGCAAAATGGACAAAGGAATGTCGTTAATGTCGATCCCATCAATAAAGATGGTTCCACGTTCTACGGGGTAAAGGCGGCATAACAAATTCACCAGCGTAGTTTTGCCGCTTCCCGTGCTTCCTACAATGGCGATGGTTTCTCCAGCCCGCGCCTGTAGATCAACATTCCTGAGCACGGGGAAGCCATTGTAAGAAAAACTCAGGTTGCGAATATTGATGTCTCCCTTAAGTCGTGCCAGAGTTTCCTTGGAGCCTCCTTCGAGAACTTCCGGCTGGTGATCCAGCAGTTCGTTGATCCGTCCCATGGAGGCGGAGCCGCGTTCAAAAATATTGATAACCCAACCCAGAGCGATAGTCGGCCAGGTCAACATGGCCAGATAGGACATAAATGCCACTAGATCTCCGAGCGTGATGGAACCCTGCACAACCTGGCGGCCGCCATACCACAACAGGGAAGCGGCGGAAACGCCCAAAAGGAGCGTGAGCAGGGGGTAAAACAAACCCCAGATCCGCACCAGCGAGAGACTGCGATGCATGAAGTCCTGGTTGGCCTGTTTGAAACGTTCAATAAACGCGTTCTCCTGGTTGTAAGCCTTAACCACTCGGATGCCGGAAACATTTTCCTGAGTGAGGGTCGTGATGGATCCCAGCTGTCGTTGGATACTCTCAAAACGCTGGTGAATGCTGCGCCCGAAATACTTTACGCAATAGGTGACGGCAAAAAGTGGAAGCAGTGTTAGAAAAGTCAGTTTCCAACTGATGCTTAACAGCAGGGTGATGGTGAAAATGGTGGTAAAGACTGTGTTGACCGAATACATGATCCCCGGACCTAGCACCATGCGCACCGCGCTGAGATCGTTGCTGGCGCGCGAGAGGATATCTCCCGTGGAATATTGCTGATAAAAGCGAGGGGTAAGCCGCTGCAGATGCGCAAAAAGATGGTTTCTGAGGTCGTACTCCAGATAACGTGAGACACCAATAAGAATACGCCGCATCTGAAAGCGGAAAAAACCTTCCACGGCGCTTGCGCACACCACCAGAGCGGAATAGTACAGGAGAAGCTCGCGACTGATCTCGTGGTAAAGGTGGTCCACTGCCCGCTTCAGGACCCACGGCGCCACCATGGCGGCAATGTTGGTAGCCAGCACCATAAAAATGCCGATCGTAATCTGTGTCCGGTATTTTTTTAAGAAGGGAACCAGGGTGAGTAGGTGCCGGGTGCGTGAATTAATGAGCCAGCTTTTAATGAACATCAAATCCTTTAATATGGGGAATTTTTCGCCCGCTTCCGTCTGCAAAAAACACGCTATATCCGTACAGGAATGGGGAGTTTTTAGTATACACAATGCTGAATGATCCCGCGTTTCCACTGGGGAAGGGTTGCGGAATGACCGGAGCATTTACTTCGTCCAGAAGTTCTCGTTCGGAGCGCCATATCTGAACCACCGCTGTAAGAGAGGGTATATCCTGGTCCGTCTGGTTCCATACCTCACCTGTAAGATTAAATCCTTCATAGGAGCGTTCATGGACCAGTGCGGTCAGGCGCAGAGGCGCGGTTGGTGCTGAACCGTTCCAGGCAAAATTCTCAAAATCTCCTAAAGGCACAAAACCGATGAAAACAAAAAATAGAACCGCGGGCACGAGCGACAACAGTGAAGCCCGCGCCAGGCTGCGGAATAAAGAGCTGGAGGTGCCTTTTTTCCTCCTGCGCCGGTAGATGTATAAAACTGCTGTGGCCAAGAAGGCCAGAAACACCCACAAAGAGTAGAAAAGTAAATGGTCCAGGATTTGAACCGTTTTGGGATTCATCTTGTCAACTTGTGCCTGATTTTTTCCTGAAAGGTGCCCAACCGCTGGTCAGGGGACGCGCTCAGGACCCACCACCGGCCGGCGGCGCTCTTGCATTTCAGGCACATAAGCCGGTTCTCGCTGCCAGAATCCTTTCTTCGGTTCCTTCAAACTAAAATTCTGACCAAAAACCATCCGGCCGAACTCGGTGAGGAGTTCCTCCTCTAATTGGCCGTTGCTGGGAATATCCACCCAAGTTTCTTCTCCGATGAAAGGGCGCTTCAAGGCCCGGACATTGGCGTCGACCGTCAGCAGGAGCTCATTGGCCTGGACAATTTCCAGAAGAATTTCCACCTGGTACTGGACACGGACCCACTCTGCTTCGATCAACTCCGGCTTATGGCCTATTTTTGCAATATGACTCCCGGTCAGTGGTCCTGAATTGTAGTCAAAAAAACGGGTGATTATTTTGCCATTAGCGCGATCTACAGTCGCCAGAGGAAGTTTCCGCTGATCGCGCAGAAGTTCCAGTATCCGTGTCCAGGCCGCTTCAAACGGGACATGAATCCTCAAAGGAGGGGGGACTGCGGCGTCGTTCACAACCTGGGCCGGCACCGAGGCAAACGACAAAATCAAAACCAACCAGAGGGCGCAACTCTTTAGCATATGTCTACTACCAATTGTACCGCGGTCATCGACACATAATTTTGGAAAAATCATGGGTTACGCTGACTACCGTTGGTACTGGCGAACGGCCCGGGAGTGGTCCTGGTAGCTGCTTGAAAAAATATGCGAGCCATCGTTGCGGGACACGAAGTAAAGATAGTCCACATCGGCAGGCTTGAGCGCTGCGTCGATCGAGGCCACCCCGGGGTTTGCGATGGGGCCGGGAGGCAGTCCTGGATATAGATACGTATTGTAGGGGGAGTCGATTCTCAAATCACTTTGGTTGATAACGCCATCAAAGGTTTTAATAAGGCTCACGGCATAAATGACCGTAGGATCGCAGGCTAGCTTGACATTCTGCCGCAGACGGTTTTGAAAGACAGCCGAAACCAGCGACCGCTCCTCAGCCAATCCGGTCTCCTTTTCGATCAAAGAAGCCAGTGTGACAACCTCTCGCACCGTCGTGTTTCTCTGGCGGGCAAGCTTCTGACGCTCTTCAGACCAGACTTTTCGAAAAGACTCTACAAGCGTGTTGATGATTTCCTGTTCCTTGCTGGCGCGTGTAAAAAAGTAAGTATCAGGGTACAGGTATCCTTCCAAATTTTTTGCTTTTGGATCAAGCTGGGCTATCAGTGCTGGATTGCGAAATGCCTCGCGAAATTTCTGCTCGCTACCCAGGCCGGCCCGGGCCAGCAACAGGGTGATTTCCACCCCGGTTAATCCCTCGGGGATGGTGACCCGGTGGTAGAAAATGTCGCCCCGCACCAACTTGACGGCCACCGCGGCGGTGCTCAAGGCCTCGGTAAACCGGTATTCGCCGGCCTTGGCACTCCTCCTCCAATAGCGGACTTGAACAAATCGTGTGAACACAGAAGCTGAGCGGACCACTCCTTCACGCTCCAACAGGCGAGCGATTCGACTTAAATGCGCTTTGGGCGGAATCAGGATGAACTTCTCACCTTGGGAGAAGCCTCGGTAAGGAACGTACAGATACAAAGCAACGCTGAGCAAAAGCGCCAGGACGACTGCAGCTGGAACCAGAAAAATCAACTTGCGGCTCATGTGGAGCGTTCTTGCATATATCTCTTCAAAATGACGGCAGCCGCGAATTCGTTGCGACGTCTCCTGCGCGCTTTCACCTCAACATGTGCTTCTTTCATCAGCTCCTCGGCCTCTTTCGTGGAAAGGCGCTCATCCATCCACTCTACGACAACCGAAGAATGGGCCTGTAGATAATCCGCCAAAGGTTGGACTACCTGCCGCATCTCGCTTTCCTCGCCTCCCAGGTGTCGAGGCAGACCCAGAATAACGCGCTCCACATGCTGCTCCAAAATCATTTGCAGCAGGCGTCGGCCATCCTGTTCCAGATCGACACGTTTTAAGGTGAGCAAGGGACGGACGATGACTTTCAAGGGATCTGAGAGAGCCACTCCGATTGTTTTTGAACCGACATCTAACGCCATCCATCGACTCATAAGCAGAATCAAACAAAAGGATTTGAGATGACCGCCGCTTGTTGGTGGTATGTTCCTAAGTTATAATCTTTACCGCAAAGTAAAGTCTGCGGAACAGGTATTATTATAGATAACGAACCTTGAAAGAGAGAATGGGTTGCCGGCTTGGGCGTGCTTCCTGCGGTTTCGCTAATCCATCAACCGCCAGGACCATATCAAATAAAAGGAAAGTTTGACGTGTTCGCGAAAGCAAAACTGTTTGTGATCGTATTATCGGCGCTGGTGGTGTTTTACGGATTAATCGGCGCCACCATGGAAAAAGTCTCGGCTCGAGACGACGCTTATAAGGACCTTTCTATATTTACCGATGTGTTGAACAAGGTTCGCGAGGATTATGTGGAAGAGCCGAACATGAGCCACGCGGCCAAGGGTGTGCTCCACGGGATGATGGAAGCACTCGATGCCTATTCGAGCTATCTGGATCCGGAGACTTATCGAAAAATCGAGGAAGAAAAGAAATCAAGAACTGCTTCGCCCGGTCTGATTTTATCCAAACGATATGGGTATGCATTTGTGGTTTCGGTGATCCCGGGCAGTCCTGCTGACCGCGAAGGCTTGCGTAACGGAGATTTGATCGAGTCTCTTGACCACAAGTTCACCAATCAGATGAGCCTTTTAGAAGCCCAAAGCTTGTTGACTGGACCGGCAGGAACCACGGTAACCATGAACGTGATCCGGTCGCGCAGAACCGCTCCCACGGAGATTTCACTGACCCGTGAGAACCTCAAGCTGAGTGATGTGACAGCGCGGATCGTCGAGGACGGGATAGGTTTGCTAAGAATCTTTCATTTCAATGCCGGGACCTCTGACGCTGTTTTGTCCAAACTGAAAATGCTTCAGGCTTCAGAAATCCGTGGCTTACTGATCGACATCAGGGGTAGCTCCGAAGGCGAATTGGAGGAAGCCGTAAAAAGCGCTGGCTTTTTCCTGCCGAAGGCCACCAAGATTTTGACGGTTTCGACACGAGGAAAAGAGGAAAAGACCTATTTGGCTGAAGCCCAACCCCTGGTCTCAGGTTTGCCGATCGTTCTTCTGGTTGACGGTGGCTCCAGCGGGCCCTCCGAAGTCTTTGCAGCGGCTCTGCAAGACCACCGTGTTTCGGAAGTAGTGGGTGAGAGGACCAACGGCCAGGGTTCCGTTCAAGAATTCTTTACCGTCGGAGACGGATCAGTATTATTTTTGACCACCCAGCTTTTTTACCGGCCGAATGGTTCCCCTCTTCAGCCTGAAAACCTTCGAACCTCGGGAATTACTCCTGACGTTCGCTCACCGAGTGAAGATTTCATCACCAATTTCTACTACGAGAACTCTGCTGAGGAATCTGAACGAAATCTGGGAGAGGAATTCTTCCGGAATTTGAACCGGGCCATTGAGCAGGCTCAACTTAACGCTGGTTTGGAACGTTTGCGTGAAAAAGCGTTGAAGAAGGCCGCCTAACGAGTATTACATAACCTAGTGACATTAATCAAAGAGATCAGCTTGCTTCCAGAAGGCGGTGACCCGGGTAGGCCGT
>JACQSY010000089.1 GCA_016211085.1 Acidobacteriota bacterium | reverse complement strand
CAGGGCCTTTCCCCATAACTTGATGACGCGGGGTGGAGCAGTCTGGTAGCTCGTTGGGCTCATAACCCAAAGGTCGGTGGTTCAAATCCACCCCCCGCAACCAGCCGTTTATCAAATATTTAGTCTAAATAACTACAGTTCACGACGGGTCAAAAAACGCTTCTCTAACAATTTTCTAACAAGTGACCTGCAGTTTTGGAGAGTGCCCAGCATTGGGGGGAAAGAGGGACAGAGACCTCTTTTCCCTATTTTCAAGATAGACTCTTTTTCGTCGGCGAATTGATCTGGTTCCTGGCAATAGCTTCTTTCAAAAATCAGGAAACGTGGTCTCTGTCCCCGGTTTCGTGGAGTGCGCCTTTTGACTACCTTGTTGGGGCGATTTGACCTACTTAAAAGGTGGCTGCAGCCTCTTGCTTTGCGCGCTGCCCCAGCCAACCCGGTTGGCCTGAGTCTTGCTTGATTTCAAGGGGTTTGGTGTCCTGTCGTCTGACTTCTTCACGGAGGAGCAAATGAAAATCACCGTTACAGTTATCAAAGCAGATATCGGAAGCATTGGAGGCCATATTTGTCCCAGCAGGAGGCTGCTGGCAAGAGTGGCTGAATATGTCGCCGATCAGAGCAGTGGCTTGATCATCGACTCTCACGTTGGTTGCACCGGAGATGACATCGCAATCCTTTTTTCGCACCAGCAAGGGATTTCCAGTGAAAAGGTGCACAAGTTGGCCTGGGATGCTTTCGTAGCGGGTACGGAGACCGCCAAAGAACAAGGCCTCTACGGAGCGGGACAGGACCTCTTAAAAGACGCCTTCTCCGGCAATGTCAAAGGAATGGGACCGGCCGTGGCTGAACTCGAGTTTGAAGAGCGGCCAAATGAGCCTTTCCTGCTGTTTGCCGCCGACAAGACTGATCCTGGCGCTTACAATTTGCCATTATACCTAAGCTTTGCCGATCCCATGCACAATTCCGGGCTGATCCTTTCTCCCTCAATGAATCGGGGATTCACCTTTGCCATCATGGACGTTTCCCACACCGAAGCCGACCGGGTCATTGAATTGAATGCTCCGGAAGAGCTGTACGATATCGCCGCCCTGCTGCGTGATCCCGAAAGATTTGTGGTGGAGTCGGTTCGTTCCCGCAACAACGGAGAGGTGGCCGCGTCGATCAGCACGACCCGGCTGCACAATATAGCGGGAAAATACACTGGCAAGGATGACCCGGTAATGCTGGTGCGCGTGCAAGGCGCCTTTCCCGCCACGGGCGAGGTCCTGTCTCCGTTCAGCATCGGGCATTACGTGGCCGGATTCATGCGGGGAAGTCACACCGGCCCTCTGATGCCGGTCAAGAAGAGCACTCCTACGTCTTTTTTTGATGGCCCGCCGATTGTGAGTTGCCTGGCTTTTTGCGTGCACCAGGGCAAGTTCACTGAGGCCGTGGACGCGTTCGACCATCCCTACTGGGATCACATCCGAGACAAGGTCTCTCGCAAGGCGACCGAAATCCGACGCCAAGGGTTCTTCGGCTCTGCCATGCTCCCGTACAGCGAGCTTGAGTACGGTGGTATTGTCGAGAAAATGAAGAGAATCGAACAGGGGTTTGTCGACCGCAAAACAACCGAGTTGGTGGAACACTGACCGGCGGCGCCAGCGAGTTTTCGGCGGGAGCAAGTCCACCGTTGGGTCTGAATACAATCGGCTCGGACGGCTTCATCCAAGTTTTGAAGTTTTGAGAAAGGATTATTTGAACTGGGGTACTTAGCGAGCCAGCTGCTCTCGGTACCGATTAAGAAGCGTTCTTGTTAGTGTGTGGCATTCACATGACGTCGCTTCAATACCCTCTCTCCCGTACTCTAATTGTGCCGCGATGATAGTCAATCAAGCCTGCGCGCTTGAGGACCCCCGCTGCAATCGTTACCTCGGAACGATCCGAACCAAGCATATGGGCTATAAACTCCTTCGATGGGGAATCTCCCAGCAGTTCGTAAACAACCCGTTCAATTGATGAACGCAATCAAATAACGCACTTCGAGAGCAGTCAGCCGGTTTGGGGATTCACTCACATCAGACTGAATCCGGACCGGGTTGTCAGAATGATTTTCGATTGCCGGCAGCTTGCTCTATGAGCCCCGCGATGCTCCAGCAGGGCGAAAGCCGAATCAAGACGATCCCGGTCAAGATCCGCTCTACAACTTTGACTGGTTTTGACCACTCACAAGAATCTGAATCCACTCCCCCGTCCTGAACTCTTAATGTGATAACGGAACTCCTGCCCGTCGGGCCAAGCGGATTGCAATGTCCACTACGCTAAGCGCGTGGACCATTCAGCTCTTTTGAATTTTACGGCTGGCTTGCTTTTACCCCAACTCCGAGCGGAGAGGTTAGTGTCTCGCCACGATCCACCATGCAACGGCAAAATCCCGGATTTTCCGGCCGGCATAAACCGTACTTACAGGAACTTTGACAGCTGCAAAGTTCTGCGATAAAGGGGGGATTAAACGGCAGGAGACATGCTTAAAAACTCAGAAGGGGTCGGTTTTCGTTCAGGGGCGTGCTTTGCATTCGGTTGCATCCTGGCGGGTCTGCTGTTAAACGGCCAAACCACAGGTCCGGTCACCGGGAAGTATCTCATGAGCTTTCACGCTTGTGACTCGGCAGCCACCAACTGTATGGATCCCCGCAATCACCAAGTGTATTTGGCCCAAAGCAACGATGGCGCCAGCTGGACGCTCGTTCCCGGCTGGACCCCTTTTGCAGGATCTGTCCCCGATGTGATCCGGCGGGGAAATAAACTTTATATTTACACCGCGCGCAGTGAGGTCGTGCGCTACGACCTCACTGCCAATACACGGGAGGATGCCGCCAGAGTGACCATCAACGGGGTTCCGGATGGATTCGTGGACCCCTCGCTTATCCTGGATGACCAGGGACGACTGGTGCTCTTTTTCCTTTATGGTCAGTCCGGGAGTGATCCGGCCGGTTGTCCCACGGGCCAGACGACTTGCCAGAAAAGAATTGGGTCGGCGACTGAGGTTTCCGGCAGCGACGGATCTCAATTTACCCTGGATAGCGGGGACCGGGCGCAAGTCACCATCAGTGCCTCCGGCGCGCTCAGGTCCGCCTCCGACCCTGACATCTTTTTCGATGGAAGCAAATACATCCTCTACCTTACCCATGGGCCCAGCATATCGGTTTGGCGCGCCGCTGATTTGCGCGCGACTTATTCGAAGATTGCCGATTTATCCAACGAAACCGGAGGCATACCGTCCGGACATTTTGATTCCACCTCCCAGCGCTACTGGACTTATGCCCACATACCAAGGGGCGCTCCTCCGGTTGCGGTGATCCGAAGGGCCGTCCATACCGATTTCTCACGCCTTCTGGTTGAAAGCGACTGGTCGACTGTTATCAGCGCCTCCAGCCTGGGACTTTCCGCCAGCACCCATACGGAAAGTCCCGGCTTCGCCGTGAACGCTTCGCCTGCGGGACCTGACTTGTCTCTTTCCAAGACCGCTTCCCCTGAAGTGATTCTCCCGGGCGCCACGCTTAGCTACAAGATCACAGTGAGCAACAAAGGCTCGTCCACTGCTTCCGGCGTTAAGGTGACCGATCCGCTGACCTCAACGGTGAGCTTGGTTTCGGCTTCTGCCTCCCAGGGCAGCTGTAGCCAATCCGAAGCCACAATCGTCTGCACCATCGGCGATCTTGTTGCAGGAGCGAGCGCCACCGTCACCATTGCGGTCACGCCCTCCTCAGCCGGCTCCCTCACCAACACAGCCTCGGTTGCGGGATCGGAGAGTGAATTGGACAGCAGCAATAACTCAGCCTCGGTAACAAGCTCAGTGGTCGAGCCACAAAAACTGTATTTCGCCCAGGTAGCGGACGGTGGAGGATTTTCAACGCTGTTTTCGATTCCCAATACCGGAACTACCGCCGTGAGCGGGAGACTGAAATTTTTCAACTCGAATGGGTCAGCGCGGTCTCTCAGCATAGGGGGAGTTTCCGGCAGCCAGTTCAATGTCACCATCACCGCCGGAGGCGCAGTACGCCTCAGGACGGGCAACGTGGGACCGGCCCTTGCCGGATGGGCGGTATTTGAATCCACGGCCGCTTTGCAGGGAGTCGGTACGTTCGAGTTTCGCCAGGAGGGTCGGTTGACGACGGCGGCCGCAGTTTTGGGGTCCAAAGCAGTCAAGAAAGTGAGCATTCCTGTCGAAATTGACGCCGCCACTGATACCGGCGTCGCCATTGGCAACGTCGGGAGCGCTTCAGCGGTGGTTCGCCTGCGTTTGCGCAACGACTCAGGTGTCGAGGCAGCCGCGATCCTGGATCCGCGCCTGAACCCCCTGCCGGCGCAGCAGCACGTAGCGGATTTTGTAAGTGCCTTTTTTGCCCAGACTGCCGGAATCAGTGCATTTGGCGGCACTCTGGTTGTGGAAGTGGTGGGAGATGGGCAAATTACTGTCACCGGCTTGAGACTTAAAGAAGGTCTTCTTTCCGCTCTTCCTGTGATTGAGTAAGCGCGAGAAGCGAATCAGAGGCGTGAGGAGTGACAGCCCTCCTGCTCTTGGAGTGTGGCCGCACGAGGCCGCCTCTGGACGCGGGGCAACACGTTGCTTTGCAAGATAGAGAAGCAACGTGTGCACGCACTCCAAGACCCGCAAGCCAAGTGGGAATTGCCTGCTTCGCAGTCCACACAAGCGCTTACTCCGCTGGCGCTCCGTGCGCGCCTTCCGATCTCGCAGGTCGATTGCGTGTCACCATGAACCGCGACGGCAAGGGAGCCTGCCCCCTAAATTCGAACCACCCTGTTGGCTAATGAATTGATGAGAACAGGGATGATATTTTCTCCTGAGCGAGCGAAGGAGAAAATATCGTGGCCAAAAAGGATGGACGTCGGTACACGGCGAAGTTCAAGTT
>JACQSY010000094.1 GCA_016211085.1 Acidobacteriota bacterium | reverse complement strand
AACTTGAACTTCGCCGTGTACCGACGTCCATCCTTTTTGGCCACGATATTTTCTCCTTCGCTCGCTCAGGAGAAAATATCATCCCTGTTCTCATCAATTCATTAGCCAACAGGGTGGTTCGAATTTAGGGGGCAGGCTCCGATAGCGAGGCTCAAAAATATGTAAAGGCAGGAGTGTATTGGGGAAAAAAACAACCGAGGGTAGAGGGAAAATGGGAATCTGGATGATCTTCGGCGATTCAGATACTTCCTGGGTCACTTTCTCCCGAGAAGAATCGAATTTAAGAAAGCCCTCCCCTGACCTGCAGCTACAGGGGAATTGCCGGCTCGAAAGTTACAGGGCGGAGAAACAATCCCCGCCCCAGGGCAACGCATTCTCTTCAGCTATTTTGCAACGGTTTCCAAACGAGCCTGGTTGGCCGTCGTATAACGCTGCTCGACATCCTTCCAGTTAATCACGTTAAAAAAGGCCTTGACGTAGTCGGCACGCCGATTCTGATAGCGTAAATAGTAGGCGTGCTCCCAAACGTCAAGAACCAGAAGGGGGACTGCCCCAAACTGCGTCAGATTCTGGTGTTTCTCAACCCCCAGAATGATCAGCTGGTTTGAAAGCGTCTGGTAAGCAAGGATCCCCCAGCCTCCACCTTCAACAGCGGTCGCGGCAGCCTGGAAGTGATTCTTAAAAGCCTCGAAGCTTCCGAAATCGCGCGTTATCGCCTTCGCCAATTCTCCAGCGGGCTCTCCACCACCTTTCGGCGACATGTTGGGCCAGAAAATTGAGTGGAGCATGTGGCCGGAGCCGTGGAACGCGATTTCTCTCTCCCAATGCTTGACCAGTTCAAACTGGCCGCCTTTACGGGCCTCCTCAAGCTTTTGTTCTGCCTTGTTCAAACCATCGACATACGACTGGTGGTGCTTGTCATGATGCAAGCGCATGGTTTGCTCGTCAATATGAGGTTCCAATGCATTGTAGTCGTAGGGCAATGGCGGTAGTGTGTGTGACATAGTCATCCTCCTTTTACTAAATTCCCCAGTTCGAGACTTTTATTTTAACCCGGATTGAAAGTTCAGAGGAAGTAAAAGCTTGCGCAAGAAGTTGAAGAAGCGGCCCACTCGGGCTGTCGGGAGCCCCGACGATTGGCTCCGCGATCGAACAAGGCGTTAAATGACACGGTGGTAATCGTCGAGTTGCAGCTTCCACACCGGCACACCACAATAGCGTTCTCCCTCCGGACAGACCGGTCGGATGTCGGCACTCTTACGCTGCGTGCATGGGGGCAGAAGATAGCCTCCAATCAGTGGATTGATTGACCGGATCTGCTGCACCTCTTCCAGAGAGGCTCGCCAGATTTCCTCCTGGGCGTTATAGCAAAGCCGCATGGTGTATTTGTGGTGGAGGTTGAGCAGATCTCCAGACTCGGTAAAACGAACCGTCACCGCATTGGGAAGGAGGTAAAGTGCGAATTCATCGGGAACGCCCATTTTTCGGAGTGCGCCGATTTGTTCCCAGGTCTGGTTCATGGTGTCGCGGTAGATCCGCTCTGCCGCCGCCTCCTCACACAGCAGCGCCGGAGTAACGTAGTCGGGAGTTTCAGTGAAATGTGCGAACAGAATAGGACGGCTCGCGGGGACCATGCGATGCCGCTGGTCTTGACTGTCGGCTGTGTGGCTCAACTTTTTTCGGAACGTGTAGCCGGCATGTGCCAAGGTGCGTGACAGCTTGGACATCGTGCTGAGATTCAATGCCTCTCCGAAAAGGCGGTTGCGGGAAGGGTCGAGTACCAGTGAAATTGCCTCTTTATCAGCAAGCAGGCTTTCCGGAATTCCCAGCACTTCCCGGACTGACTGCGCCAGGATTCTTTCGTTGTTGGGTTTCCAGTCGACCAGCCGGGAAATGAAGCCCCCCAGACCGCGGTCAAACTCATCAATAAACTCCCGGCGTGTGGAGGGGCATGTCTTTGAAGGCACCGAGGCAAGAAAGGCATATTCCGGAGTTTCTTCCAGCGGCAAAGGCTCTTCCAGTATCAGCTTGAAATTGGGGTCACACTCCAGAAGCTGCTCCACCATTTTCCCCACCACGATTCGCTGCTCCAGCGGGCATTCGAACTGCTGTGCGAGCCGCCAGTATCGAAGCAGGGTGACGCCGCTTACCGTGTGGTAAAGGTAGGAAAAGGTGGCAACAGGCAGGACATAGCGAGCCAGCTCTTGCGCCTTCTTTTTGATGTCACGACGAGCTGGAAGCTGGTCCGGATTCCTTCCTGGAAAGCGTTGCCCATAGTGATGCTGCACCAGGGGAACCAGACGCTGGCAAAGTTCGCTATAAGCTGTCGTTTGCCGGACCACGGTCGCCAAATAAACCTCCAAGGCCTTCCCCTCTAAAGGAGGGATGGCGCAGGCATCAGGCTTCACTTCAACATATCTCTGACTGACCTGCTCGGAGTTGTAGAAGGGGTGGCTATGAAGAAAGCTCCAGATAAAATGGCGTGATACCCGATTCAGAGTGAACTGAAAATGGGCGTGCTGCAGCGTCGTGTGATGCCCCGCCTGATAGATGGATTGTGAAATTTCACAGTCGCGCGCTGTGAGCTCTTCCACCTCCACAATACCGCGGTTAGAATAACAGGTCCTGGCCGTGGCGACTATATTCTTGAAGGGCTCGGTGAAAGCCTTGACCAGCTTGACTTCAGGTTCCAGGGAGAGGAATTGTGGTACTGCCATGAAGAGAAACAATAACACAGAGGGATGCCGTCGCACCGCCCGGGGCTGGAGTTCCGTCTCCAAACGAGCGGCGAAGATTTCGCCGTACGCCTATTTCACGAGATACTACACCGGGGGCAGATCAGACTGAAGAAAAACGCCTTTGGCTTCACCCAGGTCGCGTGCGGCCGGTGTAACTATGGTACGCGCGCCGATAACAATTTTTTCTTTCTTAGCCACCGCACGACGCACATCATCCTCACACACAAAAGCCACCGGCGTCCCCACAGCAGGCGTCTGGGGACCATCGCCCTTCTCAGCCCTTTCAGCAACTGGAGGGACTCCTCCTGATTTAGTTACGGGAGCGGGAAATGGAGTTTTTTTTTGATTCAGGTAATCTTCGACCACGCTTCGAATCACTTGCCGCACTATTTCGGAATCCACCTTCAATGGAGCCTTGTCGCTGCAGGATGAGCACTCCGGAACGCCGCCTGGGACCCGCTTGCCCGCACTTAGATAGGGAATGCTGTTCAAGGGCCTTATCTCATACGCCAATCGTTTGATGTTGATCAGGTGAAGCGGCGTGATGTTATCTGACGTGATGTTGCCGCCAGGAGTACCACAACCGAGCGTCATTGAAGGAGGGACCCCTGTCGTCAGACCTACGGAGCCATGCGTGGCCGGCGTATTTACACAGATTCGATAAGCAGGCTTGTGCAGGCCGAATTCCAGGATCACCCGAGGATCTCTCGAATGAATGGACATGGTGTGGCCCAGTCCGTAAAAGTTCAGAATCTCAATACATCTCCGACAGCCCGCTTCCCAGCCATCCTCTACAAAAAAACCCAGAATGGGCGAGAGCTTTTCCATGGATAAAGGGTGCTCGCGTCCTACTCCTTTTGGCCTTCCCAGCAGGCAAACAATATGTTCCGGCACCGAAAAGCCGGCCATCGCAGCTATAGTTTGCGGCGATTTTCCCACAATAGCCGGATTGAGCGCTTTATTGGGTAACTGGACAAGACGCCCCAGTTTTTCAGTTTCCTCCTCGCTGAGAAAGTGCGCTCCGTTTTTTCTGAGCTCTTCTATGACCTGGTTTTCAATGGGCAGATCACACACGATTGATTGCTCTGAGGAACAGAGTGTCCCATTGTCAAACGTTTTCCCTGCAACGATGTCGCGTACTGCCTTGGGGACATCAGCGGTTCTTTCGATAAATGCCGGAACATTGCCGGGGCCTACCCCAAAAGCAGGTTTTCCGGAAGAGTAAGCCGCCCGTACCAGGCCAGGTCCTCCGGTGGCAAGGATCAGATTAGTGCCGGGGTGTTTCATTAACTCAGAGGTACCCTCCAAAGTGACGACATCCATCCAAGTAATGCAGTCTTCCGGAGCACCTGATTGCAAGGCCGCTTCGTACATGAGGCGGGCCGTTTCCACCGTGCAGCGCACGGCTTTAGGGTGCGGACTCAAAACAATCGTATTCCGTCCTTTAATGGAGCACAGGATCTTGAAGATAGCGGTGGAGGTGGGATTGGTGGAGGGAATGATAGCGGCGATAACGCCTGCAGGCACGGCAATCTCAGTGATCCCTTTCGGTTTGTTTTCAGAAACCACCCCACAGGTTTTGAGATCTTTGACGTAGTTGTGAACGTCGACGGCACAGAAAAGATTTTTAACGGTCTTATCGGCCACTTTGCCATAACCAGTTTCTTCGTGAGCCATCTGCGCAAGCCGCTGCGCATTTTTTTCCGCTGCTGAGGCCATGGCGGCTACGATGGAATCGACTTGTTCCTGAGTGAAATCCTTTAACTTTTCCCCGGCCTGACAAGAGCGCTCGACGAGATGGCGGGCCTGTTGAATGGAAATGAGGTCCTTATCTTCGACCACGATATCTAACTCTCTGGCAGGGAAATGAACCGGTTATTTTCGAACCGGAGCAGGGTTGATCTTGGGAAGAATCTTTTCCACCTCCTGGTGGGGTCGGGGGATTACGTGGACGCTGACCAGCTCACCCACGCGCCGTGCTGCAGCAGCGCCCGCGTCTGTGGCAGCTTTGACCGCGCCCACATCGCCGCGCACAAACACAGTGACAAAGCCGGCGCCAATGTATTCTTTTCCGATTAACTGCACATTAGCCGCTTTCACCATGGCGTCCGCTGCCTCAACGGAACCTACAAACCCGCGCGTCTCCACCATGCCAAGAGCTTCCAAAGGCATTCCAAGCCTCCCAAAATTTCGGCTAACGCTACCATGCAGAAACTGACAGAGTCAAGCTGTAACCTGAGGCGCAGTGTCACCTGAACTCAAGGCCATTGTGGATCTTTACCGCACGCAGGTGCTGGCCCGCCGTGTCAGAACGGTCCAATTGCTGGGCCGGCGATGTCAGCCCCAGATCATGTACACTTTTCTGGGTTTCGAAGTGAAGCTGGGAAAGAAACGCGTCACCTGTCCCGACAGGAGCACAGCCCGCTACCTGGCCCTGTTTGGGGCAACCGGAGTGGAATCCATTGCCATTCCTTACGATCCCACCGAAACAGCCCGGCTCCTCCCCCAGCTGGAACGTGCCTTTGAAGGGTTGAAAAAACGCTGCCAGGACCGTTCAAATCCTGATTGGCGTAACCTCAAGGCGGAATTGCAAAAAGCTTCCTCGCCGAAGCCTTAAAGCGCACCCACCTCAACTCAATTCCCGATCAAATCTATTTCTTTCGGACGGGCACCAGCTTGGAAGGAGGAACCTGGATCAATGCCTCGCGAACGGAAGGACGAAGTGTTTCGGGATCAATATTAAACTGCAGCGCCAGATACTTCAGCAGGTCCTCAACCTGGCTCTGCATCCGCTCAATCCTTTCACGCATGTTCAAGATGACATCGACTCCCGCCAAATTGACGCCCAGCTCGCGGGTCAATGTCAGGATCACTTCAAGACGCTGTAGGTCGGCATCGGTATAAAGCCGGGTGTTGCCGCGGCTGCGAGATGGCTTGAGCAAGCCCTCCCTTTCATAGATCCGCAAGGTCTGCGGGTGGACGTGATAAGTCTTGGCCACAGTGCTGATGGTCAATCCGATACGTCTCTTTCGCATGGTTCGCTATATTCCATGAGATTCGAGTTCCTCGCGCGGGTTGAAAGGATTCAGGCGCGATAATTCTCGTAGAATTTCTTTGGAGCGTTCATCCCGAATGGGAGGAATCACTATTTTTACCTCAACCAGCTGGTCTCCTTTTTGGCCGCCGTTTTTTACGGATGTTACTCCGCGGCCGCGCAAGCGGAAGCGCTGCCCGCTTTGCGTGCCCGGCGGTATCTTGAGCAGGGCTTTCCCTTCAATAGTAGGAACTTCAATTTTCATTCCCAGCGCCGCTTCCGTAACCGTGATGGGCACATGACAAACAATGTCATCTCCCTGTCTCTCAAAAACGGGGTGCTCTTGTACATTAATCACTAGGTACAGGTCGCCGCTTGGTCCGCCCCTATCGCCCACATTCCCTTTGCCGGGGACACGAACACGAGAGCTCGTATTGACACCCGGGGGGATGCGGACGGTGACGTTCTCAACCTTCTGGACCCGTCCGGTGCCGGCACATTGAGGGCAATCCCCGGCCCGAATGGTCCCAGAGCCGCCGCAGCGCGGGCAGGGAGATGAGAAGCGCAGAGGACCCCGGCTTTCTATGACCTGCCCTTCGCCTTGGCAAGCAGGGCAGGCCTTGACTGCGCTCCCCGAAAGCGCTCCGCTTCCATGGCAGCGCGAGCAGACATCGCTGCAGCTGAAGTTGATCCTCACCTGAGTGCCGCGTACCGCTTCCATGAAAGAAATGGTCACATAATGCTCAAGATCCGTTCCGCGGCTGGGTTGTGCGGTGGGTGCGCGGCGCCTTGCTCCAAACAGGTCTGAGAAAATGCTTTCAAAACCGCCCCTGCCCCCTCCAAAGCCTTCAAAGCCGCTGAAGCCCTGAGGCCCGGCTCCTCCGGCTTCCGCTCCAGGAGCAAAACCCTCTCGATAAAAGCCGTACTCATCGTAAGCTTTTCTCTTCTTGGGATCGCTCAGGACGTCATATGCTGCCTGAACCAGCTTGAAATTTTCTTCGGCGGATTTATCACCGGGATTTACGTCGGGATGGTATTTACGGGCCAACCTGCGATATGCCTTCTTGATCTCAGCTGCAGTAGCACCCTTTTTCAATCCAAGGACCTTGTAGTAGTCCTTTTCTTGCGGCATCTCTACCCGTCCTCGATCTTTACCTTCTTGTGAACGGGATGCGCCCGGCGTTTAGGAAGCGTGATGGTCAAGACACCGTCCTGAAGAACGGCCGCCACCGCGTCCCGATCGATCTCGGTCGGAAATAAAAAAGTTCGCGAGAACTTTCCATGAAAACTTTCGACTTGCTGGTAGCGGTCCTCCTCACAAACTCTGTCGAACTTGCGTTCTCCCGATATTTGCAGCTTTCCCCCGTGAATTCGCAATTGCAAACTCGACCGCTCCACGCCGGGAACCTCCGCCCGCAACAAAAAGCAGGCGTCGGTTTCACACACGTCAATGGGAGGCTTCCATGAGCTAAAGGAAGTCAGGTCTTCAAAAGGGTCGAACGGACGATATCCCATCGACCCCTTTCTCCTCTCCTGCGGCCTGAATCCCTGGAACCGGACGTTTATTTGTTCTCGTCCACGTCAACGTATTCAGCGTCAATAACTTCCTCCTCTTTTTTCTTGGAAGTTTCCTCCGTAGGCTGAGCTCCACCTGTCGGCTGACGCTGCTGCTGCGCCTGCTGGTACATGACTTCCGCCAGCCGATGTGAGGCGCGCGTGAGGTTCTCCAAGGACCGGTTGATTTGCTCGACATCGCCGCTTTCCACGGCCTTCTTGGCTTCCGCGAGGGCATCCTCAATAGCCTTGGCCTCGCTCTCGGCGATCTTGTCCCGGTTTTCACGTAGAATTTTTTCTGTACTGTAGATGAGATGATCGGCGCGATTTCGGGCCTCGATTTCGTCCTTTTTCTTGGTATCTTCCGCGGAATGCGCTTCAGCTTCTTTCACCATTTTGTCAATTTCAGCTTCCGTGAGGCCGCTGGATGCAGTGATGGTAATTTTTTGCTCTTTTCCCGTTCCCAGGTCCTTTGCATTAACGTTCAGAATGCCGTTGGCGTCGATATCAAAAGTGACCTCGATCTGAGGAAGGCCCCGGGGAGCGGGAGGAATGCCAACCAGATGGAACCGTCCCAACGATTTGTTATCGGGTGCCATGGGCCGCTCGCCCTGGACCACATGCACTTCGACCGATGTCTGATTGTCGGCCGCTGTGGAAAAGATTTCGCTCTTTCGCGTAGGAATGGTGGTATTGCGTGGTATCAAAACCGTCGCGACTCCGCCCAGCGTCTCAATCCCCAGCGAAAGGGGCGTCACGTCCAGCAGCAACAGGTCCTTGACGTCTCCTCCAAGCACGCCGGCTTGAACGGCTGCGCCCACTGCCACCACCTCATCCGGATTCACACCTTTGTGGGGCTCCTTCTTGAACAAATCCTTCACAATCTGTTGGACTCGAGGGATTCGGGTCGAGCCTCCAACCAGCACCACCTCGTGAACCTCTTCTGGTTTCAAGCTGGCATCCGCCAGCGCTTGCTTACAGGGTCCGACAGTACGCTGCAAAATGTCCTCCACCATCTGCTCGAACTTGGCCCGGGTCAATTTCAAATTAAGGTGTTTCGGGCCCGCCGCATCCGCGGTAATAAAGGGGAGGTTGATGTCCGTTTCCTGCAATGTGGAAAGTTCAATCTTGGCCTTTTCGGCTGCTTCTTTCAGCCGCTGAAGCGCCATCTTGTCTTTGGAGAGGTCAATCCCCTGGTCTTTCTTGAACTCATCGATGATCCAATCGATGAGGCGCTGGTCAATGTTGTCGCCTCCCAAGTGGGTGTCCCCGTTGGTGGATTTAACCTCAACAACTCCCTGCCCCACCTCAAGAATCGAGATATCGAAAGTTCCCCCTCCGAAGTCGTAGACTGCTATGGTCTCGTCCTTCTTCTTGTCCAGCCCATAAGCCAGGGCCGCCGCCGTCGGCTCATTCACCAACCGCAGCACTTCGAGACCTGCAATACGGCCGGCATCCTTGGTGGCCTGGCGTTGCGAGTCGTTGAAGTACGCTGGTACCGTGATCACTGCCTGGACCACTTTTTCGCCTAGATATTCTTCAGCCGCACTCTTTAGTTTCTGGAGGATCATCCCGGAAATTTCCGGCGGTGGATACTGCTTGCCACCCAGTTCCACCCAGGCGTCCCCGTTGGACGCGCGGACCACTTTGTAGGGAACCATCTTGATTTCCTCACTAACCTCCCCATACTTGCGTCCCATGAATCGCTTGATCGAGTAGACGGTGTTCTCAGGATTAGTGACTGCCTGCCTTTTTGCTACCTGACCAACCAGCCGCTCACCGCTTTTGGTCATCGCCACCACGGACGGAGTAAGACGGCTTCCCTCCGGATTGGTGATTACGGTGGGTTGCCCCCCCTCCATCACCGCCACCACCGAGAAGGTGGTCCCTAAATCAATTCCGATTATTTTCCCCATTTGAAAAAATCGACCTCCCTTGTTTTTCCACTATATCAGTTATGAACCACTGGAATATATAAGATTTGAGTATGTTATTGTCAAACTTTGTTAAAATATTTTTATATAATGACTTACAGGCGTGATTGTGGGAACTTTGCGGCGGCAGGTCGACTACTTGTTGCGACGTCGGATCGCGTCCGAGAGAGACTTCAGGTCTTCTCCAATCTGCCTTTGTCGCTTGTTCAGGAACAGAAGGTAAAGAAACAGGACGGTCCACACCACCACGTATCCGGCAAAAAGATACGTATTCATGGTCTTCCCCTTTCGAGAACCGCTTGATTTAGTTCACGGGCCACACCCTGGTGCAAGTGCATGGCCGTACGCAACAGAAGTGCGGTCAAATATAGCACCGTGAAGGCCGGAACGGCAATCATCAAAGCGTGGACCATTTTGGGGGCAAGCCCCCCACCCGACGAAGCGATGACGACGGGGTGAATGGTTCTCCACCATCGAATAGACATCCAGACAATGGGCACATCCAAAAAGCCGATAATTCCGAAGACGGCACACAGCTTGAATTTCTTTTCACCGTCGGGCAGGCTGGAACGGAGGATCAGGTAGGCCACGTAAATCAGCCACAGAACCAGCATGGTGGTGACACGGGGATCTCCCCAGGGCCACCAAGTGTTCCAGATGGGCCGGGCCCAAATAGAGCCGGTTGCCAAAACGATGGTGGCGAAAACAATGCCAATCTCCGCCGATGCGGCAGCCACGTGGTCCCAGAACTCATTGCGAGTAACCAAATAAAGGACGCCGGCCAGCGCCACCGCAAAAAAAGCCAGAAAGCAGTTCCATGCTGAGCCCAGATGGAAGTAGAAAATTCGTTGGACCTCACCCATGACCCTTTCTCTTGGGGCGTAAAGAAACGCTCCATAGAGCGCGGCCACAATCAGCACATAGAGAAACGGCAACAGCCAGCCGGAAATCTGGAGCCATTTTTGAGATCGAGGAAGAAAATCCTGGTTATTCGTCGAGGACATAGTCAAAAACGATAAAAGCAACTGCGAGGAATATGATGTCAAAAGCCGACAGGAGTTGAATCCAGCGCACCAGAAACTGAGGCTGGTGACGAAGCAAGACCTCCTGTGTTCCATTAACAGCCGCGAGAATTGTAGGGACTATGATAGGGAAAAGCAAGATGGGCAACAGTACTTCGCGCGTGCGTATGCCGCTCACCATGGCGGCAAACAGCGTGCCGACCGCGCTAAATCCGGCGCTGGCGAGCAGGATCAATAGAAGGATCCACGCCAGCTTTGCTTCAAAAGAAAAATTAAAGAAGATGACAAATGCCACCACGATCAACAGATCAATGGCGACCAGGAATACCCAGTTGGCCAGGAACTTACCGGAAAACAGAAGTGACCGCTCCACGGGCGACAGCAGGATTCCATGGAGGGTGCCTTCTTCCTTCTCCAGCTGGAAGGAACGATTGAGCTGGATCACCCCCGGAAACAACAACGCAGTCCACAAGACCCCCGGCGCGGCTTCACGCAGCGCGGTACTTCCCGGATCAAACGCAAACTGAAACACTACCAGGATCAGCAACGCGAAAAAAAAGGTGGTGAGGAAAGCCTGCCGGGAGCGGTACTCGAGGCGAAGGTCTTTTTCAGCAAGAATCCAGATCAGTTTCAGTGAGCGCATGGGGTGTTCAACAGCTTTATCTTTCAATGACCTCGAAGTAGAGGTTCTCAAAATTTTCCCTGGCCAGTGATGCGCGCGTGGCTTCAAACACAAACTCACCACGGTTTTGAATGATGACCCGATTGGAAAGCTCCAACCCTTCGGAGAGATTGTGAGTGATCAGAAGAATGGTCTTGTGTTCGTCACGCAAGTCTCTCAGCATGTGGGTCAATAAACGGCTGGCATGCTGGTCCAGACCCGTGTACGGCTCGTCAAGCAACAGGATTTCAGGCCGGTGCAGCAGGGCGCGCGCCAGTGTCAGCCGTTGCTTCATCCCGCGGGAAAAACCGCGAACCAACTGGTGGCGTGCCTCCCACAGTCCGATTTTTTCGAGCAGGCCTTCCACGGTATGCTGCAAGTCAGTAAGGCCATAAAGCTTTCCGTAAAAGACCAGGTTTTCCACTGCCGTCATCTCGTTGTAAACCAGGCTCTGGTGCGACACATACCCGATCAGCTGCCGCACTTTTCCGGGCTGTGGGACATGGAATACCAATTCTCCCCGTGTGGGCGGCACCAAAGACGCCACAATCTTGAGCAGCGTGGTCTTGCCGGCTCCGTTGGGACCAAACAGGGCAATGAAATCGCCCGGGTAAACCTCCAGGTTAACGTCGCGCAACGCAGTGACGATCCCGTAATTCTTGCTGACGTGGGAGAGGGTAAGTATGGGGGTGGAGGGGGGCATCAAGAAGGGCTATCGCTTCCCTGTTTCAGTTTGGGCTTCAACGTTTCCAGCTCCTGAAGGACTTCCACTGCCTGCCGCTCAAAATCAGCTTTTAAGCTTTGATAATCCTCAAACGAGAGTTTCCCCATGCGGTAATCCATTTCAATGTCCTTCAGCGTGGAGATCAAATCGTCCTTGGTATCAAGAAGAGTTTGCGATGCAGGCTGCTCGTCGTGGGCCGGAGGCTCCTCTTTACTCTTGAGCAGCGGATAAGCCACGTAAAGAACGGATCCAATAAACAACAAGGGCGCCAGCAGTAGAATCATCCTTTTGCCGAACCTGCCTTGTCAGATAAATTCCTGTAAAACCGGTTATTCACGAAGCTCCTCATCCAACAACTTTCGAAATTTTTCATCAATGTGAACCTGCTGAGAACCCGAATCCGGGGCGACCGGTTTGAGCTTCTTCACTACCAGAACAATCAGACAGGCCCCAAAAGCCAAACCGGCAAAGGGCAAAAGCCACGCCAGTAAATTGAAGCCTTCTGGTTTGGGCGCCGCCATCATGTGCAGCCCGTATTTTTTTTCATAGTAGGCATAAATCTCAGCTTCGTTTTTCCCCTCATTGACCAGCTTTCTCACTTCCTGGGTGATTTCGGCAGCGGTGCTGCAGTCGCAGTTCCGGACCAGCAAGTTGGCACAGTTGGTCCCACAGGGGCAGATAATGTTCCCCGTGATCCGCGAGACCAGCTCCTCAGTATCCCGTGCCGCCAGCCCAGGGGTCAGGACAAGCAGGAGAAGGAGACCGGTCGCCAACCTATGCCGCCTCATCTTTGGCCTCATCGACGACGCGGCGCATAGCCAGCGCCGGCCCTGACTTCTTGTTAGGGAACAAGACGAAAATGCCACCGCACACCATCACTGCAATGCCAATCCAAATGCACTGGACCAGGGGGTTGATGAAAGCATGAAACGTGACCTGTCCCTGTTCATTCCACCCGGCAAGCACCAGATAGAGATCTTCCTTGAATGTGGTGCGGACGGAGACTTCCGTCATGGGCTGCTCGCTTTTGTGATGAAAATGTTTCTCGGGTCTCAGCTGATCAATCTGCCTGCCGCCTTGCAACACACTTAATCTGGCAAACACCACGTCTTTTTCTGCGTCGCGCCGCTCGCCCATGTCCTGGAACACCAGCGTGTAGCTGCCAAGTTTGTACTCCTCTCCCGTGCGCAGGGTAAAATATTGCTCCGTGTTAAAGAACGAGCTGGCGATGATTCCAACAAAGACCATCACCACGCCGGTGTGAATGATGAACCCGCCGTAGCGGCGCTTGTTCATCAGTGTCAGGTCTTTTAAGGCATTGGTTAGACCCGTGGGTTTGATGCTCTGGCGCGCGCGACCGCCCTTGTAAAATTCAAAGACGACACTCAGGGCGACAAAACCTGCTCCGGAAAAAAACAACAGCGGAACCAGAGTCCGGACACCCGCCGCAAGCGCTACGGCTCCTCCAATAACTCCGCCCACCATAGGAAACAAGAAATTACGCCGGAAGTTCTTCCCCGATGCCTTTCGCCAGGCGATCAGAGGACAGATTCCTGTGAGCACCAGCAGTGCCAATCCAAGCGGCAGATTGACTTTGTTAAAGAAAGGAGCAGAAACCGTGATCTTCTCACCCCTGACCCACTCGGAAACGATGGGGAACACGGTTCCCCAAAAAATGGCGAAGCAAATAGAAACCAGCAATAGATTGTTGAGAAGGAAGGAAGCCTCTCTAGAGAGAAAAGATTTCATCCTCTGTTCGCTCCGCAACTGGTCGAACCGGTAATAGATCCAGAACAGCCCGAAGAATGTGCTGAGCGCCAGGAAAACAACAAAAAAAGGGCCAATGTTAGATAGCGCGAAGGAATGGACCGACGAGATGACGCCGCTACGCGTGATAAAAGTGCCGAAAATAGTCAGCTCAAAGGCAATCAAGATCAGGACGAAATTCCAGATCTTCAGCATTCCTTTCTTTTCAGTAATCATTACGGAATGCAAAAACGCCGTCGCAATGAGCCACGGCATGAACGAAGCGTTCTCGACCGGGTCCCAGGCCCAATAACCTCCCCATCCCAATTCCTCATAAGCCCACATTCCCCCCAGCGTGAAACCAATGGTGAGAAAAATCCAACTGACCATGGTCCAGCGCCGCGTGGTACGTATCCAGGAGGTGTCGAGGTTCCCGCTCATCAACGCCCCCATAGCAAAAGCAAAAGGTAGAGAAAGCCCAATGAAGCCCAGATAAAGCGCAGGAGGGTGGATCACCATGTAGAAGTTCTGCAGAAGCGGATTGAGGCCTTGACCATCTGCCGGCGTCCGGGCCAGGCGTTCAAACGGGTCGGTTGAGAAATTGAGTACCACCAGGAAAAAAGTCTCGATTCCCATCAAGACGGCCAATGAATAGGGCATCAGCTGACGGTTGCGATGCCGGTTCTGCATGACTGCAATTAAAACAAAAAAGGCCAACACCAACGCCCAAAGCAACAAGCTGCCCTTCTGGCCTCCCCAAAAAGATGTGAACTTGTAAATGGTGGGGATGTTGGCCGCGCTGTAAGCGGCTACGTATTCCACCTGAAACTGGTCGGTCAGGAGCAGGTACCACAAAGCAAGACCGGCAACCAGGATGATGGCAAAGTTGGAAATGGCGGCGTTTTCCGCACTGCGAATCAGGGGAAGGTGATTGCGGAACCCTCCCCAGGAAGCCACAAACACGCTATAGACGGACAAAAATAGACAGGCGATGAGTGAGTAACTGCCCAGCTCAATCATCAATAGCCAGATTCCTTCCCAATTGGAATCTCTGAGGGGTGCTCTTCACCCTGGGCTTCGTACTTGGAGGGACACTTGGCGAGCAGAGTCGTGGCCCGAAAAAGCCCGTCTCCTGAGTGGTAGGTTCCTTCGACTACCACCTCGGCATTGTCTTTGAAGGTATCGGGAATGATTCCCTGATATACGACTGGCAAGGTCTGCTCGCTTTTCTTCTCGAAGACCACGAACTCCACTTTTGACTGAGATTCATCTCGACGAATGGAACCGGGAGATACATAGCCGCTGACACGAACGCCTTTTTCCGAGAGCTGCCGCGATTGCGCCATCAGTTCTGACACGCCGTAGTAATAAACCATAGAATCATTGATTCCACTGAACATTAGATAGCAAACAGCACCCATGATGAGGGCACCGGAGACAATAAATTTTAAATGCGGCATATGATTATCCCCAGAGCGAGCATTTATTGTAGCAGGAAGTTTTCCGCGGGAGAAGCGACCGCAACAACTAAAGGGAGACGGAGGACGCGCCACTTCGCGTCCTCCCGTTCCCACCAGCCTTAACCAGGCAGGAGAAACAAGACCACCACGAACGTAAGCAGTGCCAGGAACTCGATAAAAGCCAATCCCAAAATAATAAAAAAGCGTACCGTGTCCGCCGAGCCGGGATTGCGTGAAACTCCATCACAGCCCGCCGTCAGGGCCTTACTTTGAGCATACCCGCAGCCCGCAGCGGCAATGGCCATGGCCAGCGCCAGCCAGTAAGTTCCACCCGCCGCCACAGCGCCCCCCTCTGCCTGAGCGTAGGTGGTTACCGTTGAAAACCCCACCACAAGAGCCATAACCGTTAAAATCGCAATCCTTTTGTTCATTCAGATTCTCCTTATTTTTCGATATTTCACTATGGTATGGCCGTCAGCTCGCTGTTTCGTGATGCTCTTCGTGAGAATGCTCCACCGCGCCTCCAATGTAAACCATGGATAGCACGATAAAGATGAAGGCCTGAACAGTGCTGGCGAACAAGGCCAGGGCCATGACCGGCAAGGTCAACAAGAAGGGGAAGATGGCATTCAGGCTGCCGATGATCAACTCTTCGGCGTAGATATTTCCGAAGAGACGCACAGAGAGTGAAAACGGACGGGCAAGATGGCTGATAATCTCAATCACAAACAGCAGCGGCGCTATCACCAGGGAAGGGCCGGCAAAATGGGCCATATACTTCCAAAAGCCATGTGCCCGGATGCCGTGATAGTTGTAGTACAAAAAAACCACCACAGCACAGCTGGCCGTGACGTTGATGTTGCTGGTGGGCGACATAAAGCCGGGGATCAATCCGATTAGATTCCCCGCCAGGATATAAAGGAACAAAGCGCCCAGAACAGGGAAGAATCGCTGTGCATGAGACCCGATAATGTCTCCCATTAAAGCCAGAATGCTTTCCAACCAGAGTTCCAGCGATTGCTGTACCGCACCGGGATTGTGGACGCTCAACCGGCGCCTGATCACCAGCGCAAAGATCACCAGTCCTAAGGCAATCAACAGGATCATGACCAGGTAGGGAGGAAGCACGTCGTGATCCGCAGCATGGTAACCGAACAGTTCTGCCAACGGGTTGGCTATGTAGCGGTTGAATACGGTGGAAACAAAAAACTCGTGGTGCTGTTCCATTCTCTTACCGGATCCTGATTCCGGCGACGACGGCCTCCCACATGACCGCCAAGATAAACACTGAAAACCCTGCCAAAGCCCCTGTAACGCTCAAAAAAGAAATGTGGATGATAGCAAAGAAGACCAGGAATATCAACAAGAGGCGGCCCAGGAATTTTGCCATCACGCCCGCGCTTGAAGACTTCGCAGCCGCCTGGCCAACCATGTGGTCCACCCATTTACTCAACCATCGAAAATTCAATCCCGCGAGCAGCCCACCCAGCAGGACTGAAACCGCCATGCCCCAGCCCTTCCAGATCGCTCCAGCCAGCACCAGGACCAGCAGGAGCACCAGGGAATTCCGATGAATGCGCCGCAGTGTTTCATCGACGGCCAAGGTTTTCACCTGGGTGACATGCACGTGATTCAGAAGCACGTCGGCATGGAATCATAATTCTATCGGCAGGTTACCAAGATCAATTATGAGCCTTTCATCTATCACCCCTGAAAATCCAAGTACGTCACGCACCTTTTTTGCAAGAGCCGCTGGACTAAAAGGCTTCTGGAGAAAGGCCATGTGTCGTGCCGAACACCATGGAGGGTAACAGCTTCATCGGTGTAGCCCGACAGGAACAACACTTTAATTTCAGGGCGCCGTAGGGACAGGCGCTCACTGACGGTGGGGCCGTCCAACTCCGGCATAACAACGTCGGTAACCAGGAGATGAACAGGTCCGTCGTGCTTCTCTCCAATACGCAACGCTTCTTCACCATTCCCTGCCTCCAACACTGTGTATCCACAACTTTTTAGAACATACCGGGCCATCTCACGCACTGCATCATCATCTTCTGCCACGAGGATGGTTTCGGTGCCCTGGGGCATGGTTCGAGCGTCAACAGGCGCCGTCCCCAACTCTCCTTGCTCTCCAATAAAGGGGAAATAAAGTTTGAAGGTGGTTCCCGTCCCTACCTCGCTGTAAACCTCAATGTGCCCCACGCTTTGTTTGATAATCCCGTACACGGTTGCTAGGCCCAAACCTGTACCTTTTCCAGGTCCCTTGGTTGTAAAGAACGGCTCGAAAAGGTGAGATTTTACTTCCCAGGTCATGCCGCAACCTGTGTCACTCACCGCCAGAAGAACGTACGGACCCGGTTTGACCTCGGAGTCTTTTTGAGCATAGCCGGCGTTCAACACAACATTGGCGGTTTCGACGATCAGCTTTCCACCTGAAGGCATTGCGTCCCGCGCGTTCACTGCCAGGTTCATGATCACCTGCTCAATTTGTCCGGGATCTCCTCTAATCAGTCCTAACCCGGGCTCGAGCCGGGTCATCAAATTGACGTCTTCCCCGATCAGCCTCCCCAGCATCTTCTCCATATCGAGGATAATGGCATTCAGATCGAGGGGAGCCTGTTGGAGAACTTGCTTGCGGCTAAAGGTGAGAAGCTGCCGGGTGAGACCAGCGGCAGGTTTGCCCGAAAGATTGATGCCCTGGATGATCACCCGGACATCTCGATTGTGGCCCTCTTTGGTGCGATGCTTGGTTTCAAAATCATCGGTCTTTTCCAATACGATTTGGGCCATGTGTGCTTTGGTCTCCTGAGGAGATTCCAAGGCCTCATAGTCGCAAATTCGAAGTCGCCAGAACTCGTCCCGTGTATATCCTAACTGACGGTGGGCGCTGGTGTTAAAAGCCAGCGGCAGTGCCGTTTCACTGTCGATAATCACAATGCCGTCGGGAGACTGATCAAAGATGGCCTGGTAAAGCAGCTCAGATTCTTGAATCTTCTCCTGGAGAACATGTTTTTCTTTCCAGTGCTTTGCTTCCTCCTCCGCTCTCTCTTTAGAGCGATACCCTTTGTACAAAGCGGTAGAGGATACTCCCACGGTGGCCGCAACCACGATCAAAAGCCAAACTACCCATGCGTGCTCTTTCTTTTGAAAAGCCGTGATTTGATCAAGGGGAATATTCAGGACCATTAACCATGAGCGATTGGCAAAATCGATAGTTTGAAAAGCGGCTAATTTGTTGGGGTGCCCCTTCACCCGATAGTCGAGAGTGCCTCGCTTCTTCGCGAGCATCTTTTCGATATACTCGAAAGAATTGTGACAGGACTTGCAACTGTCATCTCTCAGATAGAAATTCCTTCCTTCCATCTCCGGATGCTCAGTCTGTAACAGAAGGTTGCCGTCGTCGTCCATCAACCACACCGCTTCAGGTTTCGATTGAAGGCTTGTTCCGACGAAGTGATTTAGGAAGAGCGCGTTTAAATCAATGGCCATGGAAAGCGCGCCCAATAATTGTCTCTTGGAACCGGAATTTACCTCCTCTGTTACTTCAACCAGGGGAAAGGATAGAAGAAGCTCTCGAACCGCGGCTCTCCCCGCCAAGCGCGCTCCTGGCGTGGCATTCTTTATGGGCAACGAGGAGACAAAAACCCCTTCCTGGCTTTCCTTGCTCTCGGCCCACTGAAAGAAATCAGGTCTTAATGCCTCCAGACCAACAAGCTGAGGGCTGGTTGAGAAAGTAATTTTCCCTTCGGTGTCATGAAGAGATACGTGGCTGACATAACTTTTCGTAAATCGTTTAAAGAGATCCTGTATGGTTGCGGCAGCGGCATTGTGACGTAGCGTTAAGACGCGCGATGAAAGCACTCTTAGATCGTCTGAGCGCTCACGCAGATAACCTTCCGCATCGTAAGCCAAGTATCTTGCCGATGAGAGCTGGATCTTGCCCCCCATTTTCGAACCAGTTTGAGGGCTAATTTCGGCTAAGACTCAGGGTCGATATTTTCTCCGGTTTT
>JACQSY010000093.1 GCA_016211085.1 Acidobacteriota bacterium | reverse complement strand
TTGCTGTTCTTCTTTCGTCAAGGTCAAAGGAACTTTCGGTCGCCCAGTACGCATCTTGTGTCCTCCTGATTATTACACGTCAGGAGGACACATTTAGTTCACTTATTTATGGGACAGCAGATTAGCGATCCTTGTTATAAGATGCGCTGGGAAAGGGTGGCTTTTAAAACTTAATAACTCGCGGCAAAGTGTAACAAGGCATGATAGGGGTGGCAACAGACTTGTTTGTGTTGATCAGGTGGGCGAAGCCTTACGGCAGGTCCCTGGTTTTTGGATTATGCTGCGTCGCCGTAGGCAGTGGGCTCACGCTATTGCTGCCGGTCTATCTTGGTGAAGCGGCAGCCAGTTTTCCAGCTATTAGTTCCAGGGTCTGGCTGGCTCTGGTTTCTGTTTTTGTAGCCCGTGCCGGTCTTGAATTTACCGGCAACTGGTGCCTGAACCGTTCCTCCTCTCATGCCATCAATGACCTGCGCGAAGCTCTGTATGCACGTTTTCTCAGGGCCTCGCTCTCTTTCCATGATCGTGGTTGGTCTGCGGATCTTGTCTCGGTGCTTACCGCCGATGCGGCGTTCGTTTTGGACCTACTCAAGAGCCTATTGCCCAATCTGGCCAGGAATTTGCCCGTTGTGTTGGGAGCGCTGATCCTCTTGTTCGTTGAAAACTGGCGGCTTGCCGAATGGGTTTCCGTCGCAGCCCTGCCCCTTTTTGTCCTGGCATTCGTTACAGGAAGAGCGTTAAGACGGCTCACCCGCAAAATGCAGGCAAAGGTGGGGCAGATGGCAATTGCGGCCCAGGACAGCTTTCGCGGTTTGCGGGTGGTGAAGGCACTGGCACAAGAAGATTTTTTTATTCGGCGTTTTGCTCAATTAAACAGCCAGCTTTTTAAGCTGCGAAATACGAGAATCGTTTGGGATGCCGCACGGGAAGCGTTCCTTCCGCTGGCTATGGCCGGTATGTCGGTGTGGTGTCTATGGGTCGCCCGACAGCAATTGCAGACCGGCGAAGCGAGCTTCGAAAGCCTAGTCACGTTTTTTGCATATCTGGCCGTTTTGGGTGCCGGCCTTTTGGGCCTGGTCCATGCTTACGCAGGCATTGAGAGTCTGGCGGGTGCCGCGCAACGCATATCCGAACTCCAGGCTGCGGCGGTTGAAGAGAATTTGTATCGAGGCAACGGCTCTGCCATCACGTTACCGTGTCGTGCCAAGGGGGCCCTTGAACTGGAAAATGTGACCTTTTGTTACCAGAGGGGTGGGCGTGGGATCTTCGATGTTTCACTGGGAATCCAGCCTGGAGAGGTGGTGGCCATTGTTGGCCCCAATGGAGCGGGCAAGTCCACGCTGGTTCACCTGTTGTTGAGATTTTACGATCCACAGCAGGGCAGCATACGGCTTGACGGGCTGGCAGCGGAACAATGCCCTCTGGCCTCGTGGAGGAAAAACTTTGCCCTGGTCACACGCGATCCCGCCATCTTTGATGCCTCGCTGGCAGACAATATTGCCCTGGCCTCTCCCACTGCCCCTGCAGCAGAAATTGAGCAAGCCGTCCAGGCAGTCGGCCTGCACCATTTTTTTACGACTCTTCCGGAAGGATATGCCTCCAGGGTGGGGGAGAACGGGATCAGGTTGTCCTCCGGGCAACGACAGCGCCTGGCCCTGGCTCGCGTTTTCCTTTTGGATCCTGCGGTCATCATCCTGGATGAGGCGCTCACTTCCATTGATCGGGAAAGCGAGCAGGCATTTACTGAAGCTTTCCAAGAATGGGCGGGTCGTCGCACGGTGATTCTCATCTCCCAGCAAAATGAGAGGGTCGCCCCCGTGAGCCGCATCGTTAGAATGGAAGCCGGGCGCATCATCGCCGATTCCTCCAAGGCATGAGAATGTTTCCTCCCGGATCTTTCCTCGCCTGCCAATCCTCAATCGCCTCTGGCCGCCGTCGCGCTCGCAACAAACGTTAGTATTTATGAATTGGCACTAAGAGGATCGCCGTCCGTCAGTTCGGAATGATTTTTCCATATGGTAAAATGCGATTTCGATCAGGAGACTTTTATGTCCGGACATTCAAAATGGCATTCGATTAAGCATAAGAAAGCCGCAGCCGATTCCAAGCGCGGAAAGGTTTTTACCAAGCTGATCAAAGAAATCAGCGTCGCTGCCCGCATCGGAGGGGGCGACGTGGATTCCAATCCTCGCTTGCGCACCGCGGTTCAGGCCGCCAAAGCGGCTAACATGCCGCTGGATAACATCAAGCGTGCCGTTATGAAGGGTACGGGCGAACTTCCAGGCCAGAGTTACGAATCGGTGACCTACGAAGGGTATGGACCCGGAGGGGTGGCGGTTCTCGTTGAGGCCCTGACCGACAACAAGAATCGCACCGTGGCCGAGTTGCGCCATCTTTTTTCCAAAAATGGCGGCAACCTGGGTGAGACCGGCTGTGTCAACTGGATGTTCGGTAAAAAAGGGTATTTTGCGGTGCCGATGACCAGCATTGCTGAGGATCAGCTCATGGATGTGGTGCTGGAGGCAGGAGCCGAGGATATCAATATAGAAGGCGAGACCTATGCCGTGTATTGCCCCATGGAAAAATTTGAAAGGGTGAAGCAGGCGCTCGAGGCTGCCGGAGTCGCCATTCAGTCAAGTGAACTCACTATGATCCCCCAAAATGCGGTGCGGCTGGAGGGCAGGAAGGCGGAGCAGATGCTGAAACTGATGGAGACTCTGGAAGACCACGACGACGTGCAGAACGTCTATGCCAATTTCGACATTGATGAATCTGAAATGGAAGCCATTGCTTCTGCTGGTTGAACCGCTGCGTTACTCTCCACTTTTTGTCTGAGCCCGCTTCCAAACCCCGGGTAGGCGACAGGGGTGGGAAGAATCCTATTAAATCCAGAAGCCTCTGGTCGACGGCCCAGCGCCTCCGACAGAGTCGTGCCCCTTTGCGCATGCCGATCAAGGCGACGGGCTGAAACGCAACAGCCGGCCGGAGAACTTGAGTTCTCCTACCCAGAGGTAGCTGCCGTCGAAGAAAACGGTTCCGGGCAGGAACAGCTTGTTCTGACCAATCTCGGGGTCAGGGATGTCTGCGGTGAAGGGCCCCGGCGTACCCTGCCCTAGAACCAGGTCAGCGTTCTTCCCCGAAAGGGCATCCTGGATGTTTCGCCAAACGTGCACTCGGTTGGCGCCCGTGTCCGCAATAAAGAGATGACCCTGGTGGGCGGCCGCTCCTCCCGGAAGGTTAAAGATACCGCCGCCTCCGATAGTCGTAGGCCGGGTGTTGGGATTTAGACCCGGCAAAGGGTAGAGGAGGATGGATTGGGTAAAGGTAGAAGCGACGGTGAGATAATTGCCATCGCTGGAGAGTCGCCCCGGGCCGTTGACATCGAGTGCAAATGCCGTTTCCGAATTTTCTGAAGGGATCCCTTCCCAGACATACACCTTGTTGGCTTGAAGGTCGGCTATATAAAAATATCGGTCGTCCATTGCGACACCCGTCGGCTGCTGCAACTGCAGGCTGCCGATGCGGCGCCCAAGCGTTAGATCGGGAAACTCGCCGTTCCGCGGCAGCCCTTTCCAAATAAGAATCGCCGGATTGCCGGAACCTGCAAGAGCCAGAATATCCTTCCAAAGAGCGATGTGCAGCGGTTGTAGAGGCAGGCGGTACACGAAGTTCGGGCAGGCACCGCTCTCATCCGGCAGGGCCTTCCATACATAAAGCTTCCTGTTGAAATCAGACGCAACAAACAAACTCTTCCCGTCGGAGACCGGCTGCGGGTTAGTAATCATGCAGTGCGCCTCCAGCGTGTTGGTGTAAATGTCGGGACTGCCAACAGCGAAGTCGGGCACATGGTAGGTTTCGGTGGGGATTGAATTGTAGACCCCGATCTTGTTGCCGTTTCCAGACGAGATGTACACTCGGGCACCCGCAACCGCTAGATGCCCCGTGTCGCCTGCCCTCTCAACGTGGGACCAGTACGCCAAAGATAGTGACAAGTCTGGTTTTTTGTTTGCGTTCTCAGGAAAGGAGTTCCAGATGTGCAGGGTTGCACCAAGAAGAATGAGCTTGCCGTCTTTTGTAAAACCGCCCCGCAACCAAGTTGGTCCGGCGGGATCGGCAGGGTCATTCATGAAGAAGTCAAAGGGCTGGTCATCGGCTGTGGGGAAGGTCTTCCAGAAAAACGATCCTCCCTCCCCCTGCCCCTCAACCCGGGCATCATGATCTCCCACAATGAGCGACCGCCCGTCGCTGGTAATGTGCCTGGGAGTGCCCATTTTCCCACCTCCTCTCAGTAGAATGTCCGCGGGTTGGTTGTCCTGGGTGGGAAACTGATTCCAAATAAGAATGCCGGGGCCTCTGGTGCTTGTGACGACCAGCTTCTGACCGTCGGTCCACACGCCCCAAGGCCACCAAAACTGGATTTTGGTCACCTCACGGGGAATCATCCCGCGGCGTCCCAAAAGGACCAGGTCAGCGGGAACGCCGTTTTGCGTGGGAAAGCTGTTCCAGATCAGAATGCGGTCATTATTAGTATCGGCCACAACGATGCGCCGCCCATCCGTCGCAACTTGGATCGGCCAGTTCATTTGGTCCCTTCCGACACCCGAGTTGTTGCCGGTAAAGTTCTTCTGCCCTAACACCAGATCGGGCGGCAGGTTGTCTTGAGGAACGGTGTGCCAGATCAGGACCCTGTTATTGAACGTGTCCGCCAGTAGGAGACGCGTGCCGTCGCTGGCAATGCCCCCCGGGTGGTTGAAAAGCAGTGGACCTCCGGAGTTGTTAAAGTCAACGCCGGAGAGCAGGATGTCGGCGTTCTGGCGACTCTTGAAAAAGCCTGAAGTACCCCCGGCGGCTTCCTTGTAAACGGAATCGATGAACCGCGGTGTAAGAGCTTCGGGAGCCCCTGGGAGAGGTTTGGGGGGAACATCCGCGGGTACGCTGGTCAGTTGGAATCCGCCGGCCGTGAATTCCAGCCTGAGTACGGTCAGGAAGATGTTTTGTTCGGAGACGAGTTGAACGACGCCCATGAATCCATCAGGTATGTCTGCGAAAAGTTCGGTGAAAAACTGGGCGAGGTGACCCTGGTAAGTCCACGACTTCTGCGCAGTCGGGAGGCCCCTGGCGTCGAATAGGACTGCGTAAATTGGAAACGACTTGGTAACGCCTGCCGACGCGTATGCAAAGCCGGTGTTCACTATCGTGGTCTTCTCTACAGGAAAGGAGAACTGAGTGGCTGCTGTACCGGCCGGCACGCCAGTGGAATCCAGCAGTGCGCCTGAGGAGTTTATAAGGTTGTAAAAAAAGGAAACTGTGATATCGACAGCCGAAAATCCGGTTTTTCCCAGGATCACCAGGTATCCTGCTCGCGCCGTGGCGTCCCCCCGGAGCACGAACTTGGCAGTTGCGGTGGGGTCAAGCGTGATGTCGAAGACCGTGGAACCTGTCGCGTCCTTACCGTTCAGAGCCCAGGATGTGGACCAGGGCAGATCATTGCCGCGACGAAGCGTTGCCGCCCCCTGCCACTTGGAAGTGGTTTCGTTGCTGATGATGAGGACGCACTCATATCCTCCGCCCAGTGCTAACTGCGAATACGTGGTCGCCTGGGCTGAAGCAGACAACGCCGCCAACAGTCCAAGGCAAAGCAACTTTGTGAAACCAGCTCTGATTTTCATGGGTCACCTCAGTCGGTCGTGTGTGAGAGAACACCGCAGGCCGCGGCCTGTTCACCAACAAAGTTTCTAAGATGAAGCAAGGTTTTCAAAGCCATTCTCTGCCTGCCGGAGATTGGATGCAACAGGAAAAGGTAGCGCAAAGGCAGGAGCACCGCGAGAGGGCAGGCATCTTCGTATGGCATCTTCGTAGGTCACGTCGCCGCTTTCTCTTGCGGGGAAACACGTCGCCCCCCTTGAAAGCGCGCACCCCGCACTCCAAGGGCGGGCAAGAGCGCTCCTCTTATTCTCCTCTCGGAACCTCGAAATAAATGTCACTAAGCGCCGCTAGCATGGCAGCATGATTGTCATGGGAGTGGACCCGGGCAGCAGATGCACCGGCTTTGGCGTAGTGTTGGCCGAGGCCAATAAATACCGGTGCCTGGACTACGGCTCGGTGGCCGGCGTTGAAGGGGATGCCCTGCCGCAACGCCTGCGCCATATTTACTCGCGGCTGGAGGACCTCTTTAAGCTGCATCAGCCGGCGGCTGTTGTTGTTGAAGAGCTCTTTTACGCGGTGAACGCCCGAAGCGCCCTGGTGCTAGGTCAAACGCGAGGAGTGATTCTTTTGGCCGCCGCACAAGCAGGAATCCCTCTTTACCAATATTCTGCTTTGGAAATCAAGAAAGCCGTGAGCGGATATGGTCGGGCAGGAAAGGGACAAATACAAAGTATGGTGAGCAAGCTGCTGGGCTTGCGCAACCACCCCCAGCCTCACGATGCTGCCGATGCTTTAGCGGCGGCACTCTGCCACCTGTTTCGGCACTCCTGTACGCGCTATTCTCTTGATCGTTTCGACGGTGGAGGGCGAATTGTTTAAGTGTCTTCTGCTGTTGTCGGGGCGCTTTGGTAGGTCCCTACGCGAACACGCGCCGGCCGCAAGAGCTGTTCCCCATAACGGAAGCCCGGCTGCACCACTTCCAAAACATACTGGTCCAGGCCGGGATCGCTAACGGGAATGACACTTACCGCTTCAGCTTCCCGGGGATCAAAAGGACGGTTCAGGACCTCGATCGGTTTCATGCCGACAGACTTCAGTTTGCTCAAGAAAAGCTCGTAATTGAGCTGGACTCCCTCTTGCAGCCCCTGCAGCCGCGTTGATTCTGAAGCCCCCGAATCCACCGTCATAGCGCGTTGTAAATTGTCCAGGACCTCTAGAAATTCCCTCAGGAAGGAGAGTTTCTCCTGATCAAATCGCCGCTCCATCTCGCGGGCAAGACGAGATCGAAAGGAGTTGTATTCTTCATCCAGCCGACTGATTTTTTCTTTCAACTTTTGCTCAGCAAGCTCTGCACGCGCTTTCAGCTCCTCGACGTAGGAGGGATATTGGGGTTCCCGGGGAGCTGGAGTCGCGTCTCCATCATCGATGGGAATGCGGCGGTCGACTATCCGAAAGTGCGGTTTTTCCTGCGCCATAGAAACCTGAAGTACCCAGAGCCTTTGCTAACGAACTGCCAGGAGCTTTTCGATGCGCTTTTCGATGGGTGGATGCGTGCTGAAAAGATTCAAAGCGGAACGTCCCGTCAGCGGATTCACGATGAACATGTGAGCGCTGGCCGGATTTGCATCCATGGGAATCCGCTTGTTCCCTTCGTGGAGCTTTCTAAGGGCGTTGGCCAGGCCGTAAGGGTGGCCCACTATGGCGGCGCCGGTGGCATCAGCTCCGTATTCGCGGCTCCGGCTGATGGCCATTTGGATCATCAAGGCAGCGATCGGGGCGACAATCATAGTGATCAGGAGTCCCAGCGCGCCCCCTCCACCTCGATCATCGTCGCGGGACATGGGGAAGAAATACGCCATCCTTGACAGCATCATGATCGCGCCAGCCATCGTTGCGGCGATGGAACTGATCAGGATGTCGCGGTTTTTGATATGCGCCAGCTCGTGGGCAATCACCCCCTCAAGCTCTTCCCTGCTCAGCAGTCGAACAATACCTTCGGTTGCCGCTACTGCCGCATGTTGAGGATTGCGCCCCGTTGCAAAAGCATTGGGCGTATTGGAGGGGATCGTATAGAGCTTAGGCATGGGAAGACCCGAGCGCGCCGTCAGCGATTCGACCATGGCATGGAGTTCGGGGGCCTGTTCGCGTGACACCTGGCGAGCGCCGTACATGGAGAGAGCGATTTTATCCGAGTAAAAGTAGCTGGCGAAATTCATCAAAGCTGCAAATCCAAAGGCCATGACCAGGCCTTGCCGACCGCCTATCACTTCTCCAATGACCAGGATCATCCCGGTCATCAATCCCAATAACAATACCGTCTTGAAATAATTGGTCATTCTGACTCCCTTGAGCCAAAGCAGCGCTTATCTGATTTCAATTTGCTTCGGCTTGGCTTCCTCTTTTTTCTTGAGCTCAATGGTTAACACGCCATCAACATAGTTGGCTTCGGCGCTCTCCGGGTCGACACTGGTGGGAAGTGAAAAGCTGCGCGAAAAACTGCCGTAGGCACGCTCGATGCGATGGTAGTTTTCCTCCTTCACTTCCTGCCGCAATTTACGTTGCCCTCGAAAGCTTAATACGTTGTTCTCGACGCGGATGTCGATGTCCTTGCGGTTCATTTCCGGCAACTCAGCTTTAATCACCAGTGAGTGGTCAGTCTCGTATATGTCCACGGGAGGGGTCCATGAGCCGGACGTGATTTCTTCCTCGCTGGTCCGTGTCTTCAGGCCGGTGTCAAACAAGCGGTTCATTCTTTCTTGAAGCGCAACCAGATCTCGATAGGGATCCCAACGAGTTAATGACATGGCTGACCTCCCGGGTGCTTAAAATCAAAATTCTTCCCAAATTTTGCTCACCGGATTCACCTTTATTATAAGAGGGGGCTTACAGGTTCGCAAGGTTACCCCTTTTAGCTCCAGCAAAAAAATCTTATGATTTCAGTAACTTAGTGTCCCCTCCGGCAGACCTTGCGTTCACAACAACCATTACTGCTGGGAGCAATTGGTTTACTCTTGTGAGGATTTTGCGGGTCTTTGCGGGATGCGGATCACCTGTCCAACGTAGATCCGGTCCGTGTCAGGAATCTGATTGGCTTCCTGGAGTTGCTGCACACTCACCCGGAACTTTCTGGCGATCTTTAGAAGGGTATCTCCCTTGCGTATGCGATATCGAGCAGAGGAGGCCGTGGCTTCGCTTTGAATGCGCGGCTGTAATTCCTGCAGAAAGGATGAGACTTCGTATCCATGACCTTCAGGGATTTTCAGCCTCGACCCCGCGGGGAGTGTCGCAGCGTGTTCCCAGGTGTAGTCTGTAATGTGAGGGTTGTAAGATTTGAGGACCTCGACGGGAAGGCGAGACGATTGCACGAGTCGACGCGTGTTGAGCGGCTTGCGGAGCCGGAGCTCGTCGAGTTGAAGAGGCTCCAGAAGCGTCAATTTTCCAAAATAACGCTCATAGTTTTGTGCCACTTCCACGGCCGCCAGGAACTCGGCATAAAAATTCTTGCTGGCAAAACCAAAAATACGTGATTGATGCCGCTGCATGATCGTGCGCAAATCAGAGCCATATTGTTGGCGAGCCCGCAGCATTCCGTTTTTTCCATGGTTGTAAGCCGTTATTGCAAGAGGCCAGTTGCCCAGAGCCGCGTAGTTGTCCTTGAGAATACGGGCTGCTGCTTCGGTTGCTGCGAGAGGATCGAGCCTTTCGTCTATGGTTTTATTGATGGTCAAGAATCGCCGGGCCGTACCCTTCATTAACTGCCAGACTCCTGCGGCTCCTGCCGTGGAACGCGCCGCATAGTCGAAGGAGGATTCCACGTGCGGTAAAAACGCGAGCTCCGGTGGGATATCATGACGTCTGAAAATCTCGTGCATGTGTTTCATATACATGCCGGAAAGCACAATCCCGCGCTGGAACTTTTCTTTCAATCCGCGCTGGAACCGAACCCCCTCCTCGAGGTCGTCGAAGAGCTGCTTGGAGGGGGTGTGGCCCAGGTTTTGCAGCAGCTGAAGAATGCGTTGGTGTTGTGGTCCCAAAACTTGTGAAGGAGAGTGGTTTTCCTCAACTTCGTCAAAGTACTCCTCCAGGTCATCCAGCAGCCGCTCGATTTCATCTTGTTTGGTTTGGATGGCTCGTTCCGTCTCACGAGCCTGGTTTGCTGCAGCTGGCGGGAGGTGAAGCACGTCATAAACAATGCGAACGTCTTCTCGATCATGAAAGACAAGATCGCGTTCTCCATACACGGTGAACTTCTTCTTCCAAAATTCGACCTGATTTTCGAAACCCTGGACAGGAAATAGACGACGCGTGGCGCTTTCTGCAGCACTCGGCGAAGGTGGTGGCGGTGCGGCAGATGACCGTCCGGGAAGAACAATATCTTCAAGGCTGAACAGCATTAAAAAAATAGAAAAAAAAGATACTGAAAAAAACATCTGGTCGTATGATACCAGATCCTGCTGGCTGTACCGTGTTTGCCTTGCAGGTGCGGCTTTTAGGGACGGGCATTACGGAATCAAGAGTGTTCGCAGCTTTTCTTGAGCTTCTGTGCAAATTTGTTCTGGAGATTTACCTTCCACATCGATATGAACATCCGTGAGCCGGTAGTACCCTTCGCGGAAGTAAAACAGCCTCTCAAACTGCACGGGATTGCGTGCCAGCGGACGGTTGGTCATGCCTTCACAACGAGCCTGGGCAAGCCGAAGAGGGATTTTCAGCCAGACAGTCACACCATGGCCTGCGATGAAGTCACGATTGGCGGCACGTACAAAAGTGCCGCCTCCCAAGGCAATCACGGCCGGCGGGAGTTCTCTTGTCCGGAAAAGACAGTGGGATTCAAGGTCGCGAAAATGGTCTTCACCTTTGGACTCGAAGATCTCTGAGATGCTCATGTGCTCCTCTTTTTCGATTATCTCGTCCAGATCATGAAAATCCCGATCCAGCAGCTTGGCAAGCAAGGGACCGGCCGTAGACTTTCCACTGCCCATAAAACCGACCAGGAAAATATGTCTTGCACTCATGAACGGATTTTCTTCAGGCACCCAAAAAAATCAGGAAACGAAACAGCGACCGAATCCGGCTCATCAATTTCAATCGGGTTCTCTGAAAAAAGTCCTGCGATAGCAAAGGCCATGGCGATGCGGTGGTCACCATAGCTGCGCACGCGACCTCCTTGAAACGACTGGCCGGCAGGAATCAAGAATCCATCGGGATACTCTTCTACCTGTATACCCAGTCGCTCAAAGTTGGAGCAGAGTGCCTTGATGCGGTCGGATTCTTTGCGGCGCAATTCGGCTGCCCCGCGGATGCAGAGTCCATTGCGAAGCCGTGTCCCGAAAACCGCCAACGCGGGCAGTTCATCTATTAAATTCGGGATCAATGCCGGATCTATGGTTTGTGGAAACCGCTCCGTCACCTCGACAGAGAATCTAACCCGTAAATCACATACGGGCTCCCCGTTTTCGTCTCTTGCGGAGAGCCGTTCGATGGACGCGCCGGCGCTATCCAGCAAATCCAGCAATGCCGTTCGCGAGGGGTTCATGCCCACGTTGAGGATCCGGATGTCGGAACCGGGTAGCAGCAGTGCGGATAGAATAAAAAAGGCAGCGGCAGAGAAGTCGCAGGGGATATGCGCCCTGGCGCCGTGCAGAGGTATTTGCCCTATGACCCGTATCGCCGGGCCTTCCCGATTGAGCCTGGCCCCAAAGAAGGGAAGCGCTCTTTCCGTATGATCCCGCGTGGGGAGCGGCTCCGTCACTGTGGTCACGCCCTGGGCCATGAGTCCTCCCAGCAAAACACATGACTTAACCTGGGCGGAGGCGACGGGAAGCACATAATCGATTCCCTTCAGAGTCGTGCCCTGGATGGTGAGCGGCGGGAATTCGCCCTCTCGAGCCTCGATTTGCGCTCCCATTTGAGTTAGTGGAACAATAATGCGCCGCATGGGCCTTTGATTCAAAGATTCGTCGCCCTGGATGGTGGAGCGCAGGGGCCCGGAAGCCAGCAGAGCAGAGATCAGCCGTATCGTCGTGCCGCTGTTTTGAGCATTCAAAGTGTTCCGCGGCTGCTGAAACTGCTGCCAACCCCCGCTTTCGATAATGACAAGAGAGCCTTCCTGTGCCACAGCGATGCCCAGTTCTTGGACGCATTGCAGCGTCGCTTGACAATCCCGGCTGGAAGAAAAATTTGAGAGCCGCGTGACACCCTGGGCCACCGCGCCCAAAAGGGCGTAACGGTGTGAAATCGATTTATCGCCGGGAAGCAGGAGTTCTCCGTAAAGGCGTGAGGCAGCGCGGATCTTCATGCAGCGAATCAGGTGTAGCCCAGCTCCAGTTCTTTGAGGTGCTTGATACGGTCCCTGTATTCAGCAGCCTTTTCAAATTCAAATTGTTCAGCCGCTTTTTTCATTTTGATTTCCAGTTCCTGGATGTCTTTTTTCAGCTCTTCAGGGGATGAGTATCGGGCAATCTCCTCGGCCACTAGAGGTACCTCATAGTAGTCAAGGCCAGTCATTTCAAGCAAAGTTGCATCGATGGGTTTCAGGATAGACTGGGGAGTTATTCCTTGTTCCTGGTTGAATTTCATCTGGATCTCGCGCCGGCGCTGGGTTTCCTCGATAGCCCGTTGCATGGAGTCCGTGATCCTGTCTGCGTACATGATGACCTTGCCGTTCAGATTACGAGCCGCTCGTCCGGCGGTCTGGATCAATGAGGTGGCGCTTCTCAGATAGCCTTCCTTGTCTGCATCAAGAACAGCGACCAGTGAGACTTCCGGAAGGTCCAGTCCTTCGCGCAATAAATTGATGCCGATCAGGACGTCGAATTTTCCACGCCTGAGGTCACGAAGTATTTTGACACGATCCAGGGTTTCTATCTCCGAATGAAGATAGCGTACGGAAACTCCCACTTCCGCATAGTATTCCGTGAGTTCCTCGGCCATTCTTTTGGTCAAGGTGGTAACCAGAACCCGTTCCTTTTTAGCGGCTCGTTGACGAATTGCCTCCAATAGATCATCGATCTGGCCCTTGACGGGGCGCACCTCGATCTCCGGATCCATCAGACCAGTGGGCCGGATGATTTGTTCGACAATTTCTCCTCCGCAGCGTTCCAGTTCATAGGGACCCGGTGTGGCCGAAACGTAAGTTGTCTGGGGCATGCGGGATTGAAACTCACCAAAGTTTAAAGGACGGTTGTCGAGGGCAGAGGGGAGCCGGAAGCCGTACTTGACCAGGTTGAGCTTTCGGGAATGATCCCCTTCATACATCCCTCGCACTTGTGGAATGGTCGCATGGCTCTCGTCAACAAAAAGAATTGCGCCTTTCGGCAGATAGTCGAGCAGCGTCGGCGGTGGTTCTCCGGGAAGCCGGCCCGTCAGATGCCGTGAATAGTTTTCAATACCACGGCAATAGCCGACCGTCTTGATCATTTCCAGATCAAACATGGTGCGCTGGTGAATGCGCTGTGCTTCCAGAAGCCTTCCCTCTTCTTCCAGCTGCCTGCGGTACTCCTGTAGCTCCTGTTTAATGCTGTTGACAGCCGACTCCCACCGGTCGCGTGGAATGACGTAATGTGACTTGGGGTAGATCGGAATTCGCGAGTGTTTCTTAATGATCTCTCCTGTAAGAGTGTCAAACTGGCAAATCGATTCAATCTGATCCCCGAACATTTCGATCCTGATCCCGTAATCCTCATAGGAAGGGATCACTTCCACTACATCGCCGCGCACGCGAAAAGTTCCGCGGACCAGGTCAAAATCATTGCGTTCATACTGAATCTCGACCAGCTTGTTGAGGATCTGTTGCCGCTTTATCTGCTGTCCTTCGCTCAACAGCATCAGCATCCCATAGTAGGCTTCCGGTGAACCCAGGCCGTAGATGCAGCTGACGCTGGCCACAATGATACAGTCTCGGCGTTCGAACAGAGAGCGGGTTGCGGAGTGGCGCAAGCGATCCAGCTCGTCATTGATCAGCGCCTCTTTTTCTATGTAGGTGTCGGTGGCAGCAATGTAGGCTTCCGGCTGGTAGTAGTCATAATAGCTGACAAAGTATTCAACAGCATTTTCAGGAAAGAAATTTCTGAATTCCTGGTAGAGCTGTGCCGCAAGCGTCTTGTTGTGGCTGAGAACCAAGGTGGGACGATTGAGGGCTTCAATCACCTTTGCCATGGTGAAGGTTTTGCCCGACCCGGTTACGCCGAGCAGCACTTGTTCGCTTTTTCCTTGCAGGACCCCGTCGACGAGTTCTTCAATGGCTCGCTTCTGGTCTGCACTTGGTTGAAATCTGCTGGACAGACGAAATTCTTTGGACTGGAGCAACGCCCGCCCATACTCGATCCCGGAATACGACAGCCCATCAGCACTACTCGACACAGCCACCCATTATAGCCTCCGGTTGTTGTGCTATTGAACTGACTGCCGTCGCGCTCGCAACAAAATTGCCCCTGGTCACTGCGAGCGGACAATCGCGGCGCTTGTCGCCGTCAGCTGCTATGATGATTGCAATGGCATCCATACTGTGTCCCAGCTGTGCGCGCCCGTTGCTGGAGCGCCGTTGTAAGCTTTTTTGCCCGTATTGCCGCTACGTGGAGACTTGAAGCGATCAAAGCCTGCCGGTAGTGGCGGGCAATGAGCCTCTGCAGTCCTGAGAGAATCTTCCGAACCAAACGGTTTTCGTGTACAGTCTTGAGACGAGTGTCGCAGAACCCCCCATGCTAATCCCGGAAGCTTTGTTCGAATCGTGCCGGCGTCTTCCTCAAAAGACGGCTTTGTATTTTCGTGATCAGTCGATCACCTATTCAGAAGTTGCCGATCGGGTACGGCAGCTGGCGGCGGCTTTAAAAACAGCGGGTGTCAAGCCCAACGATCGCGTGGCGATTTGTCTTAACAACTCCCCGGAATTTGTGTACGCCTACTACGCCGTTCTCTGTTGCAGGGGTGTGGTGGTACCCATCAATACTTTTCTGGTCTCCGCTGAAATTCAGTATATCTTTCAGGACTCGGAACCTGCGGCTCTCATCACCTCCTCGAGTTTTTGGAGCCGCTTTGAGCCTCTGCTGGGGGACTCCGCCACTGTCAGGAGTGTCTTTGTTGCCGGCTGCTCAGCCATTGCAGGAGCGAACGGTGCCCAGCCGGTCAAGATCTTCGACTTGCATGAACATCTTTCTGGAAAAAGTACACCGGAACCTGGCTGTGCCGGACAGCCGGGCGAACTGGCCGAGCTAATTTACACCTCAGGCACTACCGGAAAACCCAAAGGTGTGATGCTTAGCCACCAAAACCTGCTTGCCAATACCCGATCAGTAGCCGAAGCGCTGGCTGGAGGTGAAGGCGACACCTACCTCATGTTGCTCCCGGTCTTTCATATCACTTCCCAGCAGGTGTGTCTGCTTACGCCCATTTATCTGGGGGCTTCGATCTCAATTCTGGAGAAAATCGACCGCGCCGAACTCGCCCATGCTTTGCAGCATCATCGACCCAGCATCTTCATTGCAGTACCCTCCATTTACAACATGCTGTCACAGCTGCCTGCGCCTCCGCCTCATAAGAATCCAGTACGGCTTTATGTCAGTGGCGGTGCGCCTCTTCCTTTGGAGATTTACAGGCGTTTCGAGGAGAACTATGGAGTTCCCATTTACCAGGGTTACGGGCTGACTGAAGCTTCTCCGGTAGTGAGTTGGAACGTGCCTGCACAAAACAGGCCCGGTTCTTCAGGCAGGGCGCTGAAGGGAGTGGAGATCAAGATCATAGACGCATCGGGTCAAGATCTGCCGCCAGGAGCCGGCCACGTGGGGGAGATCTGCGTCAAAGGAGAACTGGTGATGCTGGGTTACTACAAACAGCCCGAAGCCACCAGTGAAGTAATAGAGGATGGGTGGTTGCGAACAGGCGATGTGGGTTACCTGGATTCAGATGGTTTTCTTTTCATTGTTGATCGCAAGAAAGAAATGCTGATTTTCAGCGGGATGAATATTTACCCGCGTGAAATCGAAGAAGTCCTTCACCAGCACCCGGACGTGATGGAGGCAGCCGTGGTGGGGGTCAAGGATGCTGCCCGGGGCGAGATCCCTTTGGCATTTGTGGTTCCGCGCCCTTCGACTGCGGTGGACGCGAAACAGTTGCAGCAATTTTCAATGGATCGGCTGGCACGTTACAAGGTGCCCCGTCGCTTTCATTTGCTGACGGAGTTACCTCGCACCGGATCCGGAAAGACCAACAGGGCTTTGCTGCGGGAAGAAGCCTCCCGCCTGTGGAAGGGCGGATCCGATTTGTGAGCCTGCTTACTGATACACATTATGATCCACGTATAATGACGGAACTTAGCGGGGCCATATGGGAGAGCGAGGGGCGGTACGCTTCGGATGTCTGTTTTGGCTTGTTCTCACCATTGCGGCTGGATACATCACCTCAAGGGTTTTGCCGGTATACCTGGACAAGCTGGCGCTTGAAGAGGATTTAAATCGTCTGGTCAGCAGGGCCGGAGCCGAGAGCCTTCCAGAGGCCGTGGTGCGGGAACGTGTGATTCGGCTCATCCACGAACGCGGTTTTCAGGTAGATCCAGCCGACGTGAAGGTAGCGCGTTCCGCTTCCTTTTATACCACCCCTCAGCTTCGCGTCGACGTGCAGTATTCGAAAGTCGTGACATTCCAGTCTTACCTTTACACCTTGCGTTTCAAGTCAGCGGCAAATTCTTTCGTGGGCCGCCTCTGAAGACAGCTTGACTTGAAAAACCCAAAATCTGTCTTTTGGTTCGTTTGAAGATCTGCTAAGTTGAGTGCTCGTCGAAAAGAGGGAGCTGCGTTTTCAGGGCTCCTTGGTGCGAACCTATGAGGATTTTGGTCACGGGAGGTGCCGGGTTCATCGGCAGTCATCTGTGTGAAGCTCTGCTTGCTCAGGAGCACGAGGTTTTGTGCCTGGACAATTTATTCTCGGGTTTGAAGCGCAATATTGTTCCGTTCCTTGGAAATCCCGAATTCGAGTTTATCCGCCACGACATCACCCAGCCGATTCTTCTGGAAGTTGACCAGATTTACAACCTGGCTTGTCCTGCTTCCCCTGTTCACTATCAATACAACCCTGTTAAGACCGTCAAAACCAACGTCATGGGCACCATCCATATGCTCGGCATGGCTAAGAGGGTCAAGGCCAGAATCTTACAAGCGAGCACTTCGGAAGTTTACGGCGATCCGCAGGTCCATCCACAATCCGAACAGTACTGGGGCAATGTTAACCCGGTCGGTCCACGGAGCTGCTATGACGAAGGCAAACGGGTGGCCGAAACACTGATGATGGATTACCACCGTCAAAACCAAGTGGACGTGCGCATTGCCCGCATCTTCAACACCTATGGGCCGCGGATGAGCGAGCGTGATGGACGGGTCGTCAGTAACTTCATCGTTCAAGCCCTAAGGAGAGAGCCGCTGACGGTTTACGGTAACGGTCGCCAAACGCGTTCTTTTTGTTACATTTCGGATATGATCAGTGGCCTGCAAAAATTGATGAACACCGAGGGTCTTCATACTCCGATTAATCTGGGGAATTCCGCCGAATTTACGATTTTGGAATTGGCCGAACTGGTCCGGGAGCTGACCGGCAAGCACTCAGAGATTGTTTTTAAGCCGCTTCCCAAGGATGATCCTGTTCGACGGCGCCCCGATATTTCCGAGGCGCGCCGCCGGCTCAACTGGGAACCGAAGATCCTTTTGAGAGAGGGACTGGCACGAACCATTGATTATTTTGAGCAGGTTCTACAGACGACTGGCCTGGAAGGAAGCGTCCCCAAGACCGGCTCCTCAGGTGTGGTAACATGACCCCTGCCACCGGAAAGATTGCGGTAAATAAACGCCTCCGCGTCTGAATAGAATGCTGGTGCGAAAGGGAGCAAGCCGATGCTGGCATCCTACATCCCAGTACTCATCTTCATCATCGTCGCACTGCTGCTGCCGGTCGTGGGACTCGGCGTCGGGCGGCTGCTGCGGCCCTATAAACCCAGTGCTTCCAAGCTGATGCCTTACGAATGCGGTGTGGACCCCGAAGGCGATGCCCGGGATCGCTTCTCCGTTCGCTTCTACGTGATTGCCATTCTTTTTGTGATCTTCGACGTTGAAACGATTTTTCTATTTCCCTGGGCCGTGATCTACGATCAGCTTGCCTTGTTCGGGTTCATTGAGATGGTCATTTTCCTCGGTATTCTGCTGGTCGGGTATTTCTACGTCTGGAAGAAAGGAGCTCTCGAGTGGGTGTGAACCCAGGACCTGCGGAAAAGAACATAATCACAACCACAGCAGACGCGTTGTTTAATTGGGCGCGCAAATCCTCGCTCTGGCCCATGACTTTTGGGTTGGCTTGCTGTGCCATTGAGATGATGGCAGCCGGCGCGTCCCGTTTTGATATCGATCGATTTGGGGCCGGGATATTCCGTCCCTCGCCCCGGCAGTCTGATCTGATCATCATTGCTGGAACCGTCACCCTCAAGATGGCAGAAGTGATCCAGCGCTTGTACGACCAGATGCCGGATCCCAAGTGGGTGATTTCTATGGGTGCTTGTTCCAGCGTTGGCGGTCCCTTTGATACCTACTCAACGTTGCAAGGAGTTGACAGGGTCATCCCCGTCGATGTCTATATACCGGGTTGCCCGCCCAGACCGGAGGCGCTGCTTTACGGCTTGATGCGGTTACAGGACAAGATCGAGCAAATGAGCATCGTCGCTGAAAAACAAGAGCCGGCGAAGATTGCCTGAATCTCTTTTGAGCCAGAGCCGTTGCTGCTTTTCTGATCTCCGGCTGCTGCGAAGGGGAAATTCTTACTCTTAAGCGCCGCTATGCAAGACGAGAAAAAGCCTAATCAGCCTTCAAATCCGGACAGTTCTGAACCGCCCAAGCCGCGTCCAGCCGCCAAGCCGGCCGAGGCTGCTGCCAAGAAAACCATTCAGAAAGGTCCCTCCTATATCGACCTTGCTGAGGATCTGCTTCTCAACAAGCTCAACGAGAATTTTCCGGGCGCGGTGGTGTCCGCCCAGTCTTACCTCGGGCAGCGCATCTATTCGGTTAAAATCGAAACCCTTTACCGGTTGATGGTGCATCTAAGGGATGCTCCCGAGTTTCAGTTTGATTATCTTGTCGATATTACAGCACTGGATTACCTGACCAGGCAGAAACGGTTTTGCCTCGTCTATCATCTGTACTCCTATCAGAATCGTGACCTCATCCGAGTCAAGGCCGACCTGGGGCTGGATGAGCCGGCGCCTTCAGTAACTTCGATTTGGAAGACGGCGGATTGGTTGGAGCGGGAGGCATTCGACATGTTTGGGATCCATTTTTCCGGTCACCCCAATTTGAAGAGAATCTTGCTGCCGGATGACTGGCACGGGTACCCGTTGCGAAAAGATTACGACATCAAACTCCAGGATCAGGCCTGGATCAAGCGGCACCTGACCGTCAGGAAAGTTCACCGATGATCGAGCCTACAATACTCGATGCCAAGGAAATCGAGATCAACATGGGTCCTCAGCACCCTTCGACCCATGGTGTGCTGCGCGTCAAGCTGAAGATCGACGGTGAAAAGGTGCGGCAGGCCGAATGCATCATCGGTTATCTGCATCGTGGTGTTGAGAAAATCAGTGAAAATCGAAACTATTTCAAGTGCATTCCCTATTACGACCGCACCGATTACATTGCGGCGGTTTCAAACGGCCTCGGTTTTATTCTCGGTGTGGAAAAGATGGCAGAAATTCAGGTTCCTGAACGAGCTCAATACATTCGCATCATGATGACGGAACTCAACCGCATCGCCAGCCACTTGCTTTGGCTGGCCACCCACGCTCTGGACATTGGCGCCATGACGGTCTTCCTCTACTGCTTCAGGGAACGTGAAGAGATACTCAAGCTTTTTGAAGCATTGTTCGGTGCGCGCCTGACGACTCACGCTTTCCGCATCGGAGGCCTGTGGAAGGATTTGCCGCCCGGATTTGTCGAGGCGGTTAAAAAGTTTACAGATGAATTTCCGGCGCGGGTGGACGAATATGAGCAGCTGTTAACCAAGAACCGAATCTGGCTGGACCGCACCCGGGGGATCGGTGTCATTTCTGCTGCTGAAGCCATTGAATACGGATTGAGCGGTCCCCCGCTTCGCGGCTCAGGAGTCCCCTACGATGTCCGCAAGCTGCGGCCTTACGGCGGCTATGAGAATTTCGAGTTTGACGTCCCTGTGGGAAAAAACGGCGATACTTATGACCGTTATCTGGTACGGATTGAGGAAATGCTGCAGAGCCGGCGCATCGTCGAGCAGATCTTGCAAAAACTTCCCTCGGGCCCCATCCGGGGTAAAGTGCCTCGTGTCTTGAAGCCCGCCGCAGGGGAGTACTATTCAGCCGTGGAGGGGCCGCGGGGCGAGTTGGGTTATTACATCGTCAGTGACGGCTCGACTCAGCCGTTTCGTGTGAGGATTCGCCCTCCCACCTTTATCAGTCTTCAGGTTCTGGACCGCCTGGTGCGCGGCCACCTGATCGCCGATGTCGTAGCGATCATAGGAACCCTGGACATTGTGCTCGGAGAGATTGATCGCTAATGGATAGCGTCTTCATCATCAGCTACGTCGTGATACCCCTCCTCAAGATTGCTGTGATCGTACTGATCCTGTCAGGAGCCATTGCCTACCTGACCCTGCTCGAAAGAAAAGTGATCGCACACATCCAGGTGCGCCTGGGACCGATGCGCGTGGGGTGGCACGGCCTCCTCCAGCCAATTGCTGACGGCCTGAAGTTTATCTTGAAGGAAGACATCGTTCCTTCGCGGGCCGACGCGCTGGTGTTCACCCTCGCCCCCATCATCAGCCTGGTTCCCGCCTTTGTGGTCTTTTCAGTGATACCCTTTGGTCCCCCGGGGATGCTGGAAGGAGTTTTGCGATGGGCTTTGTCGCCATTTTTTTCTCCGGAAACGGTGCAATCCATCGTGGAAAGCGGCTCCGTCTCCGGCGGTTTTGTTACCGACATCAACATCGCCGTGCTCTTTGTTCTCTCAGTGTCGTCGGTGGGAATTCTGGGCATCATCCTGGCGGGCTGGGCCTCGAACAGCAAGTACCCGCTTCTGGGGGCGCTTCGTTCTTCTGCCCAGATGGTCAGTTATGAAGTGGCGTTGGGATTCTCCATCATTGGGGTGCTTCTGATCGCCCGTTCCCTCAGTTTGGTGGAAATCGTCCAGAAACAACAGCAGGACCAGTTGTGGTACATATTCGTGCAGCCGGTGGCCTTCGTCTTGTTCTTCATCTGCGGGATGGCGGAAACCAACCGACTCCCGTTTGACTTGCCCGAAGCTGAAACAGAGCTGGTCGGAGGCTTTCACACCGAATATAGCGGTTTTCGCTTTGCGCTGTTTTTCATGGCGGAATACGCCAGCATGATCACAGCTTCGGCGATGGCGACCACTCTTTTCCTGGGAGGATGGCTCCCTCCGTTTCCCAGCGTGCCCGCATTCTCCTTTTTGCATTTAGTTCCACCGGTCATCTGGTTTCTTTTAAAGGTGTTTCTTCTTCTTTATATTTTTATCTGGGTGCGCGGAACCTTACCCCGTTTTCGTTTTGATCAGCTCATGAAGTATGGATGGAAGGTGTTTTTCCCGGTGGCTTTGGGCAACGTTCTGGTATCGGCGGGGGTGCTGTTACGATTTATTTAGGGAGCAAACAGGAAGGGTAAGACATGGTTAACTTTTTGAAGCGCGTCTTCTTTGTGGATGTGTTGGCCGGTCTGGCTTTAACCCTTAAATATACGTTCCACAGGGTCTATACGGAGCAATACCCGACGGAAAAGCCGAAGCTGGCAGAACGCTACCGGGGAGCGCCGCGCCTCAACAATGATCCGGAAACCGGAGAAACACTTTGTATTGCTTGCGACCTTTGCGCTCAGGTTTGTCCTGAGGATTTGATTGTAGTGGGCTCGGAGCGCGATCCCGACACCCGCAAGAAGGTCTTGACCACCTATACCTTCGATACGTCGCGTTGTTTGTTCTGTGGGCTGTGCCAGGAGATATGCCCCACTAACGCCATCGAGTTGACGCAGGACTTCGAGCTGGCCACCTACAGTCGCCGCAACATGGTGTGGGACCGCACCCGTCTTGAGCAAGGTTGGGACCGCATTGACTATGGGGCCGATCGGGAAACGGCATCCGGCAGGGAGTCGAGCAGGTATGAAAGAAAAACGGGGTGAATGATGGAGGGAGTGCTCTTTTATATTCTGGCCACGGTGCTCGTCTTTTTTTCCATCTTGACCGTGGTGGCGCGCAATCCGGTCCGCAGCGCTCTTTACTTAATTTCAGCGCTCCTATCGGTCGCGGGCCTCTTCTTTCTGCAGGAAGCTGAATTTGTGGGTGCGGTGCAGGTGCTGGTGTATGTCGGTGGCATCATGGTTTTGTTCTTGTTTGTCATCATGCTGGTCAGTGTTCGCGAAGTTGTCTTTCAAAGGAAAGCAGGACGCCAGTGGAAAGCGGGGGTGGTTCTGGCGCTGGTTATGGCAGCGGAACTGGTTTACTTCCTGATCAATGGCGTCGGCATATTTCAATCAACTCCCCCCGAAACAGGAATCATTGTTGCGCCGGAAACTCAAAACACGGAAACGTTGGGGAGGGTCCTTTACGGCACCTACCTGCTCCCCTTTGAAATTGCCTCGATACTTTTGCTGGTAGCTATTATTGGTGCGGTTGTCCTTTCAAAAAAGGAGATCTGAGCGTCCGTTCCTGGACGCCGTTTGAGCCGGGGAAAAGATGGTTGAAACTACTCACTACCTCATACTGAGCACCATTGTGTTTACGATCGGAGTGGTTGGTGTGTTGACCCGCCGCAACGTGATCGTAGTGCTCATGTGCATCGAGTTGATGCTCAATTCAGTCAACCTCAACCTGGTGGCGTTCTCGGACCGTTTTCAGAATGTGGTCGGACAGGTGTTTACAGTTTTTGTGATTACCGTCGCTGCGGCTGAGGCGGCGGTTGGACTGGGGATCGTTATTGCTCTGTTCCGTAATAAAGAAACCGTAAATGTCGATGAAATTGACCTGATGAAATGGTGAGGCCCGCCGCGCGGGCGATTTGAAGGAATCTCGATTCTGAAATGCTAAAGTACCTCTGGCTGATCCCGTTTCTACCGCTGATCGGTTTTGCGCTCAATGGCATGGTCGGCTTGTTTCGCATTTGGACGGCGGGACAGCGACCCTCCCGAGCCTTCGTCGCTACCGTGGCATGCGGAAGCGTCCTGCTGGCCTTTCTGCTTTCGGTGGCATGTGTCTGGGGGTTAGCACAGCACGATCCCGAGCACCGGCTGGTGGAGCAGGATCTTTTCACTTGGATTCCCGGAGCTGCCATCAGAACCTCCGATGGTGAGCTGACTGCTTTCACGATTTCGTGGGGCTTGCAATTGGACCCGCTCTCCTCGGTGATGGTCCTGGTGGTGACCGGTATCGGATTCCTCATTCATGTGTACTCCATTGGTTACATGTATGAGGATCCGGGCTTCTATCGTTTCTTCTCGTACTTGAATCTCTTCATGTTCATGATGCTCACGCTCGTACTCGCCAACAATTACCTGCTCATGTTTGTGGGCTGGGAAGGCGTGGGTCTTTGTTCTTACCTGTTGATCGGTTTTTACATTTTCAAGCGGAGTGCGGGCGACGCCGGCAAGAAGGCTTTTGTGGTCAACCGCGTCGGAGATTTCGGCTTTATCATCGGCATGCTCCTGTTGTTCAGTTATTTTGGTAGCTTTGATTTCGGCGAAGTGACGGAGAAGATAACCGTTCTCTTCCCCACTGCGGAAGCAGGCTGGGGAGTGCTGAACTGGATTGCCCTGTTGTTATTTATTGGGGCAACGGGAAAAAGCGCACAGATTCCACTTTACACGTGGTTACCGGATGCCATGGAGGGCCCCACTCCGGTCAGCGCCCTCATTCATGCGGCCACCATGGTGACAGCGGGAGTCTACATGGTGGCACGTTCCAGCCCTATTTACAGCCGCGCTCCGGAGGTGTTGTTGATCGTGGCCGTGGTGGGTATTTTCACCTCCCTGCTTGCCGCCAGCATTGCGTTGTTCCAGCGGGATATCAAAAGAGTGCTGGCTTATTCCACCGTCAGCCAGCTTGGTTACATGTTTGCGGCGCTCGGTGTCGGCGCGGTGGCTGCTGGCATCTTCCATCTGGCTACGCACGCATTTTTCAAGGCGCTTTTATTTCTCGGGTCCGGCAGTGTCATTCAGGCCCTGCACCATGAACAGGACATGTTCAAGATGGGGGGGCTTAGGAAGTACCTGCCTACAACGTTCTGGACGATGTGGATCGGCACTCTGGCCATCGCCGGAGTGCCGGGATTGGCCGGTTTCTTTTCTAAGGATGAGATCCTCTGGAGAATTTTCAGCAGCCCTGAGGGACATTACCTGATCTGGCTCACGGGAGTAACCGTAGCTGGAATGACAGCTTTTTACATGTTCCGCTTGATGTTCCTTACTTTTCATGGAGAAGAACGCTTCGGGCACGGGGCTGCGCATCATATCCATGAATCGCCTTCTACCATGACCGTCCCCCTGGTGATCCTCGCAGCAGGTTCGATTTTTGTAGGCTACATCGGCTTGCCCGCGTGGCTAGGCGTGACCAATATTTTTGAGCGTTTCCTGGAACCTTCGTTGGAAGGTGCATACCATCCCGGCCATGGAGAAGTCCATTTTCCGCTCAGTACTGAAATTGCAGTAACGATCATTTCGGTAGCCATCGCAGTAATTGGCATTTTTCTTTCCTATTACTTTTTCGTGAAGCACCCGGAATCCGCCGCCCGTCTCAGCACGCGTTTTGCACGGGCGCACCACATGGTCTTCAACAAGTACTACGTGGATGAGGCTTACGATTTGCTCTTTGTCAACCGTGCCAAGGATCTGGGCAACGGGTTCTGTCGTTTTGATGAACGCGTGGTGGACGGACTCGTTAACGGAAGCGCCTTGGCAACGCGAATATCCGCGTGGATTTCAGGACAGGCGGACATTCATGTGGTGGATCGTCTGGTGAACGTACTTGCCGAGATGGTGGAGTTTTTCAGCAAGGCTTTTCGCCGGCTGCAGACGGGGCTGGTGCAGCGCTACGTTTTATTTTTTGTGTTGGGGATTATCTTGATCATGAGCCTTTATCTGTACCTGGGAGCGTAATCAATGGAATTCTTCATGGCGAATATCCTGAATTTCGTCTGTTACTTTCCTCTGGTGGGCGTGGTGTTGATTATGCTCTGGCCCAAAGGAAAGGAGCACGAAACCGCTGTTAAATGGATTGCCAACCTGGTGGCTTTCATCGGTTTTCTAATTTCCTTGCCCTTGATTACCCAGTTCAACAATCCGGCCTTCATCGACATGACCGGCATGCGCTACGTCATTAGAACAAACTGGATCGACGCCCTTGGGGTGCAGTATTACTTCGGCATTGACGGAATCAGCCTCTTGCTCATTCTGCTCACCACCCTGCTCGGCTTTCTTTCCATCCTGTCCTCCTGGAACGCCATCACCGAAAGAGTGAGCGAATATTACTGCTACTTTTTGATCCTCCAGGTGGGAATGCTGGGGGTCTTTATGGCGCTCGACTTCTTCCTTTTTTACGTGTTTTGGGAGGTCATGCTGGTGCCGATGTATTTCATCATCGGTATTTGGGGAGGACCGCGCAAGCTGTACGCCGCCATCAAGTTTTTTCTCTATACATTGCTGGGATCGGTGCTGCTTCTGTTGGGCATCCTGGCGCTCTATTTTTATCAGCACAGTGTCACAGGGACGTGGTCCTTTGACGTGCTGGGGTTCCAGAATCTGGAAATCCCGTTTAACCTCCAGTGGTGGATTTTTCTGGCCTTCTTTGTCGGTTTTGCCATCAAGGTGCCCATGTTTCCGTTCCACACCTGGTTGCCTGATGCTCACGTGGAGGCCCCCACGGCAGGTTCAGTAATTCTTGCGGCGATGTTGCTGAAGATGGGCACCTACGGTTTTGTGCGCTTCAGCCTGCCGATTCTGCCGCAGGCCACCATACATTTCCTGCCGTGGCTGCTGGTGCTTTCTGTGATCGGCATCATTTATGGGGCGCTGGTGGCGATGATGCAGAAAGACATGAAAAAGTTGGTGGCCTACTCTTCTGTGAGCCACCTGGGGTTTTGTATGCTGGGCGTCTTCATCGCCACCCCTGTGGCTCTCGAGGGTGGAATCCTGCAGATGTTAAACCACGGCATCTCCACGGGAGCACTCTTTCTTATCGTCGGAATTATTTACGAGCGACGGCACACCCGGCTCATTTCAGAATATGGCGGTCTTTCCCATGTCATGCCGGTCTACGCCACCGTATTCATGATCATGACCATGTCTTCCATCGGCCTGCCCACTTTGAATGGATTCATTGGAGAGTTCATGATTCTGCAAGGTGTTTTCGCGGATCCTGATTACAGATCGTGGGCCATCTTTGGCGCCGCGGGTATTGTCCTGGGTGCCGCTTATATGCTCTGGCTTTATCAAAGGGTCATGTTTGGAACTATTGAAAAGGATGAAAATCGAACATTGCCTGATTTGACTCTTAGAGAGTTTGCAACGTTTGCGCCGCTCATCGTGCTTGCCTTTTGGATTGGGCTGTACCCGCGCACTTTCCTTGAGTACCTGCATGAGCCGGTTAATCAAGTTGTTGAGAAGGTCCGCCCAGGCGAGTTCATGCCGCTGCCGGTACAGAGCGCGGAAACAAAGTGAGCTGAGAACATGTTTGAGTTGCCGCCCGTAACCGAAGCCTGGGAATTCTTGCAGAAGAACTCCGTTGCTATTGGCCCACAGCTCCATCTCTTATTGTGGGCCCTGGGAATGCTCATTATCGATTTTGTTATTCCGGCCGGGCGCAAAGCCGTGAGCGCACTCCTGGCGCTTGGAGGCATAGTGATGGCCGGTCTGCAACTTTACCTGCTCCGGAGCTCTTCACCTATTTCGGCTTTTTACGATACGGTCGTGCTTGATTCTTTTGCGACCTTCTTCAGCGCACTGTTTCTGATTGCGGCAGCCGTGACTGTGTTCATCTCCTATAGATACCTGGAAATTGAGAATGAGCAACATACGGAGTACTACGCTCTGTTGCTTTTTGCCACTTCCGGAATGATGTTCATGGCGGCGGCCCTTGATCTGATCACTATTTTTATCAGCCTTGAGCTGATGTCCATTTCCACTTATGTGCTGGTGGGATTCTTGCGTCGTCGCCGACGTTCCAATGAAGCTTCCCTGAAGTACTTTCTGTTGGGTGCTTTTTCAACAGCGATAATCCTTTATGGCATGTCGCTTTTATACGGCGTCAGCGGCACTACCAACCTGATTGTGATCGGAGAACAGGCGAAATTGTTGCAGGGCAATACTCTGCTGATCCTGGCCGTGTTCACCATCATGGCAGGTCTTTGCTTCAAGGTGGCAGCGGCTCCCTTTCACATGTGGGCTCCGGACGCCTACGAAGGTGCGCCTACCGCTGTTACCGGATTCATGTCAGTGGCAGTTAAAGCTGCGGCCTTTGCCCTGTTCCTGCGCATTTTTTTTGTAGCCTTTCACGAGGTTCGCGGGATTTACGTGCCTTTGCTGGTCGCGGTTTCAATTTTGACAATGACCTGGGGAAATGTGGCAGCGGTCACGCAGCAAAATGTCAAACGCATGCTGGCATACTCGAGCATTTCGCATGCCGGTTATGTGTTGATGGGGCTGGTCGCCGGCACTGAGCTGGGCGTGATTGCTTCAGCGATTTATCTCTTGGCCTATACCTTCATGAATCTGGGAATCTGGGCCGTGGTGATCCTTCTGCGCCGCCAGGACATTTCTGGCGAACAGGTGGAGGACTTCGATGGGCTTTACTCCCGGCATCCGAGCCTGGCGATCGTAATGCTGATTTTTCTCCTTTCTCTTGCAGGAATTCCTCCCCTGGGGGGATTCATCGCCAAGTATTTCGTTTTCTCAGCGATCATTGAGGTGGCGATGGACCCATCGCAGCCTTACGCTTCTTTGATGGTATGGCTGGCCGTCATCGGGGTCATCAACGCGGTGGTCTCGCTCTACTATTATTTCCGGATTGTCTACGCGATGTTCATTCAAGAGGAATACCAGCCGGCGCCTCTGAGCTTTTCAGCGGGATTATTGACTGCTATTGCGATTACAGGGATCGTTACCCTGCTGATTGGCATTTATCCGCAGCCGTTCATCAACTTGGCTCGTGCCGCCACCAGCCCGCTGCTTTAAGCTTTCTTCGGGGTCATACTTGAACTCGTACTGGCAGGTTGTAGTTGGTATTTCACTTGCAGGCGCTCTTGTGTGCGTCTGATGTGTGCCATCGGTCATGCAACGCAAGAACCTTTACAGTTTGCTGGCTGAATATAGCAGCATCATCTTTGTACTCCCCTCATCGCTTCTGGTGGGTTACCTTATTGGAGAGTGGCTTGACCGACGATGGGGGACATTTCCGTGGCTTTCCATGCTTTTTCTCCTGCTCGGTGGTGGTGCCGGTTTCCTTCAGGTTTTCCGGATCCTGAATCGAAAGAGGCGTCCTTAGGAGATTTTCGATTTCGCCCACGTCCCCATCTGTCCCCGTCTCGCTAACGCCAGCCTCCCAAACCGAGCCCGTCACTGACGGGGTGGTGGTCTACCATGGAATCAATGCATGCACTTTTTCGTTACTCTGTAAGGGAAACCCAATGTCCTTAAAACTCTACTGGGCCTCAATAAGTCGGTATTTCAATCTAAGTAATTTCTTCCGCAGTATTTACGTGATTCTTGTATTGGCTGGCAGCGTGCTGAGTGCTGTCTTGTACTTTACGTTTAACCTTCACAGGCTGGCTGAAGAGAACGTATTGACGCAGTTTAATGAGCATCAGCGGAGCCTGCCCCCTAAATTCGAACCACCCTGTTGGCTAATGAATTGATGAGAACAGGGATGATATTTTCTCCTGAGCGAGCGAAGGAGAAAATATCGTGGCCAAAAAGGATGGACGTCGGTACACGGCGAAGTTCAAGTT
>JACQSY010000090.1 GCA_016211085.1 Acidobacteriota bacterium | reverse complement strand
CCTTTTTGGAGCAGACGCATCGCCTTCAGACGCCGCCGCTCCAATTTGACTCGATCAAACTTGACTCCAGCTGGATGTCCCATGCCCGCAAGTATAACCGACTCCAGCGCATTTGTCACTAGGTTATGTAATGCTCGTTAGATACGCAGCAAAGTCAGCGAAAGAACGGGCCTGATGAATTCCCCACATTGGACCACGAGCCGCCCTGTTTGGTTATGACGCGACGGCTCGATCCATGTTAAAATGAACATGTTGCTTTGATTGGGTCTGCCAGCCAGGGATTCCTGCCTTGGATGACTAATCAACGATGTTGAAAGCAGGCACCGGAGGCCTGTGTTGAGCTTTTGAGTGCAACCAACTACGGTCTTTAATCTGAATGGGCATCGGGAATTTCTGCTTCGAACCGCCACACAGGCCGGCGGCAAATGCCTCTCAGACACGAAACCAAAGAACCCCGAGAGAAAGGCGAGGACTGCGCGAACCGGGTGCGGTAAAAATCACTTATGACAGCTAGAATATTTGTCGCGAAGCTTTCCCCCGAAAGCGATGAGAACGAACTGAGACAGTTTTTTTCAACCGTGGGTAAAGTCACTTCAGTAACCCTGCCGCTTGATCGACAAACCGGCAGGAGGCGTGGATTTGCTTTCATTGATTTTGAGGATGCCGCCAGCGCCCAGGAGGCGATTCGAAGCCTGAATCAGCAGCAGCTGAGAGGACGTTCGATTGTAGTTACGGAGGCTCAGCAGAGACAGGAGGGAGGAAGGCACAACGCCGGCAGAACACCGGCGCATCCCTTAGAAAGCCCCCACCGCTTCAGCGGCGTCAGCAGTCCGAAAAGCAGGACTGAAGACCGGCGCGATTCACGACAACCATTGCCGGATTTTTCAGAGGTTCCGGAAAAACGGAGCCGGAGGAATTCTCGCGGCAGCAAGGGGCCTGGGAAAAAAAGCAAGTCTCAGGAAGGTAAACCTGGACGAGGGCCGATCCCCGAGCGGCGTACCGATCGGTTATTTGATTGGGGGGACGAAGATGAGGCGGACCTCATTGATTTTGACAATGTCGCAACCTCGCAACGTCGTGTCGACACCGATGGTGAGGCCGACAAAGACGCCGAGAGCGATGAGGGGAGTTGATTATGGCAAGACGCACGGGAACGTTTGCAAAAAGGCAAAAAGAAAAGAACCGGCAGGAAAGGCAAAAGGAAAAAGCAGCCCGCCGTGCTGAAATCCGGCAGTTGAAGAAAGACCGACCTCCCCGGCCCGAAGGCTACGATCCCGATCTGGAGGGAATCATCCCCGGACCGCAGCCGCCACAGGACTGACGGATAATCTTGACCGTCCGCATCTCTTTTGCTTTTCGGGAAAGAAAGACGGGCGCTCTTTTGATCATCATCCTCCGTCGTTCTTAGGGTCTGACCAGGGGTCTGACCAGCGTCCTGCGCCGGGTCGCGACCCGATAAATCACTAGAAGCAGAATCGCTCCCAGAATCGACATGACCGAGCCCGGAGCATCACCGCGGTCGCGGTAGAGCCCAATGGCCTGACCGACAAAGCCTGCCACCAGGGCTCCAGCAATACCAAGAAGCATTGTCAATGAAACTTCACCAGAAAGTAGCTGAGGGCTGATGCACCGCCGCCGGAACCGGGATTGACCACCGTAATAGGGTAGGTCCCGGCTTTTCGCAGCAGCGATGATGGCAGAACGGCTTCCAGACGCGTGGGACTCAGATAGCGAGTTTTCAAATCGAAAATATCGAAACGAGCCACCGAATCTTCAAAGAAATTGGAACCCTCTATCAGGATGTGAAGTTCTGCATCACCTTCAACAGCGGTGGAAGGGGTTACCATCGTGAGTTGCGGTAGAAAATCGGCAGCCGGAATAGGTCGTGGGCCTGCGGCCATAGGCATGGGCAAGGGATTTCTGAAACGTTCATCGATCTTTCGCTCTACCGGCTTCCCGTCTTTGATGACCATAAAAATCTTCTGAGAATTTCGGATGTCCTGCAAAGGGTCGCCGTCGAGCAGAACCAAGTCGGCATAGGCGCCTTCCCGGATGCTGCCGATTTCCTGCTGCTTGATGAATTGCGCCGCCTTGATTGTGGCAGACTGCAGCGCCTCCAGCGGACTTAAACCACAAGAGGCCAGAATCTCCATTTCACGATGAAGACCCTTGCCTGGAATTCCGATAGTGCCGTCATCCGAGCCGGCCAACACCGTTCCTCCCGCTCGATGAAAACGGCCGATGAAAGCGCAAAGCTTGTTCCAACCCACCTCCATTTTTTGAATGTAGTCAGCCACGTCATCAGCAGGCAGCGTCTGAAACACATAAGGCTGCGGCGTATAGGTGATCTCGACTGCTCCCTTTGGAAAGTAGCGGCCGTCCAGCTTTTCAAGAAACGCCAGGTCTTCCTGCTGGTAAGCCTCGCGTCGCGGCGAGAGCTTTTTCCCAATGAAATGATTCAGCGTGGGAATGAGCGCCACTTCTTTGTCGAGAAGAAGGCGTAGGATTTCCTCAGAATTCTCAAGCTCCATGTAGTATTCGATGGGAGCGTAACCCAGGTGAGGATATTTTTCTTTTAGCTGTCGACGTTTCTCCGGATTTTTAATGGTAGCCATGGCAATCCCTGTTGCGTGGTGGAGTCCACGGATTCCTGCCAGGGCTGCTTCGCGAGCGTCGGCCGCGCCGATGTGACCGGTTAATGGAACACCGCGCTCCTGCGCCACGCGTGCAGCAGCCTCAATCATCTCCGGAGGCGTCAGATGAAACACCTTCAGCGCCACTGCACCCATGTCGATCATTCTGCGGGCGACGTCGGCAATTTGAGCAGGGGTTTCCATTTCAAATTTACGGTAAAGCTTCCCGATGCTCTCGCCCGTGGGTCCGAGCCCCTCACCTACAGCATAGATCCTGGGACCCGGCAGCTTTCCTTTTGCAATGGCATCCGCCTGGGCAAAGATCCAATCGGACATATTCCCGGTGTCCAACACCGAAGTAACACCGTGGTAAAGGAACAGCGGAGGTGTCCAACTATGCGTGTGCGTATGAATGTCAACCAGTCCCGGTACTGCGAACTTTCCTTTTGCGTCAATCACCGAGCCATCGCGCGCATCGAATTCTGAATCGGAGGAGATCACCCTGCTCACACGATTTCCGCTGATGACAATGACGCTGTCGGGAACTGCTTTTCCAGTGACTACGTCGATCAGAATTGCCCCTTTTACGACCAGCGTGGCGGATTCCCTGGTTTTCTGTGGTGCGGCCTGTGCAGCCGGATGGGACGTCAGGACGAGTGTCAAGATGCAAAGCTGCGCGATGGTTCCGGGTTGAGTTGCTGTCATGCAGATTCTCCTTAAGGTCTCGCACTATTTCCGATATTGAACCTGCCTTCCCACACCGCCGGCGCCTCAGCATATCCTTGCGGCAGCGAACGGCTCCCATCAGGGTTGGGTGTCCCAGCGGAGCGTCTTTATGTAACGACGCCGATCTTCTTCCTGTTGCCAGGACCAGGGTCCTTCAAAATGAGCGCCATCCCAGCCCGTGACTAGTTCCTTTGTGTTGGGGTTGATGATCTGATGCGTGTCGCCTGGCACGGGGATGGGCAAGCCTTGAGCGTCGCGTCGGACTATTTCAGGATAATTCTGGTAATAGACCAGGAACACCCGGCTTCTTATGAACGAATAAGCCGACCGCAGCCGGCTCAACAAGCGTGAATCCTGAAAGCGGGTTCCCTCAATAATGGATTCCAAATAAGCTGTTCGTTCCGATTCGAGTAAACCTACCAAGGTCCGCCCATCATAGAAGGCGCGCGCAGCCTTGTTCAGTTCCTCCAGTTGGCGCACGGCTGATACTTCAAGCCCCTTAAGTACCTCGTCAGTGATCCCGTGCGGTTCCAGGCTTCGATAGCCCGGGTCCCCCGGGTCCGTAGGGATCAAAGTGTCGCCGAGCGCCGAAACGATTTCTTGCGGGGTATTCCGAGGCAAGAGGGGCGCTTGCTGAAGGGTGGTTGCCGAGAACAGCGCTCCAGCGCCGCGTCCAGTATCCTCGAGGAATTCTCTACGTGAGATCTTTTCCTTGCTCATAAACAATTCTGCTAGCCCCTGGAAAAATGACGGGCAGCGATACGTCTCCAGGCCAGAGCGGCCACCACACACACCGGCATGGCTGAATAAGTAGATCCCTGGCGGGGGATGACGCTGCCATCGCAGATAAAGAGATTTTCTATGTCGTGAGTTTCGAAGTGAGGATTGACCACCGAATTCCCGGGGTCGATTCCCGCGCGGCATGTGCCCACCATATGCCAGGGAAGCAAGCTGCGCGGCCTGCGCGCGCTGATCCTGACCGCCCCCATCTTCTTTAGAAGTTCGTGAGCCAGATCAATGGCTCCGTTGAGCCTTTTAAGAATGCGGGCGTCCTCTGCTGGAAAATCGATTACACCGTCGGCATTGATGGCTCCTTTAAGCCCGGTGCGCTGGATAAACGGGTACACGAAACCAATCCGGGTGATGGCGTCACGCATAAATTCTTTGTGGGCTCTTCCGAAGGCCGGCGCAAATTCGTGAAGCGCGGCCTCGTGCGGGTAAGTGATGACACTCATTCCGTGGTCTTGCATGATCAGACGGGCTTCACCATCGGGCCCTCCATCTTCAAGCACGTAGGATGCACCCGTCGAAACTCCTCCCGGCGGTTTGATCGGCTCGCTGAAAAGAGCATGGACCGGATAGTTCACATCACCTTCCAGGTTGCTTCCCACGTTGGGATTCTCAACGATCAACGGACCGCGTACCTTATCGCGAGGCCCATAGCCGGAGCGCAGGAGCAGCACGGGCGTCCCGGCGTATCCGCAAGAGACGATGATTCTGGAGCCGCGGATTTCCTGAGGCTTTCCGCCGCGCACACACGCGATCCCGGAAGCTTTAACCGTCGCGCCGTTTTTTTCAAAGACTACTTTTTCAATCTGAGCGTCCGGGATGATTTCAACTCCCAGCCGTTCCGCCAGGTCGATGTAGGGTTGACTGGTTCCCTTGGAATCGTACTTGCAGAAATGATCAGTGTCGCAACGCCCGCAATACAGGCAGTTGCGGCGCGCCAGCGCCATGCGCTCCAAACGCACACCCAACGAACGGGCAGCGTCGATGAAGAGCCGGTTGCCTCGCGTTAAAAGCTCCTGCGGCGCCGGCTTTAGATTACGCATCTGCTGTGTCTCTTGAACCGCTTCCCTCAGGTTCTCCTTGGTCCAGTCCACGCCTGTTTCCTTTTGCCAGGCGATGTAATCATCGTCAAAAAGGCAGTTCTGCGAGACAGCAAACGTGCCGAAGTGCATGACACTGCCCCCCACGATCTTGGCGGCGGCAGGCCAGGGCCAGTTGTAACGCGATCCCATTTCGTAGTTAATAAAGCTGTTGACCCGGCGGCGATCGGGATGTCCGTAACCGGGACGATTTTCTCCTTTCCAATACGGCCCCGCTTCGATCATGGCGATTTTCAAGCGTTCTCCCCTCTGCGGGTGGACTCCGTGTTCCGCCAGCCGTGCGGCGAGAATACAGCCTGCAGTTCCCGCACCTGCAATAACGATGTCGTAGGATTCAGCCACCAATTCTCCTCTGCGTGTAAACGGGCGCATCCGAAGGAACGGGTGCGCCTACTGAGTCCGTGGTGCGCGAGAGGGCGCCCCGCCCACCACCGCTACTTCCACGGTTCGAGAAATGTCCGGGGTGGGGAAAGCAAGGCGGTCTCTTATGCGATGACAGAAGGTAAGATCTTCGGTGATCCCGTGGACCGGCGTCGCAGCGCCTCCCTGAGAGGCCAGGAGAACCCCTGTGAACTCCTCGCCCAGGCAAGCACCGGCGCTTCCTAATACAACAATGCGAATGAAATCTCTGCTCGAGACCAACGTTTACTCTCCTGTAACAGATCGTACCGCCGTCGCCCTGGACCCTCGTGTGATAACGGTTGAAGTTACCTTACCCGATTTTCGGAGGAAGTGACAAGGATGCGACCAAGAGCCTAGGAGCGACAGTGTGGATGGGGATGTCTCAAGACTCAGGAAATCATCCGTCAATGTCGCGAAGGCTTCTCCGGCATCTGGGATCCCGCGCCTTTAAGGTTCGAATCTTGTGAGGTGTCGGAGGCGGGCACGGAGCGCCAGCGGAGTAAGCGCCCTTTGGAGTGCGAGGACAGGTCACCGCTTTTTTTGCGGGCGACATGTCGTCCGCCTCAATTCGTGAGTTCTCAGACAGCCTCTGGAGTAAGCGCTCGTGTGAGGCTTCAGAAGCGTTCCGTCAGTTACCGTTGCGCCTCGAATTCGGTCTGTGCCGCGGGCGACACATGAAATGGCCCGCCGGTTAAGCTCGCCGTATTGGGACGGGCGGTAGCGAAGGGCGAAGCGAAAGTGAAGCCCGGGGAACGTGGCATCCTCACGAATCGAACCCGGCGTCTTCGGGCGGGCAGAGCGACATCCAGAGCAGATGCGAAGCGCAGCAAAAAAGCCGTTCTAAAATTCCAAAGAATCTTGCGATGTTGGGGCTTTACTCCACCGGCAAGCTGGACGACGGAAGCCCCATGACCGTTCGCAGGCTTGTAACCACCACCTCCGCCGAAGAAACGATCAGCAAGGTTCCGTCAAAGCTCGCGAACCCCCCGGCCGCAAGTTCAAAAATAAAAAAAGCGTTCTGCTGATTGGGACCCAGCGTGATTTCTTTAGTCAGCAATGTCGCCCCCGCAAGGGTTCGCAGCGTCAGGACAACTTGAGCTGCCGTTGACCTCGGGTTGGCCACGGCCACCCCTGTATCAAGGAGTCCTTCTTTCTTGGCTGGGACCGCAAACCGTGTTCCTTTTCGTGCCGAGCCTACACCTGCTTCCGTGACCAGATTTTCAGCGTTGTCAAAGAACTGGTAAAGGATGGCGGCGGCCACAGGTTCGTTTGTTTCCACCAGCACCCAGCCTTCGGTGCGCGTGGTGGCGCTGCCCAACGTCAGGAGGGTGCGGCTCGACTCGGCGGGAACCGAGATAACGAACTGGCTTCCCGTGCCTTGAGTGGTCGGAACTTGTGCCGGCGTGCCGTCAGGGGCGGTAAATTTTACGTTGGCTTCGGCAGACGCGGTCCCGGCGTTGCTGATGAGCAAGGTCGAACGGAGCCTGCCTGCACCGGGTACGGGGCCGTCTCCAAAATGAGGAATGATGGTTTGAAATACCCGTCTTGTGAACTGGATCTGTACCCTGGGAGCCACGGTCGCAGCGCTTTCGCCGGGCTCAAATTCATTAATAAAGTCTTCAGTCCCGGTGAACTCTCCTTCCGTCCGCAGCCTGAGTTGCAAGCGATTGCTTCTTTGGGAAAGTACTAAAGCCACGGCAGCAGTCACATCCAGACTCTTCGACCCCGGGGAGCCGAGGCTGATTCGGCCGATCTCAGAGGCAATGGCAGGTGTGTGCATGTCGGAGATATCCAGGACGGAACCATAATCCACGACGTCAACAATGACCGCCTTGTTTGAAGTGGAGTTGGAAAGAAAAAGAAACAGGATGGCCGAGGTCGGTACGGAACCGGCCAGAGAAGAGACATCAAAGGAGATGAAACTCCGATATGCGGAAGTCGCCGCGAGTCCGACGCGCAGCTTGCCAATGGAGTTCACGCTCTCACCGCGTACTGAGTTTCCCAGAACCCATCCGTCAAAAGCCGGCTCCGAGAAAAGAGTCACGCTTTGTGTTTGTGCCGAAACGGTAGTCAGGAAAAAAGCCAGAATCACAAGCAGGATGAGAGGCATGTTTTTAGACCTCCGTGAGGATTTGGACCCGTTGAGGAATTTGGAGAGTGCGGCCAGTTCAAGCGTTGGTCCCTCCTTATAAAAGCTTAGCAAATAAATGCTTCGGGCGCACCGAAGCAGCACGTGAAAAGGGGGCGGACTGTCGAGTGCTGGTGAGTGGCGGGCCGAAGCAGCCCTCGATTAAAATTTCCTTTTCACTCCTGCTTATTCCAAGTAAAATCGGGCAGTCTTTTTTCCAATTCCCTGATCCAGATGCCCAAAGTCCTGGTGGTGTCAATTCTGCTGACGATGTTTGCCCTGTTTTCCTGGAATTACCAGGAATTCTTCGGGCCAGACGCCGTTTACTACTTTGCCCGCAAGCTGGATGGCTTCGATAGCGTAGTTTCGGCGTTTCTCAGCCTGGACGATCGAGGTCAATATCGTCCCATGGGGCTGGTGCTTTTCTCGTATCTGTTCTTTCCTTTGGTGGGGTTCGACCTGACGGGTCATCATCTGATCCCTCTTTTGTTTCATGCGGCTAACACGATTCTGGTTTACATGCTGGCCCGGCGCATCATGTCCAGCGAAGTGGCAGCTATGGGAGCAGCCTTCTTTTTTTCACTCCACCGGATCAATTTTTTTGTCACCTACAGCATTACGTTCATTCCGGACTTCACCACGCAGTTTTTCCTGCTTTCTGCATTCCTGCTTTACTTGAGTCGCGACCGGAGCCGGTTTCACTACGCAGCCTCCATCATACTGTGGATCTTGGCTCTCTTTTGCAAGGAGACGGCCGTGGTCTTTCCCGCAATACTCAACGCTTATGGATGGGTCTCGCTGAAGAGCGGCCTCCGAGCCCTTAAACTCTTTAAAGCAACGCTTCCTTTTTGGGCTATCGGAATTGGTTATCTCGTGCTTTTTCTCTCTTTGAACGAGTGGGCTTTTTATTCCCAAGATCCTTATCAGCCCTACCGTCTTGGCTTCTCCCCGGCTGTTCTCCTTTCCAAAGTGAAATACTTCTGGTGGAGCCTGAACCTGCCGCAGGGGAGTCGCGTGACCCGTTTAGTCGGGACTACGCTGGGTATTGAGACGGTGCCGCTGCCTCGGGCTTATCCTTACCACACAACATTTGCCGCGATGCTGCTGCTGCCTTTCGCGGCTGTTTTCCTGGGTTTTCTGGCGGTCAGACTATGGCGGCACGACCGAATTGTTGTCTTCGCCTTGTGTCAATTCCTTCTGGCCTTAGCTCCCGTTGTGCCGCTGCAAGGAAGAGTCATGCAGCATTACCTTTACTTCTCGCTGTTCGGTCTGTCGCTGATGTTCGGAGCGTTCGTACAACATCTTTTTTCAAATGGAAATCGGATCTTCTTGCCGCTGTTCGTGGTGGTATTTCTATTCAGCACCGGTTCGGGCGTGGTAAACAACAAACATAGCTCGTGGCCGGTGAACGCCTCGCGAACCTCTGCAAAGTTATTGTCACGTTTTGAGTCTGCGTTGGCGGATCTGAGCGATTGCCGGAGGCCTCTGGTCATCGCCCGGACCGGGCAGAAGGACTTTGTCTGGTATTCCGATGGAGGTAATTTGTTCCGTGTCTTTGGCCCGTGCCGCAATCCGGAGATTTATTTTGAGGATTTGGGAGACCAAAGTGCGAACGTGGCGGGCTTGAAGATTGAATTCGATGTGAACTCGGAATCGCGTTGATCCATCTTATTTGCCCGCAACAGAACTCCAGCCAAGGTGCGGTTGGGAAGTTCCCTTGAGAGATTGGAAAAAATCGATCTTCATTGCTATCTTTGGATCTTCTTCGCCGGTGAGATTACGGGAGAAAGTCTTCCCCAAAGATCCCCCGATCCACCGATCGATATCGGCTTCTGCAGAGATGAATTGACCGATTTCTGGTAAATGTTTGCTGTATTCCAGGAAATTTCTTCCCCTGAATCTCTGGCTCGTCCGGGAAGTAGTTAGGATTAAGGAAAATTCAGTGGAGACGATGGGATTCGAACCCACGACCTCCTGAGTGCGATTCAGGCGCTCTTCCGAGCTGAGCTACGTCCCCGTTGCCGAAGGGCTCCTATTCTACCCCAAGCTGTCCACCCCCTGCCGGGAATCCACGAGAAAGCAGTACGATTTACTTGTTACGTTGTCCTACGCGCTCGATTCTGCCTGCCGCCAGCATCAGTAAAAGCGACATGAGAATCCCAACAGCAGTCGGCGAGAAAATCGAGTACCCCTGGCCGGCCGTCAGCAGATGCACCAGCGCGGCCACCGCCAGGGACACTGCAATGGCGATCAAGCAGGCGCGGCGGCCCGGTAGCGATCGATAAAGTCCCAACACCAGGGGCACAAACAACGCCACCGAAAGCAGTCCGTAAAAAATGCTCAGCGCGGAGATCACCGACGGAATAAAAATGGCCAGCGCCACCGCCGCAGCGCCTGCCAGCACCGAGACCCAACGGCTGACGCGCAACAGCTGCTTTTCATCTGCCGTAGGATTCAACACGGCCTTGTAAAAATCCTTGCTGAGGGAGGTCGCCAGCATAAAAAGCGCAGCGTCGGCTGAACTGACTTCAGCGGAAAAGACCGCCGCCAGAAGCAGAGCGCCGATCCAAAATGGCACCAGGTGCGTCATCACGTACGGAAGCGCCAGCTCCGAATTTTCCAGATTGGGAAAAACTGTGGCCGCCGACATGCCGAGCAAGACCGGAAGAAATGAGTACCCGAGAAGCACCACACCCTGAAGACCGGCGCCCCAGCGCACGGCACGCGCATTGCGAGCCCCGTAGACTTTTTGCACCAGGCCCGGCGACGTGATAAACGAAGGCGCCAGCAAGAACACGTACGCAAGGACTGCTGCGGGACCGATGCCTACCACGCTCGCGTAATCCGGATTCCCTGACGAAGCGGCCCGGGCTTGAACCTGCTCCCAGCCTCCCGCCGCCGAGAGCGCCAGCGGCACCACCACCAGAAAAGCCGCGCCCTTTACTGCCAGCTGAACCAGGTTGATCCAGACAGTTCCCTTGAGACCGCCGGCCGAAAAATAAGCAATGACGACCCCCCCTCCTAACAGACATGCTATGGGTTTAGGAATGCCCGCGATTACGTCGAGGATCCAGGCGAGCGCAATTAACTGCGCCGCCAGCACCAGCGGTGTCGCCAGCCAAAGCAGGGCCGCGGCCAGTATCCGCACGGATTTTCCATAGCGCAGTTCGAGGAAATCGCCGACGGTGAACAGTCCGTGCCGCTCAGCAAGATCGCGAATGCGCGGGCCGATGAAAAACGCAAGGAACAAGGAACCAATGCCCGCAGAGCCTACCCACCACCAGCCGGAAAGGCCCAACCGGTACCCCAGGCCTGCTGCTCCCACCGTGGACCCGGCGCCAATGTTGGCGGCGAGCAGGGTGGAAAAGAGCAATCCCGAACCCAGTTTGCGGCCGGCCACAAAAAAATCACTGCTGTCACGGATGACTCTTGTAAAACGGGCTCCAATACCGATGAGCAGCAGCGAGTAGACGGCCAGCACCAGGAGGTAGGGATTAAGCACCAGGACTGCTCCGGCGGCTTCCGCAACAAGGGGTCACGATTTTTTAAGGTCGGAATGGGAAGGATAACCTGGTATTCCAGAGGCTTTGCGAATAGCTCGAACCACTGCTTCCGACATCACCGCCGCTGCCAGGGCGCCGACGCGGCCGAGATCCTCTCCGCTGATCTCTCCCGTGGACAATGCAAAGATGGTATCGCCGTCCGTGGGAAGATGGACCGGATTGATGGTGCGAGCCAGCCCGTCATGAGCCATCTGTGCCATCTTGGTCATGGCCGCCTTGTCGAAAGCAGCATTGGTGGCAATCACTCCGATGGTCGTGCTTTGAAGCAATTCTGATCGGGAGAACGAGGAGATTTCGCGCAGCTGCTTTATGGAATTGGCCAGAGTCTTTCCGTCCGCCTCGCGCAGCCCTGCCAGAATTTCTCCAGTCTGGGGATCTATAACGTCTCCGACTGCATTAACAGCCACCAGTGCGGCCACCACCAGCTTTCTCGAGCGGATGCTTGCCGTCCCCAGACCGCCCTTCATTGCACGCTGTGGTCCCAGCAGCTTTCCCACCGTCGCTCCGGCTCCGGCCCCGACGTTTCCTTCCGGAATGGCGCCGTCGGTGGCATTGAGACATGCTTGATAGCCTGCTTCGCGTCCAGGGCGGATATGTGGGTCACCGATTCCAAGGTCAAAGAGGACGGCTGCAGGAACTATGGGCACCCGCGCCACACGGGCATCAAAGCCAATTCCTTTTTCTTCCAGAAACTGCACGACACCGGAGGCGCTATCAAGCCCGAAGGCGCTGCCGCCAGCGAGCACGACTGCGTGCACTTGTTGGACCGTATTGATGGGATTCAAAAGATCGGTTTCGCGGGTTCCCGGCGCCGAACCGCGGACGTCAACGCCGGCCACAGCACCCTTTTCAACCACAATCACCGTACAACCCGTCGGGCGCCGGGTCTCGGTGAAATGCCCGACACGAACCCCGGCCACGTCCGTCAGGCCACCGGGTTTGGATTTGTCCTCAGAAGTCGCTTGTCGTGGCATGGAAACAAAAATGGGCAGAGCGGCCATCATCCGGCCAAAGCGCCGCCGGGTCAGTTTCATAGATCTTATCCTTGCCGTAAAGCACTCATTTATGGCCGCCCTTGGTCTCATCGCGCCGGGCTGTCAAAGTGTAACCCCTGACTGCGTTTGCGGCTTACCTTGCTGCGTCTCCAAGTCTGCTTGCAGATCGATGTTGACGCAAACATTTTTTACCTGGGTGTAGTGCACCAGGGCCTCGAGTCCCTTCTCGCGTCCAAAACCACTCTTCTTGTAGCCTCCGAAGGGTGTTTCCACACCGCCGGCAAAATATTCGTTGATGAAGACCTGCCCCGCCTGTAGCCGCGCCGCAAGCCAATGCGCTTTCTTAATGTCTCTGGTCCAGATTCCCGCCACCAAACCGTAAGAGACTCCGTTGGCGATCTCTAACGCCTCTTCGAGATCACGAAAGGTCAGGATGGCGAGCACCGGCCCAAAAATCTCCTCCTGAGCGATTCTCATCTGTGGTGTGACCTCATCAAAAAGTGTGGGCTCCATAAAAAGGCCCTGGCGCAGTCGCGGATCGTCAGGGACCTTGCCGCCGGTCAGGAGACGAGCGCCCTCCTGCTTTCCAATTTTTATGTACTCCTGCACCCGCTGGTGCTGCTCTTCAGAAATCAAGGGACCGAGATCGGGGTTTTCAAGCCCGGGGCCGATGCGCAGCGAACGAGCGTGTTTCTGAAGTTGTTGCACGAAATCCTTGTGAAGTTTGGAATCCACTACCAGGCGGGTTCCCGCCGAGCAGATCTGGCCTGCGTTGGCAAAGACCGCGGTGCTGACGCCTTTTAGAGCAGACGGGAATTCGGCGTCTGCAAGCACAATATTGGGAGACTTTCCGCCAAGCTCCAGCGTGACCGGAACAATATTCTCTGCAGCCGCCTTCATGACCAGGCGGCCGGTCTCGACAGAACCTGTGAAAGTAATGTGATTTACGTGCGGGTGAGAAGTCAACCGGGCGCCGGCGTCGTTGCCGAAACCGGTGACTACATTCAAGACTCCAGCCGGAAGTCCGGCCTCCAGTGAGATTTCTCCCAAGAGCAGTGCGGTTAAAGGCGTCTGTTCCGCGGGTTTGTGCACCACGGTATTTCCAGCGGCAAGAGCGGGGGCAATTCCACGGCAGGCAATCTGGAGAGGGAAGTTCCAGGGCGTGATGTGGGCAGTTACCCCAATAGGTTCCAGGAGGGTGTAGTTGAGGTATTGACCCGCAAGCGGAATGGTTTTGCCGTAGAGCTTGTCGGCAACGCCGCTGTAAAACTCAAAGTAACGGGCGGACACTTCAATGTCGTTACGCGCCTGGTTCAGGGGCTTTCCGCAGTCCAGCGACTCAATCCGCGCCAGCTCTTCCTTGCGTTCACGCAGCAAACCGGCTATTCGGTTTAAAACACGTCCTCTCTCTGGAGGTCCTATCTGCGACCACCGTGGATCTGATAGGGCAGCGCGTGCAGCGGCAACCGCCACGTCGACGTCCTGCTCTCGCGCTCGCGCTACAGTCGCCAACGTCTCTCGATCAGCCGGGTTGATGGTGGTGAACGTTTCTCCGGAACTGGAAGGTCTCCAGCTGCCGCCGATAAAAAGCTGATTACGCAAGTCCATGGCAACTGTTCTGAGCGACGAAGGTTAGAAGATCATTAAACTGAGTTCCCAACCTCCCTTGGAAGGGAGCTTGGCAAGCAGGGATGTAAGCCGAATTCTGTACCTGCCGCCGGCAGGTGGTAATCATTCATCTGGGAGCTGGGTCGTCCCAGCCCTCAAGCAGCCTACCCGCTCCGTTCACCCGTTGCCGGGGTTGAGTCGGGCCGACTCGGTTACGGAGCCTATTTGGCCTTGCACCGCGTGGGGTTTGCCATGCCTTCAATGTCACCATTGAAGCGGTGGGCTCTTACCCCGCCTTTTCACCCTTACCCATCTGCCGGTATCGGCAGAGGAGGCGGTATTTTTTCTGTGGCACTTTCCGTAGGGTCGCCCCTCCTTCCCGTTAGGAAGCACGCTGCCCTGTGGTGTTCGGACTTTCCTCCCCCGCAGCGGGACAGCGCCCGCGGCGAAGACGATTACCCTCCCTACTTGCCAGAGCTTTTTAATTGTACCAGCACTAGGATGCGCTTGCAGCCCATGCGGTTGCAAGAGTCTGGGTCCAGCTCATGGCTGAACAGAGGCGCGAGCGCCAGCGAGCGCTCCCTGCTGCAACAACACAGAGCGCTTACTCCGCTGCGCTTCGTGCGCGCCTCCGACACCCCGCATCGATTTAAAGCAGCACCTAAGGCAGGCCTTTCAGAGGCGCGAGCGCCAGCGAGCGCTCCCTGCTGCAACAACACAAAGCGCTTACTCCGCTGCGCTTCGTGCGCGCCTCCGAGGAGTGGTCGCGTTCTGGTCGTCTGGCAGTCAGCAAGCCCTCCAAGGCTTCCAGAGGTCATACCGAGACCCCCCACAAGACCCCAAATGCTTGCCCTCCCCCAAGTTTGGCCCGTCCTAGGGACTATTGAGCAGGTGAAGTG
>JACQSY010000088.1 GCA_016211085.1 Acidobacteriota bacterium | reverse complement strand
AGATAGGGGTCCATAAGCCAACGCTCAACGAAATCAGCGTTCGCCTTATGTTTGCCGACCAATTCTGGATTCTGTCGAAAAAACTGCCGGAACTCAGACAGCGGCGCATCGAGGTTGTTAACCACGGAAGTCATGAGTAACGATTGTTTCAGTCTTTCCAACTCGCGTTGAACAGATCGCCGTTGCGACCACCGCTGAAACCACACCCAGAGTTTTATCAATGATCATTTCAAGCATGGGCACCTCCACAAGGAAAACGGCTCCTCTTTATGGTTCAGATGAAACCACATTCGAAAAACGGAATGTGAAAAAATTTCGGGTCCTCGGCGAAATCTGTGGGGCAAAACCGGGATGGGTTCAGCAGCTAAAGAAGAAATGGCCGCTCCAGGCCAGGCAAAGGCCAATACTGAAGCCTTCCGGCTCCTGCAACGGATTCGGCCTCCGAATTCTCCACCCATTCGAGTCACCGTAGCATGCTCTATGTAAAGCACTAACCCCTCATTTATGGCGACCATCACCCACAGATTCTGCTGAGGAGGCAAAATTTCTCAATGATCTCTGACGGTAAATCCAATACGCCGACGCCGACGGTCTGGTGCCATCAGGTTTCGAATTGCATCAAAAACCTGCTTGATGGTTGCGTCGTGTTCCTCATATTTTTTCTCCAGTACGTCAATCTTGGCCGCCAGGTCTTTGTGGGTGGCCAACAGCTCTCGCAATCTGACAAAGGCGCGCATAATCGCAATGTTGACATGCACTGCGCGTTTGCTCCGCAGAACGCTGGACAGCATAGCCACGCCTTGCTCGGTAAAGGCATATGGCGGATAACGGCGGCCTCCACGCCCCTCTTTTGAGGTTTCAAATTGAAACCTCAAAAATCTCATTTCCTTCTGGGTGAGTTGGAACATGAAGTCTTCAGGGAATCGGTCCTGATTTCTCCGCCAAATTCAACGATTTCGTCGGAACTTGGTACAGGGCGGCAAGATCACTATCGAGCATGATTTTGTGTCCACGTATTAGATGAATGCGGCGTTCAATCATCTCCACGGGAACGGGAAGCGTGGTGGCGGTGGCTTCCTTCTTTGGGTCTGTTCGTTTAGCCATCAGTGACTCTTTTTTACAGTCTTTAAAAATGAGAAAAGAAACGTGACCATGCGTGTCGCTGTAGGGTCATTGGAGAGTCTTTATTTTTCGCTTCAACTCGTCCAGAGGTAACCGGATCTGCGGCGTTTGGCCTTCGGGTAAAGTCACGCTGCCCATCTTGTATTGGTAGTACCAAGCGACTTGTCCATTAAGCGTGAGGGTTGCTTCAAATACGTTCAATGCACCTAATGACTTTCCCCACACTACTGTTTGGACCGGAACTTCCAAAATATCAAAGAGGGTCAACGTGTCAATCGATCTCCCTGCAAGGTCGGATGCGTTCCCCATCGCAAATGTATTGATGACGACGATGTGATTATCCTGTTGACGCCGGAAAAGGACCGGCGATACAAAGTCCAATCCAGATCGTCCACCGACACCCGTTAGATATGCGGTCGCACCGGGGCCGATTGGCATCCAGGGCACTTCTGTGGGTGGAATTTCAGCGCGCTCCTTCAACTCGCAAGTCAATCGAGTTTCGACCACAATCGTTCGTATCTGCTGGCGTTGGGTGGGCGTTTGACGCAATGTTGACCGTGTTGTTATTCCCAATAATGTTGGGGCTGTTTGCCCCTTCGCTGTTTTGTTTCACGGTCGGATTTGGTGATTTCTCATCCATAACTACTTTCTCTCTGTGGGTTGAGTCAACTGGAGTTGAGGACGGAGGCAGCGTCACTGCCGTTGGTGGTAGTGACAGTGGTAGGGGCGTTGGCTGATCATTACTATCCTCAGTCCTCGCTTGGACCGGAACCTGCTGCACCGTTCGATTAGAAACATACTTCCTGACGGCATTTCCCAAGACGAGGATGAGGCCAACAAGCATTAAGCCGATGCCCACCTTATAGAGAAGATCAAGTTTCATTGCCTTGAGCGGCTCAGACCGGAAAGTTTATTTCATTCGGACTGTTTCCGTGACGCTAAACGGCCGCTTGGAAAAAAGCGTTATCACGAGCGGATGCTGCGGCATAAGGCTCGGCGAATCGAAACTGAGCCAGTAACTACGATCCGGGGCCTTGTTGAGCGTGCCTTGTCTGAAGTTGGTGTACATCGCCGCGACCCCTACGACCCGATGTACTGCCCCGTCCACTAGCGGCTGATCAGCAATGAAGCCTATTCCAAAAGGAGCGATCTCCGCTTGAACTTGAACTGTGAATTCAAGCGCGTAAGGTGCGTCATCTTTTGTTGATGGAACCTGCTTCTGGGTGATGCGCACTCCTTCAACTAACGGTTGCATCTGAGGTGGATTGATATTAACCGTATTGCTATTCCCGATAATGTTGGGGCTGTTTGCTCCTTCGCTGTTCTGTTCAATTCTTGGTGCTGGCCTTTCGTTCACGGCCCTAGGCTCTTCGTTCGATTTATCGCTGTTACTGGTCGGGTTTACTAAAGCTGGTTGCTCGGCAGGATCAGAAGCAGCGTTATTGGATTTGTACAAAATATTTCCAAGTACGAGAGCCAACCCAACAATCATAAGACCGACCCCTATCCGGTAGAGAGCATCAAGCTTCAGGGTGTTGAATATTACCAACCCAGCGAAAGCGGCGACGCACAAAGCTAAAAGAAACTTCTCAAGAAAGACGGGCAAACAAACTCCTCCTTATTGTCATAATTTGAACGAATCGTGGGACAGAAAAGGTCCTTTCAGTCCTTTCACAGCGCTGACGCATTCCCAGCCTTCCATAGGCAAATTGCGCCGGATGGTCTGAAGGCCAACAGGAATCCCGTCGGATTGGTGCCGTTGCTTTAGATTTTGAGGCAACGGAACATCATAATACCGGCATGCGATGGCGGCATGTCATGCATCGCTTTCGATTTTAGAGAACAGTTTCGGCAGCTTTATTTACCGTAGTGAAGGGTGTTGAGGCCGGGAAGCTGTAGGTGGTCACTCCAGGCGGAGTTGAAGGGGCGAGGCGAGGAGTTCTCGGATCCGGTCCGCGTCCAGCCACGGGCCTTTGCAAGTTTCGCGGATGAACTGGATCAGACCTCGCACTCCGCGTCGGCGGACCATCTGAGCCAGATGGGTTGTCCACTGAGACAGGACGTTGATGAGATGTCCCAGGCGCATTAAGAAGTGATAGGCCTTCATGGCGGTCCAGTTTTCCGAAAAGCGGTGCTCATACTGATAGCCATGGTGCTTCTCCACCAAGTTGTTGCTCTCAATAGCCCATCGGTGATGGGCGATCCGATTACACCGCTCATCCACATTGTCACGGTTCAGCGGCTCGCTGGAAATCCAGGCGTGACGTGAAGTCTTCTCGACAGGCTTTGCCGTGTTGGGATCAATTTCTTCCCAGCCTTCTTCACAGACGACGACATGGACGGTCTGCCGTTTCCGCTCTTGATCGCCCCAGCGATACTCGATGTTGTTGACCCAGCGGAACTGTTGTCGGCGATTGCCCCACTTGTGCGGAAAGGCATTCTGCTT
>JACQSY010000085.1 GCA_016211085.1 Acidobacteriota bacterium | reverse complement strand
GTGCTGCACTGCGTGGCGCAATAAAAGGTGAAGGTGCCTGGTTTGTCTGCGACGAACGTCAGCGATTTGGGCCGCTGGACCATTGCGCCGTTAATGAAGGAAGCTTTGTCATAGCCGTCAATAGCGAGACCATGTCCGGCACCCAGGCCGTTGTCAGTGGGCTGATAGTCGATCCGCACGACCTGACCCTGCCGAACCTCGATTTTCTCTAGCGAAAATTTCCATGCGCGCTCCGATAGCTTAATGACGACGTCCGGCTTCCCCAATTCCTCTCCTCTGGTAGCCGAGGCCGGGGTTCCTCCTCCCTTCAGCTTCTTGTTTTCCAGGCTCATGACGAAACTGGCGAGGTCCCAGACCTCGTCCTCTTTTATTGCATCTCGAAAAGAGGGCATTGGTGTGCCATCGTTGCCCGTGGCAATGGTCAAGGCAATGTCTCGCAGCGTGTGGCCGCGCTTGAATTCCGCTGCTTTGTGGTAGTTGCGAGGCGTGATCGGATTGCCGAACGAGTCCTCCATACCCACGGCAGAGGGCCCGTCTCCGTAGCCATTCGGGCCATGGCAGCTTTCGCAATGTTGCCGGAACAGCTCCTTCCCGCGTGCCACTCTCTCCGGGGTTACGTCGGGCTCGGATTCTAAGGCCACAGGCTTCCCGGGGGCTTCGTCCTTGAAATAATCAGAAAAGGTCTTGATGTAGTTCACCACCGCCCAGCGTTCTTCTTCGGAAAGAACAAATTTCCACGGCGGCATGGGCGTCCCCTGAACTCCAACAGAAACGGTACGGAACAGATCCTGATCGCCCGGCAAGGATCCCGTAGGAGAGGCCTTGAAGCGGAAAATCCCCCGAGTAAAGTCCCGCGGTTTGGGCGCTAAGAAAGCGGCACATTGCCCGTTTCCTTGCCCAGTTTCGCCGTGACAGGAAGCGCAATTCTTCAGATAGACCTCTTTTCCAAGGGCCACTAATTCCGGGCTTGCGGCAGGAGGAGGGGGAGCTTCAAAATGGCTCCAGGAAAGAGCAGGGTCGCCGCCGCCTGGGGTTGCGCTGGACCCGCCCGGTTCCCCTCTGCCGCAGCCGAATACCAGCAAAAGAGGCATCAGGACAAACACTGTATATGCCCAGGTGCGGCTGCCCATTACTTCCGCAACAAGCGGTGAGTGGGTTTGATTACTGGATTGCATCAGGACCTTCCTCCTTCTTTGACCGCCGTTTTCTCGACGAGACGAATGTTTTGAATCAAATCGGCCAGAGTAGTCTTCTCCACCAGGTCGCGAATCGCGTTTCGAAGAGGGACCCAATCCCTATGGATTGCGCAGGGATTCTCTTCCGAACAGATGCCGAGACCCAAAACGCATGCATCCGACGCCAAGACACCTTGCGTTGCGTGAATCAGGGAAGACAGGGTAATCCGCTCCGGAGACCGGGCCAGTTCCATACCCTTTCCGAATCCGCGGAAGGACCTGACCAGCCCTGCGCTCGTGAGCGGTTGAAGTACTTTCGACAGGTATGCTTCCGAGACCCCGGTGTGGGCAGCGATCTCATGAACGGGGGAGAGCTTGCCGGGAGCCTGCTGTGCCAGGAAAAGCGCCGCCTGGATGGCGAGTTCGGAAGAGCGATGTAGGATCATGCTTGGCTTTCCTTTTCGGATATTCAGACCCGTTAGTCCGATTAGCATCTCGACATCCATTCAAGAAACTAATCTTATCTTATAGAAAAAAATAGCTTATTGAAGATTTAATAATTGACTTCTGTGGGTCATATTCCTCATGTTGTTTCCCCGCATTGCGTCATTTGCCACAGATCGAGCCGCTGGCCGATAGCTTCAGCATTGCTCTTTCGGTAGCGTTCCAGTCAGGAAGGCGGCAGGGATAAGCGCAGACCGGCCCTTTCAGCAACTATTGAGAGAGTCTTGACTTGTGCAATTTCCAGTTCTTGCCTGGAGATTGATTGGGCCTCTTGGGTCACACTAAGCATCTGAACGCGAAATAGACCAGAAAAACGACTTCTGCGAGATCAAAAATCCAGATTTCATCGACAAGACGCGCCAGTTGAGGAGTCCAAGCTATTGCTCTGGACATGGCTGGATGATATTCAGCGACCACCCAACCGACCATGTGGGTTGTCCCTAATACGGCCACCGGCCACAGAGAGAAACCGGCGTGGTACTGAGTGCAGAAGGCGAACAGTGCGACGTAGTAACCAAACTCAAAGCGAAACAGCCAGCGTGCCGACCAGAACTTTCTGGGCTGGTGCAGCATATCGCGCACGAGCCAGCGGCCACACAAATGGACTGCCAGCATTACCGCGGTGAAGGCCAACAGTACGATTGACATCATGGTGTTATATCCACCAGCCAGCGGAGGACCTATTTGCGGGGCAATAATTCGCAAAGCTGTGTCTCTATGCACATGGAGCGAACCGCCACTTATGCCATTTTTGCGTAGGCCTCCGTGGGCGTATGGACACAGCGCTGTTCTTCTGCGAGGTAATCTCCCGTTAATGCGTAGGCGCGAGAACGGGAACCGCCGCAGACGTTGCAATACTCGCACCGGCCACATTTGCCTTTTAATTGAGAACTGTCGCGGAGACCCCTAAATAGAGAGGAGTAGCGATATACATCGGCCAAGGAATCGCACCGTACATTTCCCGCCGACAAGGGGAGAAAGCCGCTGGGGTAAATCTCGCCCGTGTGGGAAATAAAGAGGAGGCCTTTTCCATCATTGATCCCTGCCTGCCGGGAGATCGTATTTGGAACGAGGTTACGGGGAGTTGTCTTTTCAAACTTCCTTTCTTGGGCAACGAAGCGGCGATAATGCTGGGCCTCGGTCGTCTTGATGTCGCAGGAGGCTCTCGTGGACAGCTCGTAGAGGAGGACGAATACTTTTTCATAATCGTCCGCCGTGAGATCATCTTCCACCAAAGCTCGGCCTGTGGTGACGAGGAAGAACACGCTCCATAGCCGAGCACCGGATCGTTCCACGATTTCCGCGATCTCCGGCATGCGGAGGCGGTTATGGCGAGTTACGGTCGTGTTCACCTGGGTCTCCAAACCAATCCGGCGAGCCTCCTCGAGAGCGAACAGCGTCCGAGCGAAGGAGCCCGGTACGCGCCGGAACCCGTCGTGGGATTTCGCATCGGGACCATCAAGGCTGATCGCCATTCGCGCTACCCCGATGCGCTGGAAGTCCGCAATTGCCTTGGGGGTCAGCAACGGGGTGGCGCTGGGCGTCACGGTGGTCCGCAGGCCAAGCTGGATGCTTCTTTCCAGCAGCGCAAACACGTCGGGACGTTTGAGGGGGTCGCCTCCCGTAAAGACCATCAACGGATTGCCAAGAGCCTTCACGTTTTCTAAAAGCCGGAATCCCTCCGCCGTGGACAACTCTGAGGGATGTCGCCACTGTACCGCTCTGGCGCGACAATGTGCGCAGGCCAAGTCGCAAGCCTGGGTTACCTCCCAGATCACCAGAAACGGAGCTTTGTCAAAATTTTGCATGGTCTCAGATTACAATCCCGGAAATTCTCGCGCATCGTTAAAGATGCAACTTCGCCGATTCGATCCGGATCACGAGTGCCCCTCTCGCCCAAGGAAACTTGGTTCTCGCCAACTCGGCGTATTGCCCTGACGTTTGCACCTCACCGGTTCCTATCAGGCTGCATCCTTGGCCGGGGCTGCGGGTCCCTCGAACCTGCCGCGAGGCAAGCAGAACTTCAATGCGGGAACTTCGAATTAGGTTTTCCTCGGTCTTGTGAAATCTTCCGGCAGGAACGACAATGGTCTCATCCAAGCTCGGCGTCAGCCTCCTCAGATCATCTCCCCAAGCGCCGACAACATGCGGCTGGCCATCGCCGGATGTCGCAATGGCCGCCCATTCCGCCTTTTCCCAGATTTCCCGGTATGTATTTCCCCATTTGCTCATGTCCATTTTCCCCCGGTTCCCCATCCTCCAATCTCCTTCCATGGAGGTTTATCCCAAACGAATTGCCTCGTCCTGGCAAGCCGGACTCGTCTCTCCGCCATTTAGTTCGCGGCTGGGATCGGTAGTTTCTTCACTTCCTGGGCCCAGCGGAGCAGGTCGAGACTGGCTTTGTTGAAGCGTTTATGGGCGTCCAGAATATTGCGGACTGTTTCGTCTGGAAGTCGCTCCACCATGGCGACGAGCCCATCGCAGTCGTTCACGTGTTGTAATAGGCCATGTATGAGCTCGATCCCGACGCCGACTTCCTCATCGCTCCAGACCTCCTTCTTTGCCAATTCAGCAAGCCGTTCCGCCGAGCTTTTTAGCTGATTGTGATTTGCAAGTAACTCTGTCACGGGTTGGATCCCACCCACCTTTTCGAGGGCGGGATACAATACTTCTTCCTCACAGCGGAAGTGGGGGCCGGTTATCGCTGCCACCCTACGCAGAATACTTGGGAAATATTCAGGAACCCGCCACCAAAATGCATCCGCGAGCTCCCTCAGCACGCCACGCATCTGCTGGTGCTCTTCTCGGACCATAGCCTCGAATTCACTTGCTAACTCGCTCATCGTTTCCTCCCTTTCAATCATATTTCTGCAGTGCACTTAAGCCGTCGCAGCGAACCTCTCGGAAAACACTTTTTCGACGCGGTCAGTGCGCGGGTGCGGCTTCACCGAGATAAAAACTCCAGATTTCATCGACAAGCCGGATCCCTCCCGCCGGCGCTATGTCACAGTTGGGATCGGTCGCTTCCTTAGTTCCTTGGCCCAGCGGAGGAGATCGAGGCCTGCCGTGTTACAGCGCTCTCGGGCATCCAGGATACTCTGTACCGTAGCCTCCGGGAGCCGCTCCACCATGATGGACAGTCCGTCGCAGTCGCTCACATGCGGCAGCATGCCGCGCACTAGCTCCAGTCCTTCTTCGACCGCTTCACCACTCCAGGTATCCTTTCCAATCAGTTGCACCAGCCGCTCCGCGGAGCCAATCACGCGGTTGTGATCCGCGTACAGTTTGTCGACGTACTTTTGCCCGAAAATCTCAACCAGCGCGGGGTACATCACTTCTTCTTCGTAGCGGAAGTGCGGTCCGGTCAAGGTTGCTATCCGTCCGAGAATATCCCGACTATCTTCAGGGGCCCCCGCCGGAAGGTATCGGAAAGTTCGAACAGGGCGTCACGGACCGCTCGATGCTCGTCCCGGAAGATCGTACTGAATTGATTCGCCAGCTCGCTCATAGCCATTCCTCCTTTGGTTCACTTTCTTGTGGTTTTTGTCCGACAGGCCCGGCGCAACTCCCGCAACAAGCCTTCAGGACGCAGCCGATATGCGGCAGCGGCGTCGGCGAGCGTTTCGAAGGGCGCCATGGCACAGCCCACACAGGACATGCGGAAACGAGAAAAAACGCTTGAGGTCTGGGGATATCGCTCGATCAGTTCGGCTACGATCCACTCGAGGCTTGGCAAAGATTCACGCATACAACATCTTCTCCTTTTCCTTCGAATCAATACTATCCATAACGCAAGCGAGGTTCATTGCGCTGGATCAAATAACACGACTTTTTTCCGGGCTTCGGATATGCGCTAGCGATGGAAACCTGGGCGCCCTGTCCAAGAGTGTGATGCCGTTCCGGAATTCGCCCGGTCTGCAATCGTGCTATCGCGTCCGCCGCTGCGCTGTCGTTCTAGACAAGGGGAAGCGTCACGTTGTCCGCCCAACTGGGGTTGCGGTGGCCGAAACACGATTTTCTGTCTCTTCACTCTGTATGCGCGCATGGGCAGCGGACAGCAGGATGGCTGCCAGAAATGAAGTAATGGCGGCTGCATTGAGTGCCCCTCCCCACATCCGGCCGCTCCCCCAGTAAGTTAGATCGCTGGCGACCCGGAGGGCCAGGGAGACATGGAGCAGGACCAGTGGGACGTAGAATATCCGGTGGTAGGGAATGGATATTCGCAAAACAGCTGGGAATATAATTGGCGCATGGGCGAAGATCATCGAAAAAACAAAGCCTACAAATAGCGAATGGAGGATGGCATCGTAATGGACGCCGTAGGATTGCAAACCGAACCATACCGCCAGCAGTCCTGCTAAGGTCAACCATGCATAGCCCGCCAGCAAACAAGTGGCGCTGAAGCGGGTAAGATCCTTTTGATAAAGCGTTCGTCTCGCGATGTCAAAGCGAATCAACCAGGCGGCAAATAACACCAGGGACACGCCGATAAGCCGCCACTCCATCAAGCCAAGTCCGATAAAGAGCAGTGCGACAGGTACAAGGAACGCGACCCTGGAGCTGCGTGCCAGGGGCAGTAAACGGGTAAGTTCCAGCCGCTCGCCAGCGATGGTTAGGACCAGGAACGCCCCCCACCAGAGGACGAACTGCGGAATGTCCCGTCCCGCGGCCCAAAGGATATCGCCTATGAGCCATGAAAGCGCTCCGAGCCCTAAAGTCACGGCAAACTAGGAGGGTTGGCGAACGAACAGGTACACGAAGACGGCGCAAAGGGAAAGGCCCCCAACAATCATCAGATAAGGTGCGAAGGGTTCCTTCACGCCGGCGATCATGAGGGCGGCTCCAAGACCTGTGGCAAAAGGCCCAAGATAAGGCCAGCGGCGTCGCAACCCGACGGCGCGTTCCAGACCGATCAGTGTCCCGAGAAATCCTGAGACCATGAGCGGACCGTGGAGGGAAATCCAATCGGCTTGGGGTACGGGGAGCAACCAATCCAAACGGAGGAGTCCACCCCACATCCCGGCCAGGAGCGATATCCCTCCTAGAGCCAGCAGCGCCAAACGTATGCCGATTGCTTTGCTTACGGCTAAACGCATCCTCACCCTTTCATCGCTTGGCCCCACTACCTGACGGCAAATTGCCCAACACTTCCCCTCTTTTTCTCTGATTCAGTTCCTAAAAACTGATTCGAAAACTCCAACCGATTCTACCCCCTTCAGCTTCGGACAATCGGGCCTCCTCATCCGCCGAGGCTGACACCAATCAAGGCAGCCGTCATGCCCGCTGTGAACGCCAGAATGTGCAGTGCCAACTTAACCACCTGGGTCCGCCGGGACGTGTCCCCACCACAGGAAAGATTCCCGGCTCCAGGACCGTGCATGCCCGTCAGGAACGGAGCGGTGAAATAGATGGTAAACAATACCAGCGCCGCGCCAAGTTTCATGAGAAACCGGTGCCCATAGGAAGTGTGTAGCAATATACGGGTATCATATAGCTGCGTGAAGTAAATGTTGTGCAGGCCTGTGGCCACAATCAAAAGAATGAGCCAGAAGACGACCTTCCGCACTCGTCGTTCCAGCACAGGCTGGATCTCTCGCAGCCGCTCGGGAACCAGACGCCGCAAGACGGGGATGAGCAGAAAAAACATAAAGGCGATCCAGCCCATCCAGAACAGGCCTGCGCTGATGTGAAGGAGCACAATCCAATAGTGGAGCCAGAGTCCATCCATTTTCCTTACCTCCGCGCGGAAGTCTTTCCAATGGCCACCCGCCAAGCCGCCGGACCCCTTTCGATATACTCCCAGCTAAAGGCCCCCTCGTGTTCCGCAGCGAACTGGTAATACAGGGGCTTAGGGTCGTGGTCGTTGACCAGAATAAATAACTTTCCGGGCGTTAATCCCTCGTACTTCTCAAAAATCAGACGGTGGCGGTCCGCTGGAGGATAGGGCCGAACATCCAGTTCTTCCCCAAGACCATGCGTTCTGGTTCCTTCGGGCTGGGCGCGCTCTTTCTTGGTGATCTGGGCTCGCCAGACACGCGGTCCCTGTTCCAGGTACTTCCAGGAAAAGGCGTCTCCGACCACCATCCGAAAGTGCTCGTAAAGAGGTCGAGGGTCGTGATCGTTAATGATTTCCATGGATTCCCCAGTACGGAGTGTCCCGAAGCGGTGGAAGATGGACGGGTGCCGATCGGGCGCCGGAATTTGGCGTACGTCAAACTTCGTTACGACTTCTCCCGCGCCGACATCAGTATCCTTGGTCTTGATCACTTTCACCCGCCACACTTTGGGGCCTTGTTCAACATACTCCCAGTCAAGATTCTCGCCTCGCACGGAGCGGAGTTCATAATAGAGGGGCTTGGGGTCATGGTCGTTGACCAGCAGGAATCCTTGGCCACAAGCCAAGCCGTCAAATTTTTCGAAAATAGTTTTATGTCGGAATGGCGGCGGCAGATGGCGAACGTCCAACTCCTCCAACCGCGACCCTTTCAGTTCTTTAACTGCGCTACCATTGCCTTTTGTGACGCGGATTTTCCACACTTCAGGGCCCTCCTGCTCGTATTGCCAGCTTAAGGAACACCCGCGTTCGGTCTGGTACTGGTAAAAAACGGGTCTCGTGTCGTGGTCGGCAATGACGAGCGCGGGTTCCCCCACGCCAATCTCATCCAGACCCCGAAAGACCTGCACGTGGCACTCTTGATGCGGATACTCCAGCAAGTTGATCTGCTTCCATCCGTTGACTCCCATTTTGTGTTCCATTGATTCTCCCCTTAGGATTCAGTCGATTCAGTCCAAATGCGCCGGCTCTCTCTCAGAGCATGCAAGATCGCAGCAGCGCTGCTCATTATCTGCTCCCCCATCCCAGTTGCTGTTTGGCCTGGTCCGACATCATTTCGAGGCTCCAAGGTGGGTCCCATACCACTTCAACGGTCGCGGATTTGACATCCGGAACGCGCCTGCGGATGGCGGCCTCGGCACGTTCCGCTAGGTACTGGCCGGCGGGACAAGCGGGTGTGGTGAGGGTCATGGCCACATGAACCCGCCCCTGGCTGACTTCCACGCTGTACACCAGACCCAAGTCCACGATGTTGATTCCAATCTCCGGGTCGACAATCGTTCGCAGAACCTCCATCGCCTGTTCTTGAACAACGTCCAGTGATTCCATGTTCAATTGTTGACGCGATGCAAAATCCGGCATGTTTTACCTCCTCGTCCACGATCATCCTATCGAAGGGTAAAACGCCGTTCTTTGTCCTGGAGCAAATAGGAAAGAGGTTTTTTGTGGAATCCGAAGGAGTGCAAATCAAACTAGAAGTGATGACATTAGAGAAAGGCAGTCAGACAGAGTGCCCCAAAATCGCGGGAAGCCTTACGGCAGTAAATCTTCTGCGAGCGAAACCAGGCGGTGCGGTGTGCGGATCACGATCCGCCTGCGTCCTGATTGGATCACGCCCTGTTCTTCCCACGAACTTAAGATGCGACTCACGGTGTACAGAGTGGTTCCCGTCAACTCGGCAAGGTCTTGGCGGGAAAGAGGAAACTCGATGAGAACACCGGCGTCCACCTTCTTACCGGCCTGCCGAACCAGCCGGACCAGCGCGCGCGCCACGCGTTGCTCCACGCGCTCCGTAGCTAATTCTTGATAGCGCAAACGCACCTCAGCCAACTCGTCTCCGAGAAGTTGGAGCGCGCTGATCGCGACGCGAGGGTATTGCTCCATTAGGCGGTCCGTTGTGGGACGATCCCAGGCTAGGGCTGTGCTACGAGTTACCGCGGTAGCGGTGGCGGGATACTCTTTACCGCCGTACATCGGAACACAACCGAACATTTGACCTTGGCCCGCGTATCGAGCCACCACTTGATGTCCTTCAGGAGTGATCTGGGTAACCTTGACCCGCCCACGACAAAGCAAGAAGAACCGCCTCGCTTGATCGCCTTGCTGGAAGAACATCTCCCCGGGTGTTTTCTCTACACGCAGTGCCAAGGCGATGCAGTTTTCTAGTGCTTCCTCGTTCAGACCCTGGAAAAGAGGCGCTACCCTCAGGACCTGTCTTTCGGAATTTCTTTCAAGGACTCTCATTCGTAGTAAAGATTTGGGCGAATCAACCAAGTAGGCATTCGCGTACCCTCCAGTTCCGCCTCCACGCCACTCCCCAACAGAATTTTACACCTCTTGGCAGTGCCTTGATTCTTGCATTGCCCGAAAGCTGACCTCCCGTACCCTTAAGGATGCGTGTGGTAATAAGCGAAACCGATGATGAAATTGCGGCCTGCATTCTTTTGTAGCCTGCACATGCGACAATCGGTTATGGGTCGACGATACATTCCAGCGCTCGGTTACGACTGGCTGACGAGATTTTACGATCCGCTTGTTCGTCGGACAATCCACGAATCCGGTTTCCAGCGCAGGCTCGTAGAACAATCTGGGATTTCTCCTAAACACCGTGTTTTGGACCTCGGCTGCGGGACGGCTTCGCTTGCTCTTCTGATTCGCCAGATGCACCCGCAAACGCTGGTGGTAGGACTGGATGGGGACCCAAGAGTTCTCCATATCGCCAAAGGCAAAACCCAGCGAATCGGCGCGGACTTAGCGCTGCATTGCGCAATGGCTTTTCAGTTACCTTATGCCAATGGTTCTTTCGACCGCGTGCTTTCGTCTTTGTTATTTCATCATTTGGGGGCGGAGGAAAAACGTAAGACATTGAGTGAAGTATGGCGTGTGCTCCGCCCCGGCGGCGAACTGCACTTCGCTGACTGGGGAAAGGCCGAGGATTGGCGGATGCGAACCGCGTTCCTACTGGTGCAGTTCCTGGATGGTTTCAAGAGCACCCCAGAGAATGTAAGAGGTGCACTGCCTAAACTTCTGAGCCAAGCTGGGTTTGTCAACGTGCGCGAAACCGAGCGGCTGCGAACCATATTTGGAAATCTCGCGCTTGTTCGGGCACGGAAAGCTCCTGCAAATTTCTAGCTTCCGCTCCTCTTAGCATACGAATTCAATTGGGGGCATCCGCCAAGGCTCGCAATTTTTCCAGTTCTCTTATCGCTCTTCCGCTACACTGTACGCGCGAGTACAGTTAGCAAGGCCTGCGTTCGAAAAGGTCCCCGGTATTTGATCCAGCGCAAAGATGCTTTCGGGAAATATGGATATTGTTAATTCGTGGACGAGGAGAAGCTGATGTATCCCATAAGCTGTACCAAGCAGGCTCTCTTCTCCGAGGGGTCGTAACAACGCGGCCACACCACCTGATCTTTTGGTGGGTGCACGAAGGAGGATCATCATGAGGAAGGCTGTGAAAACAGTCCCGGTGCTTGCTTTACCCATGCTGCTTGCCGGCTTGGGAATCGTTCTCGCGGGTTGCGGCGGGCAGGAACCCCAGGAGACCTCAACGGCAGCTTCCAAGCCGACTGTACCCGCAGAGCAAGAGAAAAAAGAAGCCAAGCCGGCATACACAGTGCAAGATGCTTCGGAAGCGGCAGTGGTAAGAGGCCGCGTCCTGTTCACTGGCACGCCAGTGCCCGCAAAGAAAACCGTCGTGAATCAGGACCGGGAAGTATGCGGGAAAGAACAGATTGGCTATCCGGTCCGGGTCGAGAAGGGGGGAATCGTCGATGCAGTGGTGTGGATTGAGGACCTTGATCATGGCAAAGCCTTTGACTTTCCGCCGCCTGTTCTAGACCAAAAAGGTTGTATGTATTTGCCACACATCACGTTAATGCAACCGGGAGAACTGAAAGTGGAAACAAAGGACCCGGTGTCGCACAATATCCATACCTATGCCGATTTCAATCGCAATGTGAATCTGTCGCTCAACCAAGTTGTCCAATCCGCGACAATCTCTCTGATGCATCCGGAGCATGTCAACGTTCGCTGTGATGTACACGGGTGGATGAACGCCTTCGTCGTGGTTGCGAAAAATCCGTACTACGCTGTAACACGTGAGGGTGGACAATTCGAGTTAGATCAGGTTCCCCCCGGGCACTATCACCTAAAAGTCTGGCAGGAAACCTTGGGAGAGATGGACAAGGAAATTGACGTGGAGGCCGGTAAACCTACAGCCGTGGAATTCAACCTCCAGCAAAAACCATAACTATCTTGCGGGAAGGAGTGTGCATTACCGTGAAGCGACCAAACCTGGTGCGAGCGTTTCAATTTCCCAAAGGTAACTTTTTCCTCCTCGTGGTCCTGACCGCCGGGCTAGCCGCCTGCCAACGAGCGGCTCAACAACAGGCGGGGACGCCGAGTGGGGAACTGCCACAAGTCAACGCGGAGCTAACCTACGCGCCGCAAGTTCCCCCTCCCATCTCCCGAACGCAGCCCGCCAGAGTCGTTGCGAACCTTGAAGTCATTGAAAAGACCGGAGAGCTATCGAGTGGCGTTACCTATCCATTCTGGACCTACAATGGCCACGTGCCTGGCCCCTTCTTGCGGGTGCGGGTAGGAGACACACTGGAAATCCACCTAAAGAATGCCGAGGGCAATAAGACGCATACGATGGATCTTCACGCCGTCACCGGGCCGGGAGGCGGCGCGCCGGTGTTGATGGCTAATCCAGGCTCGGAGACGGTGGCCTCTTTTAAGGTTCTCAAGCCAGGTTTGTTTGTCTTCCATTGTGCCGCAAATCCTGTTCCGGCGCACATTGCAAGCGGACTCTATGGGCTGATTCTGGTAGAGCCCGAAGGAGGATTGCCCAAGGTAGATCGAGAGTTTTATGTCATGCAGAGCGAGTTTTACACCGAGGGAGCCGTGGGCGAGCACGGTTTCCAAGCATACTCTTCCAAGAAGGCTACGGCGGAAACGCCGGAATATGTCGTCTTCAACGGAAATACTGCTTCGTTGATGGGGAATGGCGCCCTGAAAGCCAAAGTAGGTGAAACCGTCCGGATTTTCTTTGGAAATATCGGCCCCAATCTGGTGTCTTCGTTCCACGTGATCGGGGAGATTTTCGATCATGTCTACCGCGAGGGAGGGTTGGCAAATCCAGAAGAGAACGTCCAAACCACTTTAGTTCCCTCCGGCTCGGCCTCGACCGTGGATTTTCAGGTGAAAGTTCCCGGAACATATACTTTGGTGGACCATAGCATCTTCCGGACCGAACGGGGCGCTGCTGGATTGCTGGAAGTGGAAGGCCCGGAGGCTCCTGATATCTATCGAAAAATCAAATAGCGGTTCAAAAGGATGATCAGCCCCTGAAACAAGCTGGATTGATTGATTCTCCGTACTAGGGACTGATCGTGTCCAGAGTATCTCCCGTGAAAAGGATCGGTTCCAAACGGCCCACTGTCTTTTCTGTCGGGCACTCTACGCGCGCGTCAGACGAATTTCTTCACCTACTGCAGGCGCATGATGTGAAGAGAATTGTAGACGTGCGGAGCATCCCGCGTTCGCGGCACAATCCCCAGTTCAACCGGGAGACACTCGCGGCGAAGGCGCGCGCTGCGGGGATCGGGTACGTGTACCTTCGAAAGCTAGGCGGCCTGCGCCAAGCGCGACGCGATTCGCCGAATCTGGGTTGGCGGAATGCCTCTTTCCGAGGTTATGCCGATTACATGGGCACAGCGGAGTTTGAGGAGGGGCTCGCAAGGCTTCTGAAGCTGGCGCAAGAGAAACAATGTGCGCTGATGTGTGCGGAAGCGGTGCCCTGGCGCTGTCACCGCTCGCTGATCGCGGATGCATTACTGGTGCGGGGCATTCCTGTCGAGCACATAATGAACGAGAAGAATCGCAAAACTCACTCGCTCACACCCTTTGCAAAAGTTGAACGAAAACGGATCACCTACACAGTCGACAACGCCTGCTAGCGCGGGACCGCATGTCTTTCTGGACCTCATTCGAGTAAGCAACTCAAAGCCATGACGAACGCAACAAGAAGCGAACTGGACCTCCCGGAGCAATGGCGCGCAGCGCTGGAGCGGGACCGCTTAGATTTCTCTGGTGGAAATGACCCGGCTCCGGAACGGCGCGCCGGCCGGATGCTGGCTGCTTTCGTGGTCACTGGCCTTGTCTTTCTGGCGTTGCCGGGGACGCTGTTGGGAGTGTGGAATCTGCTCTCCATAGCGGAACATCGGACGAGCAGCGCTGTTAGTGTCGCTTGGATTCAGGCGCATGGGCAGGCACAACTGTTTGGCTGGGTAGGGACGTTTATCTTGGGGATTTCGTTGTACGTACTTCCGAAGTTTCTCGGCCGGCCCATGATTAAATTTGGCTTGGCGTGGACGGTGTGGGGATTGTGGACCGCTGGCATCGCGTGGCGCTGGTGGTCTGGAGTGAATGCACAGCACTGGCGGATCGGATTGGCCGCCTCTGCGATCCTGGAACTCGCCGCCTTTGTTATATCACAATACGCGCTCTGGTTTGCACGCGGGCCCTCGCCAAGAGGAGAGGCTCAGAAGAAGATGCCTGTGGATCTTCCTTCATGGCTCGGTCTGGTGGGATTTCTTTCACTGGGCCTGGCACTGGTATTGAATTTGGCAATCTCAATTGACGTCATCCGGAACAGTCAGCTACCCGTTTATCCAGTGGACTCCGATCGTGTATTCCTACTGACAGCACTATGGGGATTTGCGGTGCCCGTGGCGTGGAGCTACAGCACGCGGTTCGTGACCATCTTTTTGAGCTTGGAGCGACCTGCGCAATCCGCGACTGCATGGCTCACGGCAGGCGTGCTGGCAGTGGTGGCTTCCGCTGTGTTGCACCAATTCCTGCTCGCTGACTTGCTTGCGCTTATCTTCACAATGGTCGCTACCTGGGCATTGCGGGTCTTCCGGCCTTCGGTGCGCGCTCCCAAGCGGACCGGAGTTTACCCGCATTATGACGCTTTTGTCCGGCTGGCCTACGCATGGCTCATCGTCGGCGCCACTCTAGGCGTGCTGTCCGACCTGCTGCCCGATCTGGCGGGCCTAGGAGGCGCTTCGCGCCACGCGGTAACGGTGGGGTTCTTGGCGACGCTGATTTTTTCGATTGGGCCTCGCATCCTTCCCTCATTTCTAAATGGCCGTGAGTTGCGAAGCCCACGGCTGATGTCTGCTGCTCTCTGGTTGGTCAGCCTGGGCTGTCTGCTGCGCGTTAGCAGCGAATCCATTGCCTACTCAGCCACTGGCATCTCATGGGAAGTATTACCGATCTCCGCGCTGCTGGAGTTGTCCGCCGTAGTGATCTTTGTGATCAATATGGGCATGACTCTCTCCCAGCCAGTTCCAGCGTGGTTTGGGCCCGGCGGCGTAGCCCCGCATCTGCCGCTCTACTTTTATGTGACCAGCTTCCCAAAATCAAAGCGAGTCCTCGTCGATGCGGGTTTGAGAACCCTGGACCGAGTGCGCGATGTGCCACGTTCACTCACTCTGCAAGAAGCGGCCGAGGGCGACAGCGCCGACATTCAGAAGCTGCAAGCAGCCCTGCGTGCCTTCTTCGAAAAGCGCCAGCCGCGGCAACGGCGAGCGAATGAATAATTCGCACGGGACGGGCCGAAATCATATGCACAACGGATGCATCGAGAACTGCGCTCAATGCCCGACAGGAACTTCTATTTCGGGATTCAAGAACGAATCATTGTAAGCAGCATCTTGAACTTGCTGACGGCCTTCAGCGCGTGAGGCTGCTGGGCCGGCATCAAGACCAAGTCCCCGGTCTTCGCTCGCAATGGCTTCCCAGAGATCACAATCTCAGCTTCCCCGTCCAGCAAGTGTACCAGGGCGTCAAACGGCGAGGTGTGTTCGCTCAAACCCTGGCCTGCGTCAAACGCGAACAGTGTGACATTCCCGGTATTTCGTTTAATGATCTCCCGACTCACAATCGAGCCCTCCTGGTAATGTATCAAATCTAGCCCGTGGACTACCTCTGCACCAGGCATGCCACGGTTCGCCTTTTCCTGCGGCTCATTCATTCTGAGTTGCCTCCTCTGCAGCGAATGCCCACGCGTGCTGTTTTACTTTTCTCCCGATTCCGCGAAATGCCCGGCTGCGGGATTCTTGGCCGCTTCGTAGATGCGCTCGACATAGTGAATGTACTCTACGTAGGCTTTTACGTAGGCTTGTCCCGCCTCGACTTCGTTCTCCTTGTAGTCCGATTTCGCCAGTGCGCTCTGGAAATGTTCGCGAACCCCATTCTGCACTGCTTCACTGAGCAGCTTCAGCAGTTGCTCTATGGAACGATCCTCAAGTGCTTTGTCGGCTCCCGGAATAGCCGGTCCGAGATCGCCGCCGGCGGGCTTCAGACCGGTGTAGGGAGCGTCTTCCCCAGCCCGGTGAATCCGCACCAGCGTTTCGAAGAAGTACCGGTCGGCAAGTTCCCCGGCTGCCGGGCTGAGTTTGCGGACTGCAAGCGTTTCCTCAAAGGCCTTTCGTATTTCGGGTTCGTCTGATTGTTGGACCCAGATCAGAACCAGATTGACGTTTCCCGTTCCAAGCGCTCTCTGTGCCGCTTTGACCACCGGTCTATCCATTCCGTCGCAATGCGCCAGAGCATTATTCAGCCCGAATGCTAGCACGAAGCACACATCGGCTAGGATCACGAAGAACGGTTTCCAACAATTTCTGGTCATGTCATGCCTCCTTTGTGAGCGAGCCTTGCATCCCTCAACTTTCGCTTCTGACGGTCCTGTCGAGGGAGCTGCCGTAGGCGTCTAGCAAACGCTGGACATAATTGCTGACACAGATTTCAGCGACCTGCAGGAAGTGCGATGGTTATTAGGAAAGCACTGTCTTCCAGGGCTTCGACGTCATGCGGTAAGGCGCTGTCCAATGCCACCAGACAACCCTGCGGAAGATCATACACGTCCTCCCCAACGCGCATACGAATGTGGCCTGCCACGGTCTGCACGGAGATCCTCCCGACGGTTTGATGTTCTTGAACGCGCATGCTTGCTTTTAATACTGTCAAAACAATACGGAAGTCGGGATGTTTTACCATCGTCTTTGCGTTGCGGCCTGTGGTCCGCCAGGGCTCCTCGCGACGGAGTTGCTCGATTTCGTTTGCAAGGTTGAATTCGAGAATGGGACTCGAAGTCGGTCCTGGTTGCCGCATCCGACCACTGTCGGGTTTCTGTTGCATTGCTGTCATACCTCCTTGCATGGCAGCGAGCAAGCTCCGTTGCTGCTCGCTGGAAAGCCCTTCGTCAACCAACTTCAGCAGGTGCTCCTCTTCGTCCACGATGTGGACTTGTACGGCGTCGTGCAATTCGATTCCCAGACGGTACAGCTCTCCCATGTCCCGATCTGTCGGCGGCTCAGGAAACCAAGAAAGCAGTTCCCCTAAATAGCGATCTGCCTCGCGTATCTCGTCGTGTTGCTTCAGCATGTTGGGAAGCAAATGTTCCGCGAGCGCTTGAATTGCCGGATAGAAAACGCGCTCCTCGATGTCCATATGAGCGCCTATCAGTCCCCGGATATTCTCAACGCTTTGGCCGATCTCCCTCACGCGCTCGTGAGAAAGATGTTTCAGAGCATAAAGAAGAGTGTCCAAATGGTTTTCCACCTCGCGGTGCTCAGCTCGGAGAAGGTCGGAGGGGTTCTGGTTCATGGTTGGGTCCATTATATGATGATCAAAACATCTTTATCTGACATATCTTGCCCTTGGCTACTTCAGTCGTTAAGTTTGTTCAACCACAACATATCGTATTACGATATAATAGAAACGACCCATGAAGCAGACAGATAGCAAGAAAGTTGATTACGAGGCGCTGGCGGAATTTCGCCACAGTATCCGGCGGTTCCTGACTTTTAGCGAGCAGGCTGCGCGCACTGCGGGAATCGAGCCGCAGCAGCACCAAGCGCTGCTGGCCATCAAGGGATTGCCGCCCAACCAGCGGGCGACGATTGGGACCCTCGCCAGTCGCCTGCAAATCCGCCACCACAGTGCGGTGGGCCTGTCCGACCGGCTGGAAGCCAAGGGATTTATTCGCCGTATTCGCTGTCCGGAGGACCACCGGGAGATGATGCTTCACCTGACACTGCGGGGGGAGCAGGCGCTTCGGAGGCTTTCGCTCCTTCACCGCACCGAATTGCGATCTGCTGGTCCGTCGCTCCTTCGCACCCTCTTAGCTTTGGTGCCCCAGGCCGGAATCGCGGGCAGCGTACGTAGGAAGTCAGCTTCGAAGCGCCCATTGCCGCAAGCCCCCAAGAGAGCTTTGCGTAGTGGACTTTCACTTTCGCAGAGCAAAAGGTAACTGAAGGGAGGAGGAAATCGTTTGTGGAGTCTGAAAGGTCAGTGGCTGGAATTGAAAACCCGGAACAACTAGCAGAATATCGGCTCGAGTTTGTTTCCTTGCTGGCCGCGCTCATCGGCGTTCTTGCCGGACTCGTTGCTTATTTGCTGTACGATCTGATCGCGCTGTTTACGAATCTCGCTTATTACCACCAATGGTCCTTGCAATTCCGGAGCCCGGGAAATACCTCTCTGGGTGGGTGGATCATCCTGATTCCGGCAATTGGCGGGATCATCGTTGGCTTCATGGCTAAGTACGGCTCGGAGAAGATCAAAGGCCACGGCATTCCCGAAGCCATGGAAGCGGTGCTCAAGTCTCGGAGCAAGATTGAGACGAAAGTCGCAATTCTGAAACCCATTTCTGCCGCCATTGCAATCGGAACCGGAGGGCCATTCGGCGCGGAGGGCCCGATCATTCAGACGGGCGGCGCATTCGGATCGCTGGTAGGCCAGTTGATTTCGACAACTACTGCCGAACGCAAGGTGCTTCTCGCGTGCGGCGCTGGGGCTGGCATGGCCGCAACGTTTAATACTCCGATCGCAGGTGTGATTCTTGCGATTGAGCTGCTGCTTTTCGAATTCCGTTCCCGGTCATTCATTCCCTTGGTGATTGCATGCACGCTCGCAACCAGCATTCGTGCCGTGCTTCTTGGCCAGCGCTCGATGTTCACCATATCCAATGTGGAATTCGACATACTGCACGGCTTGCCCTACTATCTCCTGCTCGGCCTAGTCTGCGGCATTGCAGCGATCGGGTTTACGAAGGCCCTCTATTGGGTCGAAGACCAGTTTGACCGCCTGCCCATCGGAGACCTCTGGCATCCGGCAATCGGAGCGCTCGGGTTGGGCGTGATTGGGTTTTTCGTTCCGCGTGTGCTCGGCGTCGGCTACGACACGATTTCAGACATCTTGAATAACCAACTCGCTTTGAAGCTACTGGTCATGATTGCGGTATTCAAGGCGGTTGCGCTCATGATCTCACTTGGATCGGGGACTTCCGGAGGATTGCTAGCCCCCATGTTCATGTCCAGTGCAGCTCTAGGAGGGGCCTTCGCAATTCTCGTAAACCAAATCGTTCCGAGCGCTCACCTTTTTCCAGGGGCCTATGCCTTGGTGGCCATGGCTGCCGTCTTCGGCGCTGCATCGCGTGCTACGTTCGCCTTTATCGTCTTCGCATTTGAAATCACTCGCGACTACAACGCCATCCTTCCACTCATGCTGGGCTGCGTGATCGCCGATATGATCGCGATTCGCTTTTTGCCGAGTTCCATCATGACGGAAAAACTGGCGCGCCGCGGCCATTCAGTTCCCCACGAATATGAAGCCAGCATCCTAAGAGTGGTTCGCGTGGGTGAAGTGATGCAAGAAGACGTGCAACCGCTCCTGCCCGAAATGCGGGTTGGAGAGGTAGCCGAACGAATGGCCCTTGGCGACCCAGGGTTTAATCTGACGCAGGGTCTTCCTATCGTCGACAATACCGGACACCTAGTTGGGGTTGTAACCCAAGGAGATCTGCTGCGTTCCTTAGAAGTTGACCCAACGGGGCAAACGACTGTACTGGATGCGGGGGGTAACCGACCGATCGTTGCCTACTCGGATGAACTGGTCATGGACGCTCTGTTTCGGATGCTTCAATACGATATCGGTCGCTTGCCCGTGGTAACTCGCAAAAATCAACATCGCATGGTTGGTTACCTGAATCGCGCGAACATCCTGAGCGCCTGGACCCAGCAGATGGAGCACGAACATCTCCGCGAACATGGCTGGCTGCGCCAAATTTGGAAGCCGGAGATTCGTCTCCAATCGAATCGAAAGTGACGAACGTGCGGATGGCACATCGATTTCGAACTCGCTTGATCCGCCTCACGTGATGCAATTATGATTTCTTTCGATGCCACCCATCAGGCAGTTCATTATCCGGACGACCGGCGGTTTCGGATATGGATCAAGCCCGCGATCCTCTGGGGACTCCTGATCGCCGTTCTGATCCCATTCGCAATAGCCTGGCTGCAATATGCTCTCTTTGGGCTACCGTATATTGCTCCCGTACCGCTGTACAATCCCTCATCGGCATCGGGCCCTCACGGGTTTCCACTCGCGATCCGCTACACCCATTTCTTTAATTTCCTGTTTCTGACGATGCTGATCCGCAGTGGCATCTCTATCCTGATGGATCACCCGCGGCTTTACTTTAATGACCATTGCACACCGGGCAGTGAATGGATTCGGTTCACTCCACTCAAGATCCCCAAGGATCGCTTGTGGACGGCCAAAGACGACGCCAGGTATATCACCCCGCTGGTTGCCACACCCGGCTATCGGCACACGATTGGTGTAGCGCGGTCGTGGCACTTCATTGACGTTTACGGATTTTTGATCACGCGCCGTATTTCTGTTCGCGCTCTTTACTTCAGAACAATGGCGGCGACTGGTTCCTACGTCCACAACTGTGCTAGTTCAGGCATGGAACGCCTTTGTTCATTACGCCTCGTTCCACCTTCCGCCGGAACCCAACGGATTCTACGGCTACAATGCCTTGCAGCAGCTTGCCTACTTCAGCGTCGTTTTCGCGTTTGCGCCTCTGTCGATTGTTACCGGAGCTTCCATGTCTCCCGCGCTGGTGAACCGGTTTCCGTGGTTCACAAAGCCGTTCGGCGGGAGGCAGGGGGCCCGCTCGATTCATTTTATTTTGATGAACTTCTACTTTGCTTTCCTCCACGTGCATGTGATCTTGGTCGTGCTGACTGGCTTCCGGCGCAACATGAATCACATCGTCATGGGCACCGACGATCTGCGTCCTGAAGGGATGATTTGGGGCTTCGTTGGGCTCGTCGGCGTGCTGATCTACTGGGTGGGTGCGCATTATGTTTCCTGGTACTCGCCCTGAATGCTGCAACACGCTCAGAAGCTGGTTTCGCAACCTCTGCGGTTAGCCATTCTGAATCCGCTGCAACCAGTTCCGCATTACACCGAACACGATATCTCGCCGTATATGTGGCCGAACGGAAAGCTCCCCGGGCGTGAAGACTGGAAGGATATGGCGAAGGACTCATTCGGAGCGTTTCGCCTGAAAGTCGGCGGTCTGGTGGAGAAGCCGGTGGAACTCTCGCTCGCAGACATTGAGGCGCTAGGCAAGGCTGAATCTATTACCATGCATCATTGCATTCAGGGCTGGTCGGGAATTGCAAAATGGGGCGGGATGCTGATGAGAAAATTGATAGAGCTGGTCCAGCCTAAACCCGAAGGCAACACTGCTGTCTTCTATTCCTTTGGGGAAGCGCTCTACGGTGGCCCTTACTACGACACGCAGAGCCTTGAGAACTTGCTGAAATCGGGATGCATGCTCGCCTACGAGATGAACGGGTCGCCGCTGGCGGCTGTCTATGGCGCACCCCTGCGGCTCCGTGCCGAAAATCAGCTCGGATACAAGATGGTCAAGTGGATTGAACGCATCGAGTTCGTCCAATCGGAGAAGCAAGTCGGAGAGGGCGAAGGCGGCACAAACGAGGATGATGAATATTTCGATCTACTTCCAAATATCTGAGGTACCACAGGGTAGCACGTTCCTTACGCCGGTTCATATACGCAATATTGCAAGCGTTATCCCTGAGTTCTCGGCCTTAGAGGAATTCTGACAATAGAGACCTAAGAGGAGGTTGTATGACACATGCATTACCACCGTTACCATACCCGTATGATGCTCTGGAACCGTACATTGACGCCAAAACGATGGAAATTCATCACGACAAACACCATGCTGGCTATGTAAACAAACTGAACACTGCCTTGGAAAAGCACGCCGAACTTCAGGACAAACCGCTCAGAGAACTACTGACCAACTTGGCGACGCTTCCTGAGGACATCCGAGTTGCTGTCCGCAACAATGGTGGAGGCCATTTCAATCACTCACTCTTTTGGCGGGTCATGAAAAAAGGGGACAGGAGCGAACCCAAAGGAGAATTTGCGATGGCCATCAATTCCTCCTTTGGTTCCTTGGAGTCATTCAAGTCCGGGTTTTCGAAAACAGCCCTGGAATTGTTCGGCTCGGGCTGGGTTTGGCTCTGTTACCGCGACGGCGGCTTGATGATACAACCCGCCGCCAACCAGGACAATCCCGTGATGAATGTTGGCGGTGAGCCTATTCTCGGTCTGGATGTTTGGGAGCACGCCTACTATCTCCGGTACCAAAATCGCCGTTCCGATTACTTGGAAGCATGGTGGAACATCGTGAACTGGGACCAGGTAGCGGCAAACCTTACCGAAGCCAGGAAGCTGGCCGCGTGCATCTCCGCCTCGCTGGAGGCGGCTGCCATCCCCTGGGCCATTCGCACAAGGTAGATCCACGCAAGCAACGTAACCACGCCGAGGCTCAGTAATGTAATAAGCCGGTCGCGCCGCACCAGGCGCTCTATACCGGTGTCCAGGACTACTGTCTGCATGAAATTCCTACCGTTGATTCGTCCAGTTCACTTCCGCCGCTGAGGCGTATCGGCTGGGCCACTCCAGACGAAGATCGCCATGCTGGGCCCTCATCTCGGCGGTCGTTGCCACGCGGGCATCGTCCCAGAAGAATCCTCCCTTGGGGTAGGTGATATGTACCTCTTTCTCGGCGCCGCTGATCGGATCCAGCAACGGGGTAAGTTGCATGGCAACTGCGTCGGGAATTCGCACTTCCGATTTTTCTCCGGCTATTTTCATGTGAATCGGCTTGCGGATTGGGCCATCAAAACGCTCAATCGTGCTCGCCAATGCTTCCCAAGGCATGCCTCCCATTGCCCCGGACAAAATCGAAACCAGGGCATTGGCTTGAGCATCGGTCGCTTTTTCGTCAATGAAGAGCACGACATGGCCGTGGCCCTCGTGGATCGCATTCGGATACTTCGCGGCGACTACAGCACGCACGCCATCGAGCACCGTATCACCGAACCGGCCATCTTTCACTTCGTAGCCAATGATAAACTCGCACTTCCCCTCATTCGGAAAGCCTCCGAACTGACAGTTGCACCCGTGCTGGCAATTGCAGGCTTCGACACTCTCGGCCTTCACCCGATAGGCGATCTTGGGAGCAGTCTCAGTTGCGCTGGACATTGTCAAACCTCCGGAAGAATTGGTAGTACGGGCCGGCAGAATCGCCAAGCCTTCGTTTTGAAAATCTACAATATTTTTGGGCAGGAGCGTCAAGCCGAATCAGGACCCGACCAGTCGAAACCCATGTGCTTGCTTGAACGACCAGTGCGTTCCCACTTGAAACCGAAGGCCTGGGCGTTGTCGGCGGACGCCTTGCCTTGCGTGGCAATTGCACCCGGACCAACCTCCGCTCCCGGTGGATTGTGCACCTGCACTCGTTGACCTGCTAGAGTGGTGGGTCCCATAAGTGCTTCGCCGGCGGCGAGCAATTTACCCGGGATCTCAGCACGCCAGTGCGCGAGATCATCTGCAACTTCAAAATCGATGCGGGCGTATTCAATCCCCCTCACCTCGCCGATGAAGTTGGCGAACACCCCCGGCCATCCCCCGGCACGACCACCAAAGATCATCTGCAGCGCTTCACGCTGGCGTTCGTCGGCTCTTTCATCAAGGAACATCCCCATCGCCGCCTTCGTCTCCCCCGCCCAGATGTTTCCTTGAAAAGCTCCAACTGCCACTACATTGAGTCCATCGAGCGAAACATTGCCGTATTTCCCCTGGCGGATGTGCCAAGCCAGAATCCCTTCACAGTCTCCATACGTGGGCGGCTGAGCGAAGTAACACGGGCACGGAATTGCACACTTACAGGTATCGAACCAATCGCCCTTTAACTCCCACTTCGGAACCTCCGCCATAGCCTCCTCCTTAGGCTTCTCGCCATGCCCGAGCCGAGCACAATTTCTTCTCCACAGGATAATCCAATTTGCCGCGGAAGCGATTTGATAATCGCCATGCTCAAGCCATGGGCGCCGTGGCCTCTATATACGAAAACTCATGTTTTCTGTTTCGCGACGCAATACTGATAGGCGCTCTAGACCGCGCGCGTGCAGGTTAAATTCCAAACAGATTGTGGAGTCCGGGCGGAGTCCAAACTCGAAAAGATTCATGACTGGCGTCCAAATGGAGTCCAAATCGTCGTGGTGTAACTCTCGTGTTTTCATAGAGGGTGGCTTGTAAGTTATTCATCCGACCTCCCTGAAAAGGCTGGCGTCTGACATCGGATTGTCAACTCCCGGATGGTGGGCGACTCGGAAGTTGAGCACCAAGCAGACCAGATACTATCCATCTATCGCGTGGAACAGCGAAGGCCGACAAAGAAACACAGTCTCATCAGAGGAGGAAACCGAATTGGCGGAGAGTGTTTATATAGGGCGCCTATCTACGATATTTAGAATCAGCATATTAGAAAGCTTCTGGCGGAGAGGGTGGGACTCTCCCTCACCCTTTTCGTCAAATCATTAAAAGCACACGAAATGTCCTTCTTTGTCAGCCGTTTGGCGACCATCCGACAATGGACATCATAGCCCAATTTTCTCTTTGGTGGACATCTGTTTTGGATAGTATGGATAGTAAGCTGGCCATATTGTGAAGCCAAAATTCAAATGCTCTCCGCTTCAGTATAGCCGGTGAGCCGGGACATGAGGTTGGCAGCTTGCCCGGGTGATAAAGCTGAGGTGCCTGGGAGCTATCCCGTCATATTCCAGAACGCAGGTTCGGTCCCGCGGGTTCGCTTGGAGGTCGTCGGGCCAAGGTCGGCTCCGTTCGTACCGGATGTCCCAGAACTGTTCCAAAGAGCCAACCTAATGAATGTGTATGGAGTTGTTGTTGAATAGAGATTCGATTTACAGAATTGGGTGAAAAACAGAGGAAGCAGACGAAGGAGATAAAGTTGTAGGAGCGGGACCTGTTGCGCCCAAGGCAGATGCCCTACGGATGCCAGGTGCTTTTTGAACAGTTTTGATCTATCATGCGCTCTGTGAAGCCGGAATTAAAAGCCCAGAAGCAAATAGCTGCCTTGGAGCGCAGGAAAGCCCAAGCGGATGCGCTCATCGAATTCATCAAGGTTCACCCGACTGTAGCCGCTGAGAGCATATTGTGGTCGTTTGCCCACCGTACGGGCCTGATGTTTCCCAATTACGCTTTGATCCGCCCCCTGTGGTCGGAGGGCAAACCCACGCTGCGGCTGGAAAAATATTCAGAACAATGGTTTGATACACACCCGGAGGAGGATCCGCTCGACTTCACGAAACGCACAGTGTGCGTGGACGTGTCCAATATGCCGGAGAATGAACTGCTCCCCCTCTTGGATAATGTGCACCGAGAGATTGCCCCCGAAGACTTCGAGGCGGAGGAGGACGAAAGCGAGGAGGACGGCTAAACCCACAAAATTCTGGATCGACGATTCAATGGATGAAAGGCCGACTAGTCTCCTGAGTCATTGAATTCTTGCATAATGGCCTGGTCTGTGTGCCGGCAGTGTCGCGGAAGCGAAACGGGCAATCGAAGCGAGAATTTGATCGGCAGTTTTGGTCCACACAAAGGGCTTAGGATTTTGGTTGTGC
>JACQSY010000092.1 GCA_016211085.1 Acidobacteriota bacterium | reverse complement strand
GGTGAACTGGTGTGGACGCCTCTGTGGTTGGGTCGCGCGTGTTCGGCATTGCATAACCCGTGGTATGCGGGTGCTTACGCCTTTGACCGCAACCGCTTTCGCACGCGCAACCCGACCGACGGCAGCGGCATGAACGTCTGAGGAGAGCAATGGCACGTCCTGATTCGCGAGGCGCATCCGCGGCTTCATCCAGAACGGATCTCGCCTCGCATGGCAATCCGAACCGATATTGGTCAGCAGGATAAGAATGACCGCAGATACCATGCGCCTCCTCTTCATGGCACAACCATTCGATGGCATAGTCGCCATCGAAGAGGATCGCGTTACAGAGAATTTGCCGGGTCTTCCGGCTCAGGAAGGCCGTCGTGTTAGAGTGAGTGGGTAGAGGTCACGGAGAACTCTCACTTGACAGGTAGTGCCACTTGCCAGAGACTTCCTTCCGTTCGTGATTTGTGGTCGGAAAGTAAACAGGAAGGTAACTGCAGTGCACCTGAACCGACGAGATTTCTTGAAATTCGTAGGCACCGCTGCAGCCGCTCAGAACGCTGTACTGGCCTCTTCAAATGCGCAGCTCGAATCGAGACCTCCCAACGTGTGGGCACGCGGTAATGAGTTGAGAAAGGAAGATTTTCCGCGGGTTTCCACGTCGCTATTACAGACGTTAGAAACAGTTTCGTATCACGATAACCATGTCGCCCATAGTCAGAGCATAAGCGCGGACAACGGTTCCGGATTTCGAGGCTCAAACGGCGTTACTGCCTCAGGGGTGGTTCTCCACAATGGCAATTTTTCGTTTTCCGTTCCGTTGGTTGAAGTTCCCGGCCTTGGACCTGACCTTCACCTGGCACTCACCTACAACTCTCAAGTTTCGATGCCTCTAGAAGACTTCATCCCAGAGGGTCCAGGTGTCAGTACTTGGACTGTGGTAGCTGGAGAATACTCCGGTAAAGGCGACCGCACCGTTTCAACCTACCTGATAGACGATTTTGAACTCACGCTGCGCATGAGAACTACACAACCTGTTGCAGGTGAACTCGAAATCACCGGGACGGATCAACCCTGGTATGTTGGGTGGATAAATTTTCGATATACCAGCGAAAATGAACGGTACTACGTGCATCTCAAAAAGGATGGCTATCTTGAACTAAGCAAGTTTCAAGGTGGTCGCCAGTTCCTTCTCGATCAGGTTCCGACGGATCTCAGCCCCCACGAGTGGCATAAATTCGGGATTAGCGCACATGGCCCACGGATACGCGTTTTCCTGGATGATCAGCTGAAGATTGACTTCGAAGACAACACTCCGATCCCGTTTGGTCGAATTGCCTTCGAGGCTTTTTGGTGCCACGCCCGATACGATGACCTCAGTGTGCAGCATCGAGAGAGCCGATTGTCCAACGGCTTTGACCAGCGCTCCGACGCAGAGACGACGCTATTCGGATATGGGTGGCTTTCCAACTGGGAGGCCCGTATTACGGAGTTACCTTCCGGTGCGGTACTTGTAAGGCGAACAAATGGTCGTGAAGACATTTTTAACGCACGGGACAGTACTGGTTACGTGGCGCCTATTGGAGTCAATGATCTCCTGACGAAGCACTCACTCGGTTACAGCCTGAGAGAAAAGGATGGGCTGGGCTGGTCTTTTGATCTCAATGGCCAACTCCGCTCCATCATGGATCGTAACGGAAACGGAGCGACTCTCGAATCCAGCGGCTCGCGATTATCAGGCATAACGGACGCTTCGGGACGGCGGCTGGCGCTCGCATACGGCGCTAATGGAAAAGTATCTGCCGTCACGGATCCCCGGGGCAGGACTTGGCGCTTTGACCACGATGCGGGGGGCCGCTTGATCCGGATTTTAGATCCTATGGGATTTGCCCTGTCGTATACCTACTATCCCAATACCAATAACCTGGAATCCGTGTTCGATAAAGAAGGAAATCGCACGCTTCACAACACGTACTACTACAATGACCGAGTAGCCACACAAACAGACGCGCTTGATAGCACGCTTCGCTTTACGTATTTGTGGGATAAGACCATTGTGGAAAACCGAGAAGGTGCTATTTGGACTTATGCATTTGATAATGACTATCTGGCCTGGACACGAGATCCCTTAGGTAACATTGAGAGTTTCGCGTGGGAGCGACATTCCGGTAATTTCGGTCCCGGCAAGCTCCTTTCTCACGACGATAAGAACCGAAACCGCACGAGTTGGCAATACGACTCGAATACTAATCCGATATTGATTTTCCATTGGCTCGGGACGCAACGTCCTGCTATCGCGACTACTACGAGTTACGAAGCAACTTACAATCAGCCTGTTTCCGTCGTTGATGCAAAGAATAACGCCACGAGTTTTACCTACGATTCCCAAGGGAATGTCGCAACGAAAACGGACCCCGAAGGCGGGATGACCGAGTTCAGGCACGATCCGCGTGGGAACCTGATCGAGATCCGGGACCCGCGCGGTTTTGTCACGACGCACAGATATGACCTGTATGGGTATCGCGTAGAGACAATGGATCACCTCGCGAATATTACCCGGCATACATACGACCTTGTCGGGAGGCTGACTGCCGTCACGGACTCCCGTGGCGGGACAACTCAGTACGCGTATGATGACAATAACCGCGTACTTTCCGTAAAAAATACTCTCGGCCACGAAACCGTCTACAGGCACGACAATAACGGCCGTCAGCGTTCAGTCACTGACGCGAATGGTCAGCGCACGACTTTCGAATATGATGCCCTCGGAAACATGACCAGTGTGACTACTCCTGCCGGAAGAACCACTTTCAGTTATGACTCCTCCAATTACCTGCTTCTGGGAAAGATTACGAAGCTGTCTGAGACTGATCCTTTAGGGCAGACAAGGCGCTACCGCTACGATGCTTTAGGTCGTCTTGTTGCTGAGACGGACGCATTGGGTGCGACGACCGGCTATCTCCTAGATGCCGAGGGAAATGTGTTGGCAGTTACCGATCCGTTAGGAAACACCACTCGCCATCGCTACGACTTCGCGAACCGGCGCATCGAGAGTCTAGACCCGCTTGGCAACACAACCAGATGGGATTACGACAACGCAGGCAACATTCTCCAAAGCATTGATGCAAACCGGAACAGTACAAAGTACACGTATGACAGGCTCAATCGTGTTGTCGTGATCGAAGATCCGATGGGCAACCGAACACGCTATTCGTATGACGCCAATTCGAACTTGAACAGAATTCAGGACCCGCAAGGCAACGTCCTATCCTTAGAGTTCGATGCACTTGGACGGCGGACCGTTTTGCGTGATCCGGATGTGGGTGACTGGCATTGGAACTACGATGATCGGCAGGGCGCCGTCAGCCAAACAGACAGTGAAGGACAGGTTACTGTCCTCTCTCACGACTTAGTTGGCCGTCTCATAAACAAGAGCTACCCCAATGGTCAGTCGATTCGATATCACTATGATGACCCTAACGTCAGGTTTTCGAAAGGCCGGTTAACGAAGATAGAGGATCAAAGCGGAACAACGTTGTTCGAGTACGATGCGATGGGGCGCAGAACAAGAGAGACGAAGGTAATCGATGGCGTGCAGTTCGCGGTTGAACGAGAATACAATGGGGCCGGATGGATGACGGGACTCCGATATCCGGACGGCGAAAAGCTTACTTACACGTATGACGCGCGTGGAAGCATCACCCGTATTCAAGGAAGCAACATCTACTTAAGCCATGCTTCGTATTACGCAACGGCTCAAGTCAGAAGCTTAGTCTTCGGGAACGGTGTTCTTCAGGAATACGCGTATTATGGCGGTGAGCGAGTCAGTAGCATCAAGACGAACAACGGTGGTCTTCAGCATCTCTCGTATTCTTGGGATCCTGCCGGCAATCTTCTATCACTAACTGACGCTCGAAATGGGGCTACGCAGAGCTTCAGGTACGATCTGCTGGACAGACTCATTGTTGCAGCAGGCGCGTACGGAAATCTCCAGTATCGTTACGACAGTATAGGCAATCTTCTCGAAAAAGAGGGAGTCCGGTATACATACGGTCGAGACAGACTTCCCCATGCAGTCATGGCGGGCTCTAACGGGTCTGTATTTGTCTACAACCGGCGGGGTGAGATGGTCCGCCGCAATGATCAGACGTTGGCATATGACTTCGAAGGGCGTCTCATTCAGTGCGGGGATCTAAGGTTCGTCTACGATGGCGATGGAGGCAGGGTCAAGAAAATTGCCGCAACGGAAGCTACGGTTTACGTGGGAGGTCTATTCGAAGTTCAGAATCGAGTTCCCGTCAAACATTACTTCATGGGAAGTAACCGGATCGCGAGTCGATTTGGACCCGAACTCTACCTTTACCAGACTGATCACATTGGTTCGTCCAACATCGTCACCGATGCCAGGGGAAGCCGAGTCCAGCTAACGGAGTATCTTCCATTTGGAACGGTCAGACGCAACGTTGGTGTGGACGCGGTGAAGCATAAATTCACCGGCAAAGAACTAGACGGATCCGGTTTGTACTTCTTCGGAGCGCGTTATTACGATCCCTTGACCGGTAGATTTATCAGCCCGGACCCAACGATACAAAAAGTCTACGATCCCCAGGATTTGAACCGTTATGCGTACGCTAGAAATAATCCGCTCCGTTACGTTGATCCCACGGGTTTAGGTTGGAAGAAGTTTTGGAAAAAAGTGAAAGAGGTTGTTAAGGACGTTTGGGAAGAAGTGAAGAACCCTCTGATTAGTGCTGCTGTCGCCGCGGTAACCGTCGTTTTTGGTTTCCCCGTTGGTTTGGCTGTCGTCGCGAAGGTTGCTGCAGCCGCAGCTGCGGCGACAGCGACACTTGATACTGGAGAGGGTAGACAGTTTGTGAAGCGAGCCGGCCGCGAGTTTTTCGACGACGTGTTAGGAATGCGTCCCGAAACAGCGCACCGCTGGGCGGCGGCCACGACATACTCGCTATTAAATGCCGGTTACCAGATCGGTTTCGCCCAGCTTTCAGGACTCCGAACGATCGATGAGGTTAAGCCGTCGGGCGGGCGTAGGGTGGATCCTGTCGGTGGATTCAACTTCGGTGTGCACGGGCAAGATTATGCTCTGATTTCGCGCGGAGAAGTAGTCGGTGGTGTGAAACTAGCATTCTGGGATCAGCACATCGGAATTGAACTGAAAGATCTCTCGAGGTTTGGGTTTGTCGATAGACAAGATCTATTCACCAGCTCACCACTCAAGGCGTTGAAGGCATTGGCGCAAGGCTATGGACTGTCGGGAATTAGTCATCAGGGTGTCAACACATCGTTGCTCGAAGGTGGTTATTCGACCACGATTACAGGTCTTTTCAACCTGGCCCACCGGTCTGGTATCGCTGGTGCCCATGCAGGTTTCACCACCTATATTTCGACCGCCGTGTACGGTCCTTACGGTGGGGGCCTCATTGGAGCGGTGCTCAACGACCAGCTCAATGACTGATTGAATCGGCGCGGAGCCTTACTGGTTCGACCGCGTGCGGCCCAAACGCGGAGAATTACATCCGCTTGCAGAGAATAATCGTGGCATATTGAGGTCGATTATCTGCTGGCGCCGACTCACCTGTAATGCCACCAGCACCACCGGGGGCAGAAGTACCAGTGATAGCCCCCCTGCCACCGGCTGCCGACGTACCGGAGATCGACCCGGCGCCACCAGAATCCGTGACGGATGGGCTTTGATTGACCGTCTTCCCGCCTCCTCCATCACCATTCGTCACCTGAGTCCCACCGTGTGAGTTAGGTGTCGTTCCATCGACACCATGCACGTGAGCATAACTATGGGTATGGCTCGGTGCTGTGTAGCTGCCCGCTCCATGTGTATGGTCCGATGCCATATAGCTGCCCACGCCGTGCGTGTGGTTCTGTGCGGCATAAGTCCCGACGGCATGGATGTGGGTGTTCGAACCACCGGTAACGCCTGCCACATCTGATGAAACAAGAAACCTGCCATCAAAGGCCGTCAATCGGTTATAGCCCACCGGGCACGTAACACCATCCCACATGATAATTGCGCCCGAAGGCAGCGAGAGCCCCGCCTGAGCAGGAATAATCGTACTCAGTGCGGCGACCTCACTGCCATCAAATCGCAGGCCAACGGCAGCCACGGGTTGAGTCGCAGTAACCTCCACGGTTCCTTCGTAATTGTCAAGACCACGGAAGAAGGGATCTTCGTGCAGAAACCCGGCAATGTGTTGGAGAGGCGCCAAGTCAAATCGACGCGTGTCCTGGGGGTCGCCAGCTGCGCTCAGTCTCCGGATGGTCAATGTGCTGGTTGCCGTGGAGCTCGGGTTGGCCACTGCTATTCCCGTGCTGGTGCCGGTTTGTAGTTGGACAACGCTGAACAATTTGAACCGGTCAACCGCGGACGTTGGCAAGACACCAGCCTGAGATGTCAACATACTACTCGATCTGAATTGTAAAAGTTCCGAAGCGCTAAACTCGTCTGGCGAGGAAAGCTTCGCCCAACCTACTGCGGGTACTGAAGTCGGTTCGCTGAGCGTCCGAGTGCCTAACGGTCCGAGGTCTACATTTCTTGTAGGCAAGGGACTGCCGTTGGATCGAAAAAGCTCTACCTGCACTCTGATAGACGTCGCATTCGGATTGTGAATCGTCAAGGCCGTTGTCCAGCCTCCTCCCACAGCAAACTGTGGGAAGTATTGCAGAGCTTCTCCAAACTGAGCGAACAAAGGCTCAGCGGCGATACGCGTAGCAAGCAATGACACTGGCATCGACGCACACAGTAAAACAGAAGTCCTGAAGAACCACGGGCGCCTCATAATTCGCCTCCTTTATTTTTCCGGTTTAGTTGTTTGGACTACCAACGTGATGGGGAAACATACTACACGAGCGTTCAATGCCGGGGCAAAGCCCGGGGTTGCCCTAGTTGCCCCCTCCGTAGAGAAGGAGACCAAATTGCCCGGTTTTTTGCGCGTGTTGTGCGCGGAGATTCTGTTGCCGGGGCTTCGACACCAGGCAACGCGGTGACACTGACGAATGTTCGAGCGATGGCCTGGCTCAGCGAGTCGCTGTAGGCGGGCAGTCTACTGGATCGCGATTATGGCGGCTCTGTTTTGCGGCGCCTCTCGTAATTGAGGGAAATTTCGGGAAGAGCGATTCTCGCCATTTTCGCGACAGAATTGGTCTGGAATGTCGCGCAATACCGGACAAAATGTGAAGCCAGAATTCAGGCCGCAGCCGAGTCCGCCAGCAAATCCTTGAACATATCGGGAGACTTGAGAACGGCAAGAAAATTGCCAATGTAGAACTGGCGCACTCGCGCATCGGAGGAATCGAATCGCTTGCGGTTTGTCCAAACGATCAATATTAAATCGACGCCGTTTTGAAGGTTCCTGGTGACATTGGCATTCCAATCCGATTTGCCAGTCTCAATCTCGACCGCGATGCGCTTGCCTGCCACCGCGGCAACCAGGTCGGCGCCGTCTTTCTCAATTTCCACCTCGATGCCCTGGCGCCGAAGCTCCTCGTACACCGTTCGTTTCCAGTACCAGTGTTCCACGCTCTCGTTGGAGGTAACGTCGGTAGTATCGCCGCTGTCTCCGAGCGATTGCTTTCCGGCGGCTGTTATTCTGAGTACCATCTTCTTTCCTTTTGGCGTGGAAACAAGTGATGAACCGATCAAGTTTTTAAGAGAGAGGGAAGAAAGAAGAGAGTACGCTTTGCGGACGCTGATGTTCAGCCGGCGGACTCTCTCGTTGATTCCCGAGGTCGGAAACTCCATAACGTCGCGAAGGAACGCCGTTTCCACGCCATCCACTACCTTTATTGATATTTCATCTGGAAGCGGAAGAACCGGAATCTGCCTTTCCGAAGCCAAAGGGCGCGGATACTCCCCGGACAGGGCGGAATCTCTCAGGAATTCCTCGCTGATGCGTTCGTCGGAAACCTCACCTTTTGAAACCGGAAAATGAGGGAACCTGACATGGAATGGCCTCGTCCATCGGCCCTGGAGCTTTACTATTCCTTCACCAATGGGGAGCCTGCCAAGCCAGGATTTCTCAGTCTCGGACAAGCCCATCGCTCTGCCCATCGCACCGACGTCGATACCGTGCTTGGTGTTCATTGCAATCGTCGTGTAGGAGTTCCCGAGGGACGGCACGGAAATCAGGGAAGGATGCTGGTCCAGAGAATAGTAAAAATAAGAGGCCCCCTTCGCGAGCATGCCCTTAAGTCATTGATTCCAGGTCGCGCGGAAAGCACCTTGCCGTCCGTGCGTTCGGGCAACATCTGCTCTTCCCGACACGTGTCGCTTCCGGCGCGCACCAG
>JACQSY010000091.1 GCA_016211085.1 Acidobacteriota bacterium | reverse complement strand
CGAAAACCAGCAGCGTTGTCCTGAGCTGCAGGTTCAATCTGACAACTGAATGGCTCATTCCGCCACAATATAGCCGTATTCCTGCCAGGTGTCAAGCTAATGGGCACGAGGTCGTTGAGCAACTTCTTACACCGTCGTGGTGAGTCCTTCGTCCCGGCCGGGATTCGACAAGCCTTATGCAGAATATTCCGGCAGTCCGCTTCTTTCCCACTCCGTTGAAAAACGGAGTCCAGAACGCGCAGGGCGACTGCTCAAATGCCCTGTTTCACTGTAGAATAATGCCATCTTGTAAGCTGTTTAGAATAAGCATTAGCCAGGGGTCATCGTGATAGTTCTTCCGCCAACTTGGCGCTGAGGGCGATTGCCGCATTGCATACTCTGGCGCGCTGGCCGGAATCGTGGAAGCGCTGGTAGCCCTCGGCGGTGCTGATATCAAAACCAGTCAAATTGCGGCAGGAGGTGGCGCCCATTATTCGGTGGAACTCGCGGTAGAGGCGCTGCGCCCTTTCGTAGGCAGGGTCCCTGGCTTCTTTGGCTGAATCCCGCCCATGGGCGAGCCCGATGGCTATGGCTGCCGCCGAAAGCGCGCCGCAAACATCTCCCATTCGCCCGATCCCACCGCCTAGGGCTGTCGCAATCCGCGGAACACCGTTTTGTGCCGTGTCCGTCGCTTCGCACGTGGCGATCAATACCGATTCCGCGCAGTTGTAGCCCTGCTCAAAAAGCTCAACCGCCCGTTTTTCTACTTCCATTCACCCCCCCCAATTCGCAATGTAAGGGACGAGAGAATATCCGGGCCGGCCTGGACTCTTTACGTCCGTGCCTCAGGCCAGCCCGTCAACTCTGCGCCATGCGCCCTGCGCTCTGCCCGTTAGTACCAGCCGTATTTCTTGACGGAGTCTACCATCGCCTTAAGATTCGCCGGCTTGGCGTAGTCGATGGAACTGCCAGGACCGAGAATCAGCCCGCCATTCTTTCCGACTACCTGGATCATCTTTTTGCAGTGCTCCTCCACTTCCTGGGGCGTACCGACCTCAAGCAGCGTCGGCGGGACGCCGCCCTGAATGCACATGTGGCCCCCCAAGATTTCCTTCGCCCGGAACAGGTCCGTCTTCTCAGTATGGAAGATGAGCTTGCCTTTCGGCAGTTCAAGGAGATATTCGAGGCGCTGGTCCCACACCCCTTCGAAGAAGTGGGAGACGGTGTAGCCCATCTCGATGCTGGCAAAGGTGGCCTTCTTCAGGCCGGGCCAGTAGAACTTCTCGAATTGCTTCAGTGACATGAAACCGTCGGAGCCCCGATGCAGGGCGCCGCCGCCTATCTTCACTTTTCCACCCCTCGTAGAGTCCGCCGGGACTGCCTGGGCGATCCGCCACTCCAGGATCCGGTCGCAGGCGGCAAGCAGCTTGTCAGGACAGCGGTACATATCGAGCATCGCCCCGCGCATTCCCCTCAGGCGATCGGAGATGAGATCGAAGGGTGCGCCGCCGGCGCTGGCGTTGCGCTCCATGGACGGGAACCCGAGCCGTCTCATCAACCCGGCGAACTCCGCTCCTTCCTTTCTCACCCTGTCCTGCTCTTCGGATGCTTTCGCGAGGAGCTCAGCCACCTTGCGGAACTCCGGTTTGCTGAATATGGTGAGGAGAGAGCCATACCCCTGGGCGGCCATGAACGTAGTGAAAGGAGGCAGCTTGGAAAATGGCGCCAGCGCGCCGTATATCCTCGGCAGATAATACCGCACGATGAAATCGGAGGTATCCTTCAACAAAAGGTCGTATTCATCTGGCGTCATGTATTCCCCTTCGACGAACTGGTAGGGCGCATCGTCGGGAAGGGCGCCGCCGGGCCAGCGCTGGTCCTTGGCGTCAAGCATTTCCAGGACAAGTCCCGGATTGCCCCCCTGCGCCTGCCCGATATCAGGCTCAAACTCCAGCATCATCTTGAGGCACGCCTCTCTGAAGGCAGCATGATTGTAATACTGGGCGGACGAAGTTAGCCCCGCATACTTGGCGGCAAAAACGCCCGCGCCAACAGTCACCGGCACGCGGTCCGGTACCCGCAGCTCAACCACATCGAGTATCCTTTTCTCCCGCTCTTCGTGGAGTTGTTCGGGGGTCTTGCCGTGCTTTTTCTCGATTTGCTCCCTGAGCCTCTTTTCCTGCTCCTGCAACTGTTCCCTTGACCCTAGAGTAGCCATTGCACTACACCTCCCTAAGAATTCTTCTGGAAACTCCGTTCATCCTGAGCCTGTCGAAGGATGCACGGTACGGTCCTGCCGCTAGATTATCGAGCCACCTTGCAGAAACACGAAGGGCACCAGCTCCCGTCTCAAAGTCTGACAGCTTCTGGCGCCCTTCGCTACAATTTCCCTCCCCTAACGGGTCTCTTTCAGTATTTCAGGACTCGGGACTACCGATGTTTGGCGCTACCGGACGAACTCGCAAATCTCGGCTACGGCTTTGCGGCCGCGGGTTTCCGGGCTTTCCGCCGGATATCCGACCGGCATAAGTAGGCAAGCATCCATTCCGGCCGGCATGTTCAATATCTTCTCTATTTCCCCCTTTGCCTGGATCGGTCCGGTCATCCACACGGCGCCGAGGCCGGCTTTGTGCAAAGCCAGGCAGAGCAGGGCCAGGAGACCGCCGATAGTCTGCAGCCGTGCGTTGGCGGAGTTTCGCCACTCGCGGATCAGGGTTGCCCTGGGGTCGTATTTGCCCCTCTCCTCGAGGGCTTTGTCCTGCGGGGTCTGGATATTGTTGGAGCCGACTACGATGATTGCCGGGGCAGCGCGGAAAAAGCCCGGTTTTCTCGGCGGGGGAGCGCTGGCAGGGCGGGGCGGTGTGATTTTTTGTATCTCCGGCCAGGAGTTTAGCTCAGCGGCGATCGATTCAACGGCATCCGCTAGCGCATTGATAGTATTCTTGTTGATGACTACATAGAAGCGCCAGTTCTGCTGGTTGCCGGGGTTGGCTGTCCATGTCGCCAGCTCAATGGCTTGCGAGAGCAATTCTTCCGGGACAGCCTTGTCCTGCCAGACTCGGATAGAGCGGCGGGTCTTCACCAGATTAGCTAACTCGGTCGTTTCCTGGGTCACTGCCATTTTTCTTTCTTCCTCCCTCAATTTTTCTAAAATCTAACCCCTTCAAAAGAAGCGGGTTGATTCAACCGGGGTAAGCCGCGGGGCTATATGTTTGTAATTCTATCGCCTTTTTGTCCAACTTTCAACCTCCCCAAAGGGACGGTTTTTACCTCAAATACTGGCGATACGCTCCGTTCCGGGTTTTTCGCGGGGACCTTCAGTTCAAGCGACGATAAATCCGACAAAAAAGTACGCCATCGCTTTGATGAGAAAAGAGAATAACATGGAGCCGAGGGGATTCGAACCCCTTACCTCCTCAATGCCATTGAGGCGTTCTCCCGAGTGAACTACGGCCCCGCGGTTTCCCATCTAATTTACCAAGAGCGCGGTCGGATGGCAACCCCCACCCGAGTGCTGTCCATGAGGCGTCTATTCCTGTCCAGTGAGTTTCTCCAGTGCCGCCCGCGCCGCATCTGCCTCAGCGGCTTTCTTGCTTTCCCCTGAGCCAGTCCCCAGGACCCGTTGGCCCACCCTGACCTCCACTGTGAACACGCGGTCATGCTCGGGTCTGACCTATGCATTACGCCTCATTCTTTATTGCGTTTGTATTAGTTGACAAAATGTTGCGATTCCGCTAATCTTGTCAATCAATTAGAGGATGGTTGGTAGTCCAAACGGACTATCAGCCGGTAGTTCGTGCGGACACACCGGATTGGTAAGGACTTCATCAAGGCAGCTTTGAGCGGGGGATCGGGATGTTGGAAAGCAGAACGGGCGGTTCAGGCGGTTTTTCGAAGGCGGCGGCTATGGGCGTAAAGCGGGACATGAGGCCTCCGGAATACCGCTACTGGAATCAACTGATGGAGCACCTTGAAAGTGATGTCACAGCCTTCTTTAACGGTAAGTTTATCTACCCCCGGCAATTTGAAATCCATCTCCCCGGTAATCATCTGTCCCCCTGCGACCTGCACTGCCCTCATTGCGCTGGCAGATACGTGCAGAAGGACCTCGGCACCTGGGAAATGGATGCGCTAGAGCTCCTCAATAAGCTAGAGGGGAAGATTCCTTTCCATATCTACGGCGGAAACTATACCGAACCCTTGCTGAACCCCTACTTTATGACTTTTCTCCATACCACCAAGCGCTACGGCAACCATTTCGGCATTCACACCAGCGGGGTCCTGCTTCAGAAACTGGAGGACCAGCTTGGCTGGCTGACCGAGCTCAACCGCATTGCTACTGATAAGGTGGACTACCTTTCGGTCAGTCTGGACGCCGGGTTCCCGTGGTCGTGGGCTAAGACCAAAGGGCACCGGCAGGAAGAGCTGTTCAACGAGATAATCCGGGGCATGAAGACTGCTGTTGATATCAGAAAAAGGGCCGGCAAGGGTCACGCAATCCGGCTGTGCTACCTGATCTCCCCGTTCAGCGATTCGCCGGAGAATTTCGGCGCCATTGTCAATATCGCCAGGGAAATCGGCGTCGACTCCCTGCGTTTCTCCATACCCTTTGCTCCCTATAACCAGTCCTTCGACAAGGTACGGGAGTACAAGCGCGATCGGGAAGTGCCGATGAGCGATGTTTATGAGCAGAGGCTGGCGCCATACCTCTCCAATAGTGAGGATGAAAGTCCTTACATCTTTTATACCGGCCCCGAGTTCACCGATATCGACAAATTTGATTTCAGGCATTGTGTCTACTGCTACTACCAGATTACCTACGGCGCTGACGGGTACGTCTACAAATGCTCCACCACTGCCTCTCCCACAATGTCCCACGCTCGGCTGGGAAAGATAACCGGCGACCTGGACGAGTTTCATCGCCTGATTGAGGTAAATGCGGACCCTGACTGGAATGCCTCCACCTGTTTCAGCAAGGGCGGGCGATGCAATCGCATGGGATTGGAGATCAACCGG
>JACQSY010000087.1 GCA_016211085.1 Acidobacteriota bacterium | reverse complement strand
GGCGGCTTACCACTTGCCCACAGGCCCTACTACGAGTCGTTTTTCAAATGGAAACTAAGACCCCCTCGGGTTACATTTTAGATGGCGCGACCATACCACCCAAAGTTACATTTTATGATGGCTTGACAGGGCGGGAAGGCGCTTATTTATCGATGCGGCTGAAATAATCCGGCGGAACCAGCACCTCTCTGGCTCGGCTTCCGTCGGGTGGACCGATGATTCCGTTCTGCTCCATTAAATCGAGCAGGCGCGCAGCACGGCCGTAGCCGATGCGCAACCTGCGCTGGAGCAGGGAAGTCGACGCTTTGCCTGTCTCGGTCACAAAGCGTGCCGCCTCCAGGTAAAGGGGGTCGTCGGGATCCGCAGCATGGCCTGATTCCGGTTCCCCCTCTTCCCAGCCGGTCATGATTTCCGTCTGGTACTCCGGTTCAGCCTGCTTCTTCAAGAAGTCGGTCACTTTCTTGATTTCCGCTTCGCTGATGTAGGCGCCGTGTACTCGCACCAGGCGCGAGGTCCCCGGGGGGAGAATAAGCATGTCTCCCTGTCCCAAAAGCTGCTCGGCGCCGTTACTGTCAAGGATGGTCCGGGAATCCACCTTGGAGGAAACCCGAAAGGATATTCGCGCCGGGAAGTTCGCCTTGATGAGGCCGGTGATGACGTCAACGGAAGGACGTTGGGTAGCCAGAATCAAATGAATGCCGATGGCCCGGGCCATTTGTGCCAGACGGGTCAACGCCCATTCCACTTCCTTTCCAGCCGTCATCATCAGGTCGCTTAGCTCATCCACGATGATTACGATGTAGGGAAGAGGACCACTTTCCTCTTCATCCTCGATCTCCTCGAGGGGACGCTGCAGGAGGGCTTCGTTGTATTGTTCGATATTACGCACACCGCGGCGCGCCAGGATACGGTAGCGAGTTTCCATCTCGGCAACCGCCCAGTTCAGGGCATTAGCTGCTTCCTTGGGGTCAGTCACGATCGGCGTCAAGAGGTGAGGGATGCCTTCATAGACTCCTAATTCCAGGCGCTTGGGATCGATCATGATGAACCGCACATCGACAGGGGTCGCCTTGTACAAAATCGAGCATACCATGCAGTTGAGCGCCACACTCTTGCCGGAGCCGGTGGCCCCTGCCGCCAGCAGATGGGGCATGTGGTCGAGTTCTGTCACGTAGGTGTGCCCGTTGATGAGTTTTCCAAGAGCCAATGTCAACTTAGACGGTGACTCTTGAAAGGCAGGAGAAGCGATGATCTCTCTCAGGTAGATCGGTTGTCGATCAGTGTTCGGGACTTCAATGCCCACGGTGTTCTTACCCGGCATGCGGTCAATGCGGATGGATTCAGCCTTAAGTCCAAGGCAGAGGTCGTCGGCCAGATTGGTAATGCGGTTATATTTAATCCCTGGATCCGGTTTAAACTCGAAAGTAGTCACCACGGGACCCGGATGGATTTGCAGAACTCTTCCACGGACATCAAACTCGGCACACTTGGCAGAGAGTTTCTCCGCCAGGTCCATGAGTTCCTGCTCGTTGATGCCGGTCTTCTCCTGGGCAGGCCTCAGATACTCAATTGAGGGAAGTTGAAAGGGACGTGAGATATGCGGAGCTGTCTCCGTTGGCGGAGAAAAGAGGCGATGGGAGTGGCTGGTGGTTTCAACGGAACGGGCCGCAACCACTCGGGGAAGCCCATCGACAGGCTCTGCGAGCCTGATCGGGTTCTCCGCAGGTTCTTCTGGATCATTAAGCTCCTGGTGATTGCGGTCTTCAACCATGGCGGAGAGATTGCGGGGAACCTGCTGGGCCACGATAGTCTTTTTTTCATTCCTGAGCCGCCGGACTTCCTTTCTGGCCACGCGTTTTGTTTGCCAATCCCGATAGGATCCAAGGAGGATCTGAAAGACATTGAACCGTTGTTTTCCTGCCCAGTTGACTACGGCTTCGATTGAAAAACGCGTGCTCACCAGCATGGAAAACACAAGCATGGTTGCAAGTATGAGCAGTGACCCCGGTTTGTTCAGATACTTCAACAAAACATCAGAAATAAAAATACCCAGGACACCGCCCGGCGTGTAATTGGCAGGGAAGGGAAGGGACGGAGAAAGCAGCGTCAGGATGGCGCTCAGTGCAAGCAGGCCACAGAAAAGCGCCGTGAGCTTTAAGAATGGATACTCCAGTGCCCGGGATCTAAGCGCCTTGTAGCCGGCAAAGAAGAGAGGGATTGGAGTGAGGACGGCAGGCAAACCAAACAGCTGAAACAGCAGATCGGAAATCCAGGCGCCCACCTTGCCTCCATAGTTGGAATAATGCTCTTCGGGTGAGGAAACATTGAGAGAAGGGTCGAGGGCGTTATAGGTGATCAGAGACATGGCAAGCAGCAGGGAGGTCGAGAGGAGTAGAACCCCCGTGAGCTCGTGAACCTTGCTACGCGGATAGACAGACATACTTCATCCCGTGCGCTCTTTCTGCGCCTAAATTTCCAGCACTACCGGAATAATCATAGGCCTCTTCCCTGTCTCTTTTCGGAGAAAGCGCTTAAGCCGCTTTCGGAGGATTTCCTTAAACAGCTCCTCGTCCTGTTTCTCCTCCACGCTGCTTTCGGCGACGATGTTACTGAGTTCGGCTCGCGCAGCTCCCGCTAACGATTCTGAATTTTCCATGACTACAAATCCACGTGAAATCAACTCCGGGTCCCCCAGCAGTTCGCCCGTGCCACGCCCCATGCGCATGATGACCACGACAAAGCCGTCTTCAGAAAGGAAGCGCCGGTCCCGCAAGACCATCTCATGCACTTCTTCGGGGATGCCCTCACCTTCATCCATAAAACGGCGCCCCGATGTTACTTTGAGAGGCACGTCGCACCCTGTGGGGGATAGGCGCAGGAGGTCACCATTCTCAATGATGCGGATGTTGTCTGCCGGAATGCGTTGTTGGTGGGCCAGTGCCGCATTGACACGAAGTTGACGGTATTCTCCATGTACCGGAATAAAGTAGCGCGGCCGCGTCAGATTAATCATGAGACGTATGTCGTCCGAGTATCCGTGACCGGAAACATGTACGGGAAAAAACGACGAATCATAAACCTCTGCCCCTCGACGGCACAGATGGTTGGTCACATTGGCAATCAGCTTTTCGTTTCCGGGAATGACGCGAGCGGAAAGAATTACCACGTCTCCGGGATCGACGCTTATGTTTTTAAATTCATTGACGGCCAGGCGACTCAGCGCCGACATCGGCTCCCCTTGGCTTCCAGTGGAAAGGATGAGGGTCTCTCTCGGGGAAAGCTGGCGCGCCTCACCGGCATGAACCAGCAGTTCCGGTGTGGCTCGAAGGTAGCCTAGTTCCAGACCGGCATGAATGTTGGCGATCATGCTGCGGCCCACGGGCACTGCTTTTCTCCCATAACGGCTGGCCAGGTCCAGCATGATCTGAACTCGGTGAAGGCTGCTTGCAAAACAGGCAACAATAATCTTTCGCTGCGCCTTTTGAAAAATATTGGCCAGCGGCTCATAAAGGGAATGTTCAGATGCCGCCAGGCTGGCAAACTCACAATTGGTGCTGTCACATAGCAGCGCCAGCACCCCACGGTCACCGAGTTCGGACAACCTGCTGACGTCACTAAGGCGTCCATCAATGGGCGTCTGGTCAAACTTGAAATCTCCGGTCCAGATGATCGTTCCAGCGGGAGTGTGAACCGCCAGTGAGTACGTGTCAGGGATGGAATGAGTGATGTGGATCGGTTCGACGGTGAAATTGCCCACGACAATGGGCCTTCGGGGCAAAAAAGTGTGCAACTCCACCGAGCTGTAGAGCCCATGCTCTTTCAACTGCCCGCTGAGCAGCCCCAGCGTGAGCTTACTTGCGTATATGGGCAAAGGAATCTCATTGATGAGATAAGAAACACCCCCAATATGATCTTCATGACCATGGGTGAGAAAGATGGCACGGAGACGGTCGCGGTTTTCGCGGAGAAAGGAGATATCGGGAGCGATGACGTCGACACCCAGTGGATCGTTTCCGGGAAACATCACACCGACGTCAATCACAATCATGTCGTCCCCACTGGCGAGCGCCGTGCAGTTCATTCCGAACTCTCCGACTCCGCCGAGGGGAATGACCTCGAGGTGATGATTCATCAGCGACCCGGCTGATTATAGCATGCGCGAAAGACAGGCGTACTGCTCTACGGTCAACTGGTGGGGACGTTGATCCGGGCAAACTCCGCAGCCCTCCATGGCAACCCGGCAATGCTCGAGACTTCCGTATTCGCGTCGCAGATTGTTTGCAATGGTTTTTCGCGGATGCTCAAAGGCATGCTTTAGCAGTTTCAAAAAGCGGGATGAGCTTGAAATCACCGGAGGCGTGCGGCGTGGGATCAACTGGAGAACATGGGAAACAACCTTCGGAGGTGGAACAAAGGCACCCGGGGGGACGTCGAACCCCGCCCGCGTCTTGAAATAGTACCCCACCACGACACTGAAGTATCCATAGTCATGCTCACCAGGTTCCGCAAGAATGCGTCGAGCGACCTCGCGCTGCGCCATCAGGGTAAAACTTTGTAACCGGCCCCTGAGGGGGATCGTCTTCAATATAATGCGTGTGGAAATGTTATAAGGAAGATTCCCCACTAATTTGACGGTATCTTCCCCTATAATGTCACCCCACTCGATCCTGAGGATGTTGGCTTGCAGCAGCCGGAGCCGTGGATGATGGGGAAAACGTTCAAGGAGCAGGCGTATCATGTCGCGGTCAAATTCAACCGCGGTGACTTTGCGTGCTGTCTGCAGGAGCAGAGAAGTAAGTTCACCGGTCCCGGGACCGATTTCAACGACGTGATCCTGCGCGTGAATTTCCGCGTACTTGAGGATTCGTCGCGGGTAGTGCTGTCCGACCAGAAAGTGCTGTCCCAGAGATTTTTTAGGCCGGATCTGCATCTATGCCCTTGGCGCAACTATGCTAACATAACCTATGCACTGCGAGGACTTACGCCAGTCGCTGGCCGTTCATAGGACGTATTGTTGGAGGGTTTATGGCGGGTAAGATCTTGGATGTTACGGACCAGAATTTTGAGCAGGAGGTTGTGCGCTCCGAGCAACCGGTCCTTGTGGATTTTTGGGCTGCCTGGTGTGCTCCGTGCCGGATGATTGCTCCCACGGTAGAGCAGATTGCGGAACAATTTACTGGCCGCGCAAAAGTAGTGAAGCTGAATGTAGATGAAAACGCCACCACGTCGGCAAAATACAACATCAAAGGAATTCCTACACTTTTACTTTTCAAAGGTGGGGTCATTAGGGATCAGATCGTAGGGGCTACTTCACGAGACACCATCGCCAAGATGATTGAGAATCATCTGGCGTAAGAGATCCTCTATACTAAGCGAACAATCTTACAGGGAATAACCGGCAGCAGTCGCTGGGGAGGATTTCCCTGGCTGGTGAAACAACTTGTCCAATATTGTAATTGTCGGAAGCCAGTGGGGAGATGAGGGGAAGGGGAAGATTGTTGACTTGGTCACGGAACGCTTCGATGTCGTTGCCCGCTACCAAGGCGGCCACAACGCCGGACATACCGTCAGCATCCAGGGGAAAAAGTACATCCTTCACTTAATACCGTCGGGGATTCTCCACCCCGGAAAACTCTGTGTTATCGGTAACGGTGTCGTGTTGGATCCTTTTGCCTTTCAGGAAGAGCTGAAAACGCTGCAAAATTCTGGGATTTCCATTCAGAACCGCGTGTTTGTCAGCAATCGAGCCCACTTGATCATGCCTTACCACCGTGCCATTGACGCAGCCGAAGAGCAACGTCGCGGTGCAGAGAAGATCGGCACCACCGCCCGGGGGATCGGACCCTGTTACGAAGACAAAATGGCCAGGCGTGGAATCCGGGTCGCCGACCTGTTCTTTCCTGATTTGCTGCGCGCAAAAGTTCGCGCCAATGTTGAATTCAAAAACAGGCTTTTTAAGCATATTTATCAGTTGCCCCCTATGGATGCAGACGAGATTTCGGATACGTATCTCGCGCAGGCCCAGGCACTCGCGGCGTTTGTGACTGATACGGCAGAGTTTCTCAGCCGCATCATTCATGAGGGACGGAGTATCCTTTTTGAGGGGGCTCAGGGTACGCTCCTGGATGTAGATCATGGGACTTATCCGTTTGTCACATCTTCTAATGCAACGGCCGGCGGCGCCTGTACCGGCACCGGTGTGGGTCCACGCCATATTGACGGGGTCATCGGGATTGCCAAGGCCTATACCACCAGGGTAGGGGGCGGCCCCTTTCCCACCGAGCTTCATGACCCGGTGGGCCGGCACATTCAACAGAAGGGGACGGAGTTCGGTTCCTCAACTGGAAGACCGCGTCGGTGCGGGTGGTTTGATGCCGTGGTTGTGCGTTATGCGACGTTGATCAACCAGGTGGATACGTTGGTGATTACGAAGCTCGACGTCCTCGACGAGTTGGATGAGATTCAAATTTGTGTGGGCTATCGCTATCGAGGGCGTGTCCTCGATTGTTTCCCCACGGAAATCTCGGTTCTGGATGAGGTGGAGCCGGTCTGTGAGAAGTGGCCCGGATGGAAAACCGACACTTCCCGCATCCACCATTATGAGGAGCTTCCACGTCAGGCTCGCGAGTATCTGGATCGAATTTCTCAGTTGATTGGTACGGACATTTCGATAATCTCGACAGGTCCCAATCGAGCTGAAACTATTGTTCTAGAGCAAAGTCCGCGACTACAGCAGTGGTTTTCACCCCAATCGTGAGGTTGCACAGTCTTGCTCGGTAGCGTTATAGCCCGGGAGTGTCCAATCTCCGAGAAATGGTTGAATTTCGCCGCCGGCGCTCGCAGCCCCATGGCGACGCGGTTCCCCTGGGTATTTCGCAGACGGAACATTCTTGGGGGATTAGACATTAGCTCGCGGTTGGTCCAGGACCGAGGGACAAGCCAAACACTTGGCAACGCTCTCGGTTTTCTCTCTTTCCTATTTCGTTCAATCCCGCTATAAAGGTGTCGCGGCTGGTTGTTGTTGGGGCCTCGTGAGGAAGAGAATGCAGCGGGATGCAGCCAGAGTTCCCTTGGAAGTCGATTCGGATGAGCTCGCATTAACCCCTGCCGAGGAGCGTTTTGAGCGCCTTCGCCAGCGTTGGGGGCTGATTCTTGCGCCTCTTGGTTTTTTGCTTGTCATGGCTGTGCCGTTGCCTTCCCTGAGTCCCGGGGCGCATCGCCTGGGAGCTGTGTTTGCCCTAGTCTTTGTGCTCTGGGTCACGGAAGGCCTGCCGCTTCCCGTGACGGCGGTACTCGGGCCCACGCTGTGTGTGGTTATGGGTATAGGCGCGGCCCAGGACGTATTCGCGCCGTTTGCAGACCCGCTGATCTTTTTGTTCTTCGGTGGCTTCATCCTTGCCAACGCAATTTTTGTGCATGGGTTGGATCAACGACTGGCCTACACGATTCTGTCGCTGCCAAAGGTAGCCAGCCATCCGGGGTGGCTGCTCTTCTCTTTTGGAGGGATATGCTTTTTTGTTTCCATGTGGCTGAGCAATACCGCGACCGCGGCCATGATGTTTCCCATTGGACTGGCCATTTTTTCTTTCTTAAGAAGCCATCAGCCCATAGATGCCCGTTACGGGACGGCCTTAATGTTGGTGACGGCTTATGGCTCCTCACTCGGGGGCCTTTCTACACCCGTGGGTAGCCCTCCCAATTTGATTGCTATGGGGATGCTAAAGGAATTCGTCGCTTATCCGATATCCTTTTTTGAATGGATGGTCTTGGCTTTTCCGGTGGCAGCGTTCTGCTACGTGGTTATTTTTTTCTATCTCCATAAAAAATGTCCTTCGGGCACAAAAGAATTGTCAGGTAGCGGCGATTTTCTGAGGGCCGAGAAACAGAAGCTGGGTCCCATGAGGCGGGGCGAAAAAAATGTGCTCCTGGCCTTTCTGCTGACAGTAACGCTTTGGATTGGTCCAGGGCTGGTGGCGCTGGTGGCGGGGTCGGACAATTCCGTCTATTTACAGCTCACGCGGATTTTTCCCGAGGCGATCAGCGCCCTTCTGGGAGCGACCCTCTTGTTTGTGCTTCCCCTCGATTGGAAGGCGCGGAGATTTACGCTGACCTGGAAACAGGCAGTTCAAATTGACTGGGGAACAATTTTGCTTTTTGGCGGGGGTCTGGCGCTGGGCAAGCTCGCCTTTTCGACGGGGCTTGCCGAGTATCTTGGCAAGTCGCTGCTTTACTTTTCTCCGTGGGAGGGAAGCGACAGCTTAATACAGCTGGCTGTAATTACTCTGTTGTCTGCTCTTCTCTCAGTAGTGCTTTCGGAAATGGTCTCCAATACTGCAGCGGCCAACATGACGATACCAGTGGTATTGGCGGTAGCCGCATCGTTACAGTTGCCGCCTGCCGCACCCGGCCTCGCCGCCGGGTTGGCTGCATCTTTAGGATTTATGCTGCCGGTTTCAACGCCGCCTAACGCAATAGTATTCAGTTCTGGTTTGATTCCGGTCCGCCGCATGATCCGTTTCGGCGTGGTGCTGGATCTCCTGGGTCTTGCCGTAGTAACCGCGGCTATCCTTTTGTATTTTCGCATCCTTGGCGGAGGCTAGCTTTTTGTTTTGAAGTGCTTGGAGGAGCTGTCTTTAGCCGCCGGCTTTGTTTTTGGACGGCCTCCACACGCGTGCTACACTCTTTTTTGTCTGCCGCGGCAAGAGATCATTGCCGCTTTCGTGTTGTGGGCCGTTAGCTCAGTCGGTAGAGCATCTGCCTTTTAAGCAGAGGGTCGCTGGTTCGAATCCAGCACGGCTCACCCAACCCATCGGGGTCCATTCCGGACACATGGGTTACATCTTATTCCGGAGACATAGGTAACATCTCTTTTGGACCAAAGGTTAAACCGATATTCCTCGCGCAGACTTCTCAGCGCCACCCGCCGTTCCATTGAAGAAAACCGGGGACAGGGACCACGTTTCCTGATTTAGTCCCGGGCGAACCACGCCCGTCAATTCGCCGACGAGAAAGAGCCGTACCTTGAAGAACAGAGGTCTCTGTCCCCGTTTTTCCCCCTGTCATCGCGCCCATCAGTTCGTGATCGAGGGGTGAAAATCCCTGGGTGAAAGATCGTGAAAATCGGCAAAGATTTAGGATTTTTGTGAGTAGAAACAAGGAATACTCCGTCCCTTGAGAGAAACAGGCGACGTCCGGCTCCGTATAATTCAGTGGCAACTCACAGTCATCAGGGAGGAGTTATGGGTCTTGGAAAACTACTGTGTTCCTTTTTATTGGCTCGAATATTTTCCTTGCCGGTTCTTGGTTCAGATCTTGAGGTTCCACTTTCCAACGGCCAGACCATTCACTTGACGATCCTGCTGGATCCAGCCCCCACACAGTGGGAGCCATTGGGTGATGCACTGGTGTCAGATAATGGCTACTCGCTGAGGATTGAGGAAAATGCTCAGGGCCGGCGAAGCGAACTCTCCATCCAGATCCAAAGAATGGATGGCCGCTCTTTTTCAGTGCAAAGATTCCAGACGCAGTGGCTGGTTTCGGATCCGACTCTTTACGCCATCTGGACTTACAACCAGTTTCCTGCAAACCATCGAAACTATCGGGCCCTGAAAACGGAGAGCTTCGGTGAGATTACTTCTCCTAATTACGGGATTCCTTTTGTTATGGCCCTGACACGCGGTGGAGACAATCTCCTGTCAGTAGGACCGCTTAGCCAAAACCGCGTTTTCTTGATTTACGGGTCGCCAGGAGCGAATGGCTATACCATCAGCTTGCAAACCCAGTCCTCCACCATCGAGCACTTTTCAGAAGTGCTTTTCACAGATGTTCAGGATCGCGGCTGGTTTGAGCAAGCCCGGTTTTATGCCTCCTGGGTTGATGAGAATCTCGGCTATGAACCTTTCCCTATCAGTCCGGCTGCTTACTTTCCGGTGTATGACATCTGGTACTGGGCTTTTGACCGCACCAGTCCCAACCTTTACTGGACGACCCTGTCCATCGCGAAGAATCTAGGGTTTAGGAGTTATTTGTTTGACGCCGGATGGGAGTCTGAGGCTGGTGAACTCGTAAGATGGTTGGAGGGAACCCTCGGCAACTACAGTGCTCCGCAAAAAAAATTGCCCGGCTTCAGGGACTTCTTGCGAAATGTTCAAGATTATTTTGATATGAATGTTGTCCTCTGGATGGCTCCCTACGCCATGGGCAGAAAAAGCCACCAGTATCCTGCTCTGCGCAATGCGCATGTTCTTTTTCGGAACACCAACGATATTTTCCGCGGAGCTGTTGAACAGGCCCCTTATACGCTTCCCCTAGGCCGGCGATTTAAGGAAAACGTCAACCTGTGCCCTCAATACCTGCCGACCCATAACTATTTATCTTCACTCTTTGAGCGCGTCTCTGACGATTATGCGCCTAACGGCTATTGGTTGGATTTTCAGGATCTGATCCCCTTTGTTTGTGAGTCCTGGCACGGGCACGAATTTTCTGTCGAAGAAGGGTTCAATACAGCTCAAGCGAGAATCAAAGAGGCCATTCTCGAAAAGATCCCCCAACCGACCGTGGAGCTCCGATATCCGGTGGCGAATCTAAACAACAAACCTTATGCCAATATCTGGCAGAGTCTGGACTCTCCTGAAGATTTCGACGCCATGCGACTTTGCTCCCTGATGATGCGTGCCTTCAGTTCCGGCGTGGTGATGAGCACGGACGAAATGTACTGGTCTCCTCGACTGCGCGAGGCGGAGGTCGCCAAGTTTGTTTCAACTACCATCTTGACGGGAGTCCCCGCCCTGGGTGCTGATTTTTTAAGCTCCCCAGCTTGGCACCAGAAAATCGTCCAGTCCTGGTTGCATTTTTACTCTGAACACCAGCAGGACCTCACCCAAGGAGAATTCGTGCCTTTTGGAGATTTTGTTTTTCCCGATCACAAGATCGTTTCCTCGGATAAGGTCTTTTTCTACCTTCGGTCAGGCAGCCAATTCCGCGTTTCGGTTCCCGCCACAGCCCTTGAGATTTTTCTGGTCAACTGCACCGACTTCAACGACGTCTCCATGGCTTTTGAAGGCCTTATTGAAGGAGAATTTGTCGCACAGGTCTTGAATGGATATCTTGAACCGGTCTCACGAGCCGTCGTCAGAATTGGCTCCGACAAGCCGCTGCGCGAGTTGATTCCGCAGGGAGGAATGCTCAAGCTGAAGAGATTCTCGGATAATCCAGTATCGGTGGAAGAAAACACATAAGGAGCCTCAATCCGTACTTCCAAGATTGTGGGCGGGTCTGCGATCACCAGCCACGCTGCAGCTTTCGATGTACCAGTGAAGCGGTTTTGGAATCGGGAATGTGGCCTCAGTATCCCAATTCATAAATACAGTGACGTTTGTTGCGAACACGACCGCAGCCGTCTCATTGTTGCTCCTCGCCGATGAGACCTGACGTCGCCTCGTCGTCTCCCTCCTTGCCTCCCCTCACAAGCCCCACCCTGAAACGAAAGGGGGAAGGGAACTCCATCCATTCCCGTGCTTTCCCACCTCACGAGGTTTTAATGTCTCATCAAAAAAAGCACGTACGGCCTGCAACACGTCCTCTCCCTGCAGCGAGTGCCCCCGCCCTTTCCAAATGGTCAGCCTGACGGGAACCCCAGCACGCTCTAATTCCCGAGCCAGAAGCTCGCTTTGCTCGACGGGAACGGTAGGATCCTCATCCCCGTGCATGATCAGAAAGGGAGGATCATCCTTGCTGATATAGGAGATAGGATTGGCAAGAGCTGCCCATTTTCTAACCTGCTCCAGCTTGGTGTTCGCGCCGTTTAACGTTTCATAAACCGCGAGAAGGTCTTTGAGGAGTGGATGGTAAGAAAGCATGTCAGTAGGTCCGTAAAAATCGCACACCGCTTGGACTCGGCTCGAATGCTCGAGATTACCGAGACTTCCTTCCAATTCGGGGACGCCGGCCGAAGTGCCAAGCAATGCCGCCAGGTGTCCTCCCGCCGACGCCCCCCAGACACCCATGCGATCGGGATCCAATCCATAGTCCTGGGCATGCGCTCTCAACCAGCGAAGCGCCGCTTTGCAGTCTTCGATCTGGGCTGGAAAAAGCGCCTCCGTCAGCAGCCGGTATTCAATGCTGGCCACGGCATAACCCCAGCGCTTCATCTCCAGCGCTTGAGGATTTTCTTTGCTGCCTCCGATCCAGCCGCCCCCATGAATCCACACGATAGTGGGAAACGGAGGCTTTCCTTCCGTCGGTAGATACAGGTCAAGCAGGAGATCACGATCTCCTGCTTGAGCATAGACAATGTCCTGAAACTTCTCGCCAGGTGGGATCGAGTAGCCCACCTGTGTTCCAGACAGAAATGCCCATGTCGTTAAGATGAGAAATGCTCTTTGCATCCTGATTGGCGACTCGCCGACCGGTGTGGCACTCAAGTGCCTGCACTCATTTTCTTTCTAATATAATAGCAACATTGAGTCAGAAAGCGGGCCGGTAGGCTTTCCCGAACCCATTTCCGGACCATGTGGGTTCCTGCTCTTCCATGCAGCTGAATACCGGAGGCAAGTGAAATGTTTGTGAGTTTTGGAGGGTTGAACAATGACGAACCCGATGGATATGGAGACCGCCGTCTCCGTTGAGATACCAGCAGGCGACGTGATCCTCAAGGGCGAACTGAACATTCCAAAAGGAGAGAAAGCTGTCATTTTGTTTGCCCATGGCAGCGGAAGCAGTCGCTTGAGTCCTCGTAACCAGCGCGTGGCTGCCTATTTGCGCCAAAGAGGTCTCGGCACGTTGCTCTTTGATCTTTTAACCGAACAAGAGGAGCGGACGGACTCGCAAACCAGAGAGTACCGATTCAACATTCCCCTGCTGGCGCGACGCCTGGTCAGCACCACTCAGTGGCTAACGTATGCCTTCACTGAAACGGAATTCCGTCTGGGCTACTTCGGCGCCAGTACAGGGGCAGGGGCCGCCTTGATTGCGGCCGCAGAACTGGGCGACCGGGTAGGGGCCGTTGTATCACGTGGAGGGCGTCCCGACCTCGCCGGAGATTTCCTAAGGAGCGTGCGTGCCGCGACGCTGCTAGTTATCGGAGAGGATGATGTGCCGGTGATTCAATTGAATCGAGAAGCATTGGAACAGCTTCACTGTGTAAAAGAGATGAAAATCGTCCCTGGAGCAAGCCACCTCTTTGAAGAACCAGGAACCCTGGATGCAGTGTCTCGATTGGCTGCCGATTGGTTTGAGGCTTTTCTGAAGACCTCGGGTTGAAAGCGACACTTGCTCAAATCCCCAGAGGGTAGGTCCCGGAAAGATCAGCCATCACCCAGTCTGACGTGAGTTCCAGAGGCTGCAGAGCCTCGGTGTGGTCCAAGTGCACGGCCGGAGGGGAGAGAGGCTTTGGAGGAGAGATTCCTTTACCAGGAGAGGCATACATTATTCACCTGGTTTGAAAACTGTTTCTCTTTTAATCGCGGCTCGAGCCAACAGATCACGGACTTCTTGATCAGTGGTTTGAGAAAAATCATCGTACCACTGTCCTACCGCGTGGAAGGCATCCGGGGTATACAAACAAATCACCTCATCGGCAAGGTCTCGAAGATCACTGCACGTCATCTGTGCAGCAACGGGCACGGCAATCACGATCCTGTGCGGTTTCTGTTTTCGCAGGGCCTGCGCCGCAGCCCGCATCGTAGATCCCGTAGCCAGCCCATCGTCGACCAGGATGACAACGGCTTCTTCAAAGGAGGGCCTTTCTCGATCTCCGCGATAAAGTTGTTCACGGCGCAGCAACTCGATTTCTTCCCTGCGTATCGCCCCCTCTATCGTGCTGCTTGAGATTCCGAGGTGTGCCACCACATCTTCGTTGATAACGTAAGTGCCTCCACTGGCGATGGCGCCCATTGCCAATTCCTCCTGGCCGGGAACGCCGAGCTTTCGAACGACAAAGACGTCCAAGGGAACATGAAGGGCCTGCGCTATCTCGAAGGCTACGGGTACTCCGCCCCGCGGAAGGGCCAGCACAACAACATCGGGTCGGTTTTGGTAGGGAAGCAAGTGTTGTGCGAGTATCTTTCCCGCTTCGTTGCGGTCTCGGAATCTTGTAAACATTTGAAGGTCTCCCGCCCTGACAGTCAGAGACGTGTTTTGCTTGAGACGAGCTCAGAGGTTGCCTGTCTGGTCTGCCAGCGCCGAAACCGTGAAGAGCAAAGCGTGGCCCCACAAGGTAATCCGCTCTGGCCCTGCTCCATTACTATCGTAGCACTGCGCGAAAACAGCCTTCAACCAATGCCAAGATCAGTTTTCGGTTCCCAAATCTGGTCTGTATATGAGCCGGCTGGCTCGAAGAAAGCCTTCCGCCAGGACTCGATGTCCTCGGTTGTTGAGGTGGTAATCCTGATTCCAAAAGTGGGGACCTTGGCTCTGTCTTAGATGTGCCGTGGCATCCCACGAATCTATCTTGCGCCGGCTGAGGCGTCTTTGGAGTTCCTGGAGCATCCGCTGATTCAGATTTAAGTTTTCCGGATTGATGCCCAGGATCCGCATGCAGTTTCTGAGCCGTGAAACATCAGTGTGCCACTCGAGATCCACCTTGGTGGGCAGGAAAATCACTTCCAAACCGATCCGCTTTTCCCGGCAGTAAGCCTGCAAATCCCTCAGGAACTTTTCCGAGCGATCCAGGGCTGCCTTTTGCATTTCAGGAAAATTTTGGAAGTAATAAATTTGGTTCAGCGCCTGGGCGACCGCGCCATTGTTTTCACCGGAGGCCCTTCTTAAAGCCCGTCGATACCTGAGAGAGCGACGTGGCTGTTCGAGTTCGCGGACCGCGTCCATAAAGTCGTTCCCGCTGTAGAAAACGACAATGTACGCATCAGGGCTTAAGAAATCAAAGCGGCGTATGAATTGACGATAGTTGAAGGGACCGAAGTAACCCGTTCCACCATTTAGAATTTCGTAGTTCACGGCGCCTGATTTCTTATTAAGGAGCTGTTCCATCCGGTTGGAAACGGATTCATGGTTGAATACAACGCCGTCAGTATGTGAATCACCTGTCATGAGAACCCGCACTTGGCTCGCTTTTCGTACAACCGTATCCGCATCTTCGCGAAAGCCCAAATTATTGGTTTTCATTACGATTTTCTTCAGCGGATGCTCCGGCCAGTTGAGCACGCGCTCGGCGTGAGGACGATGAAGGTGCCCGGCAATCTCATCTCTCACATAATAATCAGATTGGCTCGCTGGAAAGGACAATTCGGGTTGCGGAAAGAGAACAAGCCGGAACAAGATGAGCAGCCCTGCTGCTGAGATGATCAATCCGATTGTCCGCATTTCTGAAGAGGGGCTCGTGTCCACAAAACTACCAAAGAAGAAGGGAGTGGTCCAGCGATGATCAACGTCGACTTAAGAAGATGCCATCGAGTAAGAACTGACGTGGCGACGGGCTGCAGCTATACTGGGAGTGCCTATGGAAAATGACTCGGATCAGAAAATGTGGGACGCGTTTCGCCGCTGGGGCTATTTTGAAGCGCAACTGGATCCGCTGGGGAGGCTCAAGCCTTTACCTCATCCCGAACTGGATCGACAGGAGCCCTCAGAGCCGAGAAAAGTTTACTGCGGTTCCATCGGCGTGGAATTCATGCATATTCCTGATCCGGGACAGCGGCTTTGGATCCTCCAGAAGATGGAGGGTTCGGCTGAGGCTGTGGATCGCGAGCACATTCTCAGGCGCCTGATTCAAGCACAAGTGTTTGAGCAGGTCCTCCAGTCACGCTATATCGGCACCAAGAGATTTTCGCTGGAGGGGAGCAGCGCTTTGCTGGTTGTTCTGGATCATGTCCTGAATGCCGCTGGCGAAAGGGGAGCAGAGCAGGCTGTGATTGCTATGAGCCACCGCGGCAGGCTCAATGTGATGGTCCATATCGTGGGAAAGTCTCCATCCGAGATTTTCGCGGGATTCGAGGACCTGGATCCGCGCAGCGTTCTAGGAAGCGGTGATGTCAAATATCACCTGGGTGCTACAGGTGTTTTCAAGGCCATGAACGGCGCCAGCATTAACATCCACCTGGTTTCCAATCCCAGTCACCTGGAGGCAGTGGACGCGGTGGCCTTGGGTCGGGTGCGAGCCAAACAAACGCGGCTGGGAGAAGCTTCAACCCACCGAGTTCTGCCGGTAATACTTCACGGGGATGGAGCGTTTGCTGGACAAGGAATTGCTGCCGAGGCTTTGAACATGGCTAACCTGAACGGGTACTCGGTGGGAGGCGCAGTCCATGTGATTGTAAATAACCTGATTGGGTTTACCACCGATTGGCGCGAACTCCACTCCACCCCATTTGCCTCGGACGTGGCCAAGAGGCTCCCTATTCCCATTTTTCACGTCAATGCTGAAGATCCGGAGGCGGCAGCACGCGTCGCACGCTGGGCTTGCGAGTTTCGATACCAATTCGCGACCGACGTGGTGATAGATTTGATTGGATATCGAAGGCACGGACACAGCGAAATCGATGATCCAACCATCACTCAACCCGTCCTCTATGAAAAAATCAAAGCCCATCCCGTGCTGTGGCGGAGTTATGCTGAAAAGCTCCCTACGGGAATCAAGGGAGCGGAGCGCTTAGCACGTGAGATTGCCGTCCGTTTGGAAACAGAACAAGAAAAAGGAGGGGCGGCAAAGGCAAAGCCCGTACTCCGGCAACTGCCCGCATACTGGTCTCGTTACCGTGGTGGAGCCTACGATCCGGATTACGAGGTAAACACCGGAGTAACGGCTGAAGAGCTTCACAGCCTTTCTGAGAAACTGACGAGCGTTCCCGGTAGTTTTGCGGTTCACGAAAAAGTGCAACGACTGTTGCGACAACGCGCCGAGATGGGAAAGGGCAAGATTCCAGTCGATTTCGGCATGGCCGAGGCATTGGCGTTTGCATCCCTTTTGATGAAGGGCATTCCGGTGCGTCTCAGCGGCCAGGACAGCAGAAGGGGTACCTTTAACCACCGGCACTCGGTCTTAATCGATGTTCACACCGAGGAGGAATACGTTCCACTGGCCCACCTTTCGCCGCAGCGGGCACGCTTTGAAAGTTACAATTCCATGCTCTCGGAGTTCGCGGTACTCGGCTATGAGTACGGCTACAGTCGTGACTACCCGGACGCACTGGTGATCTGGGAGGCTCAGTTCGGGGATTTTGCTAATGGTGCGCAAGTCATCATCGATCAATTTATTTCTGCAGGAGAAGATAAATGGGACTTGCTATCCGGGATCGTTCTTCTCTTGCCCCATGGGTACGAAGGACAGGGTCCGGAACACTCCAGCGCCCGTATTGAACGCTATCTCCAGCTGGCAGCCGAGGACAATATCCAGGTTTGCCAACCGTCCACATCCTCTCAGTACTTTCATCTGTTGCGGCGCCAGGCCCTACGGAGCTGGCGAAAACCACTGGTACTCCTGACTCCCAAGAGCATGCTACGGCACGCGGACGCCGCCTCGCCCCTTGAGGAATTTTCGCGGGAACGTTTTCTGCCGGTAATTTATGATCCCCCGGAGGAGCCGGCACGACGGTTGCTCATTTGCAGCGGAAAAATAGGACACGAATTGCATCAAGAGAGGAGACGCCGGCGGGATCATTCGACTGCCATCATTCGTCTTGATCAGCTGTACCCCTTTCCTGAACATGAGCTGGAAAACGAGTTGAAGCGATATCCTGAAGCGGTGGAACTCGTCTGGGTTCAAGAGGAGCCCGCCAATATGGGTGCGCTGTTTTATGTGCTGCCCGAATTGGAGCGCCTGGCAAGAGGAAGGCGCATTAGAACCATCAAGCGTTCCGCCAGTGCCAGCCCGGCGACTGGATCAGCCAAAGCGCATGCAGTTGAGCAAAAGACGCTCCTCACCCTGGCTTTCAGCTCCCCTCCTGCGGCTGATTTCAGAGCAGTAGAGGAACCTGCCCGAGCGCGAGATCTTCAACGGCGCTAGGTTCGCCGTTACTCGATTACGTTGAATTTTGGCGGCGAGACGGCAATTTCGCGAAGTGACGACGTTTTCGCTTGTCACTTTTGCAAGCCGGCAGTTCGCGTGGTTGAAAGTGTCTCCTGGTTCTCAGTACCCCAGAAAAAGGTCGCTACGAGGGGAAGGTGGTCAGAGGCCACCTTGGCAAGCCGCGTTTGAACGAGCTCAGCTTTTTCGATGTGAAGGGGTTTCTCAAAGTAAATATGGTCGAGGTGTAGAAGCGGGAAGAAACCGGGATAGGAACGCCTGCGGCGAACATGCAGCTGCATATTAAGGCTTTCAAAGCGTTCGGCCAACATGCGGGTTGCTAATCCTCGAGTCCAATCGTTGAAATCCCCGATCAGCACCCGCGGGCCGAAAAGCGTCTGATTTAATTGCGGTAAAGCAAAAAGCGAACGCACTTGATGACGCCGCTCAAAATAAGATGTTCCCAGGTGGATGTTAAATACGTGCACCATCCCGAACGGAGTGTCTACATCCGCTCGTAAACAGGCTCGTTTTTCTCGCCGCCTCCAAGAAATATCCAGTACTTCTGAATTCAAGATCGGCCACCGGCTGAGCACGGCATTTCCATAACGGCGACGGCCCAGGTGTCGGGTGCGGCCAAACGCAAGGTGTAAATGGAGCTTCGACGCCAAATACTCAGCTTGAGCGAGATTACTATGCTTGGAGGAAAAAATTTCCTGAAGAGCGATGATGTCGGCATGGATTCCCCGGAGGACTTCCCCAATTCTTTGCGCATCAGTGCGGCTGTCCAGTCCACGACACTTGTGAACGTTGTAGGTGACGATCTTCACTGTTGCCGCTCCAGAATGCGTATCAGTTCTTCATGCATACGTTCGTAAAAAGGCCTGCGTGTCCAATCCTCGTAACTGAGCAGCAGGCTCTCTTCGAGATCTTTCTTCAGATCTTCCTCCAGGCGTTGGTTGAGTGCTCCGCCGGGTACCGCTACATTGATCTCATCGTTAATGCTGAAAGAGCGATGATCAAAATTAGTCGTACCCACCACTGCCCATAGCCGATCTACGAGCAAGGTTTTCACGTGGTACATGACCGGCTGATATTCATAAATATGAATGCCTTCTTTCAGCAGTTCTCCGTATAGACGTCGGCTGGCGCGCCGGGTGGTGATATGGTCTGTCTTTCTTCCCGTGGTAATGACGTTGACCTCCACGCCACGCTGCCGCGCCCGCACAAGTTCACCGCGGATGTAGAAATCGGGAAGGAAATAAGGAGTGGCAATCCAAATAGATTCCCGGGCACTGGCCAAAAGCAGTTGATACAGTATTCGGGCATGCGTCGAACGTCCCCGTGAGGAGCTGTTCATTACCACCGCCTGCTGGGTCCCAGCCTCTTGAAGCCGTGGAAAAAAGGCCTGGCCGCTCAGGACCTCGCCCGCGCACTCCAGCCAGTTCTCGGCAAAAGCGCCCTGAAGCGCCGCGACAGCAGGCCCCCGAACTCGGATCATCATATCTCTCCAGGGCCGGTCACGTTTGGACTTGAGCCATGGATCGGCCACACCGGCGCCGCCAATAAATGCCACCACCCCATCCACCACAATAATTTCACGATGCGTTCGGACATTGATCCGCTCGATACAGTTGACGTGGAGAGGATGATAAAACCCGATTTCGCAGCCTAGTGCACGCAGACGGGCCAAGGCACGACGTTGAAACGCAAGCCCGAGGCTTCCCGCAGCGTCAACCAGGAGCTTGATCTTAACCCCTTCTCTTGCCTTCTCCTCAAAGAGTTGAAGAAATTCCTTACCAATCTCTCCGTAAGTAAAGATATAAGCTTCAAAAGTAACGCTTTTCCTTGCCTGAGAAATGGTCTCAAGCTCTGCAGCGTAAAAGCTGGGGCCATCCGTGAACACCTCCATGCAATTGCCGCCGTGGAGTGACCCGTCTGCCAGCGCTGCCAAAGCATGGGTGGTATTTGGATTGGCTAGATCAAACGGAGCTCTGACCCGATAGCTTAGTGTGGGAATAAAAAGGCTACGATAGAAAATATAAAGCAGAAATAGCAGCGCCAACCAGCCAAACCAATGCAATGGGCTCATGACAGAAGACCGTTTCCGTTTATCTGAGCTTGATTCACTCCGCTTCAGCGCCACCCGGGGCAAACAATGGAAGATAGGTGATGGTAGTCGTATAGTTTAGAAATAAAAAAAGTTCCAAGTAACCCTTAGGTATCAATGGCTCGTAACCTCCATTAACCTTTCGGTTAATTTTGTGGCCATTTTTGCCACTAGACCACTTGGAACTAATTCCATATTACCTCTTCCGACGGTGCCCGGTCAAGAAGCGGACTGAGTGGCCCCGACCCCGGCAGAGCAACCTCTTCAAAGACGATAAATTGCAGTGAATTTCTCTTCCAGATAGTCGATCAGGAACCGGGGGTCGAGTTGACGCCCGCTAATATTCTTGATGAGCTGATCTGCTGTAACCGTTTTGCCATGAATATGAATCTTCTCGCGAAGCCACTCCCTCAGGGGACGGAGTTCCCCTTTGCGTACCTGGTTTTCGAACTCAGCTATTTCTTGCCTGGCGTGGAAAAAAACTTGAGCAGCGTAAAGATTACCGAGAACATAGGTGGGGAAATAACCGATCAAACCCTGTGACCAGTGAGTGTCCTGAAGGACACCCTCAGCAGACCGCAAAGGAACAATTCCAAGAAATTCCTGCATCTTCCGCTTCCAGGCCTCTTCCAGGTCTCCAACTGACAGGTCTCCTTCGATGAGTTGTTTTTCCAGTTGGTACCTTAAGATTACGTGCAATCCATAAGTAACCTCATCAGCGTCTACTCGTATGAGCGAGGCCTCCACGCGGTTGAGTGCGGCCACGAAATCATCGAGAGAAAGAGCTGAAAGCTCCGGGAAAGTTTTCTTAAGAGCAGGAAGCCAGTGCTCCCAAAAAAGGGAACTCCTGGCGATCTGATTTTCCCAGAGCCGCGACTGCGACTCGTGAATACCCATGGAGATTGCTTCGCATGCAGGCAGCCCGTGGTAATGGGGATCTAATCCTTGCTCGTAAAGAGCGTGCCCCCCCTCATGGACCATGCCAAAGAAAGACGAGGAGAAGTCCTCCTCACAGTAACGGGTGGTGATGCGCACATCAAAGGGAGTAAAACCACTCGAGAAGGGGTGGGGTGACACGTCAAGCCTCCCGGCTTCCCAATCGAAACCCATCGCAGTGAGGACTTGTCTGCCAAATTCTTCCTGCTTCCAACGGGGGTAATTGCCACGAAGAAGCTCGGCCTTAATCTTGGTCGGCGAGGTCTCAACGCGGTTCAATAACGACGTCAGGTACGGACGAAGCCTCTCAAAAAGCTGATCCAACTGTTTCGTCATCATTTGGGGCTCGTAATCGTCCAGGAGTGCTTCGTAAAGCGATTGTGAATCATGAATACAGCGGGCTTCTTCACGTTTTAGATAGACGACTTTTTCAAGCCAGGGCCTAAAAGCAAGAAAATCGGACGCTTTCCTGGCCTGCACCCACGCCTCATAGGAAAGAGAGATAGTTTCGGCCAGTTCACGAACCAGACTTTGCGGCACACGAACCGCCTTATCGCGCTGGCGCTTCAGTTCACGCACGCTGCTGGAACCCCAAGGCTCCAACGGACGGTTCTGAAGGTCTTCAATCAGCGTTCCCAGGACATCGCTGGTGAGCTTCTCATGATAGAGAGCGGCCAGCGTGGAAATCTGCTGGGCTCGCGTGACGGACCCTCGCGAAGGCATCATGGTCTCCTGATCCCAACTCAACAACTGCAGTGTTGCCTTGAGGTCGGCGAGTTCTCGTGCATATTGCTGAAACCGCTGGTAGTTGGACTGTTCTGTCTTCATGAGTGAATTGTAGCCTGTAAGAGGGTTGGCGGACACCATCGGTGGGATTTGCAGCAAACCGCGGCCGCTGAATAAAATAATGGGTTAATGAGAAAACACAGGCTGTGGGTCTTTCTGCCGAGCCTTCTTTTGCTACCGTTGGTTGCGGCGCTTCAGGACAACTCGGATCGTGTCGACGTTTTAATCAAAGATGGTCGTCTTGTTGACGGCTCAGGCAATCCCTGGATCAAAGCGGATGTTGCAATTAAAGGTGACCGTATTGTTGGGGTAGGACGCTTGTTAGGTCAAAACGCCGGTCAGATCATCGATGCAGAGCGTCTGGTCGTGGCGCCCGGCTTTATCGACATGCTGGGCCAATCCGCTTACACGTTAATGGAAGACGGAGAGGCGCAAAGCAAAGTTTATCAAGGCGTCACCACGGAAATACACGGCGAAGGAACGTCGGCTGCTCCTATCAACGACCGTATCTGGCACAGCCGTAAGCGTGACTTGGTGGAACCCCCCTGGCGCACCTTTGATGATTATTTTCAAAAGTTGGAATCGGGGGGGATCTCCATAAACGTCGGCACTTTTTTGGGGGCCGGCACCGTCCGAGCCGCAGTGACTGGAGACGAGAAGCGAGAGCCAACTGAGGAAGAGCTCGAGCAAATGAAGCGGATCGTCGAAGAATCCATGCAGGCGGGCGCTTTTGGTCTGGCCAGTGCGTTGATCTACCCACCAGGGATTTATGCAGGAAGGCGAGAACTTGTGGAACTCAGCCGAGTTGTTTCCCGATACGGCGGAATCTATATCTCACACCTGCGCAGTGAAGGGTACCGACTGGGAGAAGGAATCGAGGAATTGATTGAAATTGGCCGCCAGGCCCGACTGCCGGTCGAAATTTATCATTTGAAAGTTTTGGGAAAAGAGAATTGGCCTCGCGTGCAGCAGATAATCTCGATCATTGAAAAGGCGCGGGACGAAGAAGTGGATATTACCGCCAACATGTACCCCTACGTCGGGGCCAGCACAGGATTGGATGCGTGTATCCCCCCCGATGCTTTTGCTGATGGGAGACTGCAGGAGCGCCTCAAGATTCCCCAAGAACGTCAAAAAATCAAGGAACGTATTCTTCGTGAAACTTCCTGGGAGAACTTTTACAAAATGGCCGGTCCTGAGGCTATGGTGTTTGCACGCATTGAACATCCATATGGGCACATGATCGGTAAAACTCTCGCTCAGGTGGCGCGTGAAGAAAATAAAGAGCCCGTGGAATTGCTGCTGGATTTAATCGCGTCCACTAAAGACCGGATTCAGATGATTTACTACCTTATGAATGAGGACAATGTCCGTCTTATCCTTAAGCAGCCATGGGTTAGCATTGGCAGCGACGCGGCGGCCCTGAAAGTGAGCGGACCGCTGAGCTCAGGAAAACCTCACCCGCGGGCCTACGGGACCTTTCCAAGAATATTAGGTCGCTACGTTCGTGACGAACGGGTGATTGGCCTCGAGGAGGCGATCCGTAAAATGACCTCGCTTCCCGCGCAGCGACTGGGATTGAGGGATCGTGGATTGCTGCGTGCTGGAATGTATGCAGACGTGGTGATCTTTAATCCCAAGGAGGTAAACGACGTTGCCACGTTTGAGGCCCCCCATCAGTACTCGAAAGGCATTCACTACGTTTTTGTGAACGGCTCAGCCGTCCTCGCCGAAGGAAAGCAGACGGGTGCCCGACCGGGGAGGGTGTTGCGTCACCGGCCCTAAAGGTTTGCGGCGCCATTGGCCGGAAACTGGGGTGATATCCTAGTTTGTGTGGTGATTAGGATATCACCAACACTTGGTGCTTTTTGAATCTCTGGAGGTTGTGTTCAATAATAGGAGAATACCAGGAGGTGGGGGATGCTACGAATTCTTTCTCCTTTCGGAGAAACGGCCTTTTTGTTGATGCGAATTTTCTTCGGGCTTCTTTTTGCCGCTCACGGGGCTCAAAAGCTCTTTGGTATGTTCGGGTCCAGAGGTCCGGTTCCTTTAGTAAGCTTGATGGGTTTGGCCGGCATTATTGAATTCTTCGGGGGGCTGGCGATTGCAGTGGGACTTTTTGCCCAATTGGTGGCGTTTGTCGCGGCCGCAGAGATGGTTGCGGCTTACTTCATCGCACACTGGCCTCGGGGGCCCTGGCCGATTCAAAACCAGGGAGAGCTGGCGGCACTTTATTTCTTTGCTTTCTTGTATATCAGTACTCGCGGCGCCGGGCGAGTGAGCGTGGATGACAAGATCTTCGAGTCAAAAACAGACTGATTACAGCACCTGGGTGGTATGAGGTTTTTCTTTAAAGCTGGAATAGTCCTGGCAATCACGGTTCTTGCCGCGGCTGCCGCCGTAAAGGCGGGCAGCGATGAGAAGATCGGTTTGCTGCTGATGGCTCACGGTGGTGAACCTGAATGGAATCAGGCGGTGGACAAGGCGGTCGCCCCTCTGCGCACGAGTATCCCTGTTGCCGTTGCCTTTGGGATGGCGGATCCCCGCAGTTTACAGGCTGCAATTGATGAGTTGGAAATGCAGGGGATTCGACGGATCGCCGTGGTGGGACTGTTTATATCCGCGAATTCCTTCCGCCACCAAACCGAGTATCTGCTGGGCCTTCGTAATGACCCTCCCGTCAATTTTGTAAGCCATCCAGCGTCGCACGCCGGGCACGCTGTCATTCGCAAGGCTGACCCGGTCCCCAAACCCGTGCAAACGCGTTCCAAACTTGTTTTGAATCGAGGGGGCCTTTACGATGCGGCGGAAGTCTCGGAAATTTTCGAGGAGCGTGTAAAGAAGCTCAGCCGTTCTCCACGTTCGGAAGCAGTCTTGATTCTGGCGCACGGCGCTGACGAAGACGCCGATGACCGTGAGTGGCGCGAAAGGATCGAACGCCATGCCACCCGGCTCCGTAATGCAAGGTCGTTTGCCGTAGTAAAGGTGGAAACTCTGCGTGAAGACTGGATGAACAAGAGACGTGTGGCTGAGCGCCGCATTCGTGGATTCGTGTCAACCCAGAATAGGAAGGGACGTCGCGTACTGGTGGTTCCATTCCGCTTATTCGGTTTTGGACCCTACCGCGAAGTACTGAAGGGCCTGTCGTATGAAGCTGACGGAATGGGAATGTTGCCTCATCCCCTGGTGACACATTGGATCCAAACGCAAGCGGAGCAGTGTTTCTTGAGCGCGGGGTGGAACAGCCCCTTTGAGGACGGCAGCCCTGCGTTGGGTGAAGCAAACTGAAGGGTTGACCGGGATGAATCCTTTGTTGGACGGACTGGTGGCGGTGCTGATCCTCGGTTCAGGGGTGGTGGCGACGCAGTGGTTCGCGGGTCGTATGTACATTCAATGCCGTCACTGTCCCACGCTGAATGCCCGGCGGCGGACCCACTGCCGAAGGTGCAGAAAAGCCTTAAGCCGGACCTGACCTTTATTTCGTCGGGTTGTTATCAAACAGCTCGACGTTTGCAATATTTCCAAGACGCGGAATTTTCCCCTCCAGCACTCGCAGCATGTCTGGAATCAGGTCACGAAAGATTTGTTCCACCGCTATCGGAGTCTTGGCGGCAACGTGAGGAGTCAGGATCACCCGAGGATGGGAAAAAAAAGGGTGCTTTAAATGCGGAGGCTCCTCGGCGAACACGTCTAAAGCTACATAGGACAGACGGCCGCCCTGCAAAGCCTCGAGTAGCAAGTCATAGCTTTCGATCAAACCTCCCCGAGCCGTATTGACCAGAATAGCTCCAGGCTTTAGTTCCTGTAAGGCAGCGGCGTTGATCAGCCGACGGGTCCCGTCGTTTAACGGTACATGAAGGCTGACCACATCGCTTTCCGAGAGAAGCTCGTGCAGGGAAATTAAAGGCGGCGGATTCTTGAACCTGGGTGGCAGGGGGTTGAGGTCGCATGCGACGACCCGCATGCCCAGCCTTGTGGCAAGCTTCCAGAGTTCGGCTCCTACACGCCCAAAGCCGACAATTCCCAGCGTGAGTCCCTGGAGATCGCGACTGCAGCTTAGATAGCGGCGTTTCCAGTCGCCGTCTTTAAGAGCGCGCTGCCATTCAGGGAGATCTTTGGCTGCTGAGATGATGAGGGCCAGCGCGTGCTCGGCCACGGGGCGGGCATTGGCTCCAGGGGTATAAACCACAGGAATGCGCCGTTGGGTGACCGCCGTAAGATCGATCTGATCGACGCCCACGCCGGCACGAGCAATGACGCGCAAGCAGGGAGCACGCTGAAGGAGTTCGCCGCCAATTGGAATCGAGCCTCGAACAATTAAACCGGCCACTTGCGTGTCGAGAGCGGCGGACAAGGTGGCGGCCGTAGGCTGTTGCAAGGTGACCAGTTCATAGCGCACGCGGAGCTTTGCGGCAGCCCAATCGGGAAGGGGACCCGTTGAAATGATCTTTTCAGAGGCCATTCAATCTTATTTTGAAGGAAGGTGCGCCCGGAGAAAATAAGAAAGAAGCTCGGATCACCCGCAAGAGGCGGCGGCCCATCCATGGACACCCAATGGGGCGGATGCTAAAATGACACCTTTTTTGCTGTCCCCATCGTCTAGCCCGGCCCAGGACACCGCCCTTTCACGGCGGCAACGGGGGTTCGAATCCCCCTGGGGACGCTTTCGAATAGAGAACTTGAAAGCCGCCTCTGGACGGCTTTTTAATTGAGTGCTGGGCCGTATCATATTTGCTTGCAATTGGCTGCAGATTGTCTTGTAATTAGATTCTCATATAGCGAACCTCGGCCGTGCCGCCTGCTCAGTAACCAATCTTATTCGGGGCCAAAAACATTGTTAAAATAACGGTAGAACGTTACTATTGCATCCTGCTCAAATAATGTCCTCAGCGGTGCCTGATAGAGACAGGCACTTTCAGGACTGAGTGCTGAGCGAG